>PMTP01000179.1 GCA_003167305.1 Acidobacteriaceae bacterium
CAGCTTGCTGGAAGCAACCAGCCTGTGAAGGGCCTGATCGACTGCGGTGCGCGGTCCAAGGTCGGCGAAGTCTTCCGGGGTCCAGACGCGCGGCTGCGCCAGGGCGGAGATGCGATCCCGGATGGCGGCTGGAATGCTGGATGCCGGAGTGGACATAGTTAACCTCGTGTCAGATAAATGCAACAATCTTCTGACTCCCTCAGTATAACCCTATGTCGGATAGATGCAACAAACTTCTGACTACAGTCATTGTCAGCCCCTCCCAGTCGCAGGGTTCCGGGAGTGGTGTCGGCACAATCCCAAGTATGAGCGGTGAGGCCCGAGGAGCGCTGCATACGTTCGTATGCAAACGCCTTACGGTGCCGGCCCGGTGCCGGGCCAAAGCGGGCCGGTTCCGGTCCCAAAACACGCCAGGATGGTTCCATCCTGGCCCGCTTGGAAAGCGGGTGTGGTGCGGGCGGAGGGAATTGAACCCACACGGCCTTGCGGCCTGCGGATTTTCATACCACTTCGGCTTTCGCCGCCCCGCCAACGGCGGGTTCGTGGTCTGGACTATACCTTCACCATTCCCCATACGAGGTTTAGGTGCTGCCCGTCTAGTCTCTACACCTTCCCGGAATTGCTTCCGGGCTTGGCTCGGGATTGCCATTTCAGGTTTCCCCGACTTTGAGCAGTTCTACGCCGCCGGTTTCCCGATGGGCACTCAAATGCTTAAGTCCGCTGCGTCTGCCATTTCGCCACGCCCGCGTGAAATTGGCCACAGTCCCATCATAATGCAAGTAGCGATGATCTACGCTTCGTCCGCTAAGCGTATGCCTTCCATTCGACGGGGGCCTTTCTTGGGAATAGTCTTTTTCTTCGGATGTGGCTTCATGATATTGATTGCAGAGGCATCGAGCCATGTCTTCAAATGGGCTGCGTAGTATTTCTCAATCATCTCCACGCTTGTCCGACAGTTCTTGGCGATCTGGTAGATGTCGGCCCCTTCGAGCAGGCGCAGGCAAATGTACGTGTGGCGCAGGCTATATGCAGATCGCGGCCTACCGTCGCGGTCGGTGCGGAGCTTTTCTTCCTCAAGAATTGCGTTGAATAAATCGCGTGGCCATTTCGGAAACAGAAGATCGGTAGGTCCTGGCTCGTGCCACTCCCCCTTGGCAATGGATGCCGTGCGGCTGCCTGACCTTCCCGGTCCACCATTTGGTCGTGTCCGGGTCTTCAGCCGCTCGAACGGGTGCACAGCTCCCGCCGTGCTCTTGCAATAGCCAACGCCTCGTTTTCCACGTACTTCGATCTCTAAGATGGTTTGGCCGCTGCCCTCGTCTTCGACCACCGTGACATCCCGAAACTGAAGACGCATCGCCTCGTCTGGACGGAGGCCAGTATTCGCGGAGAACAGAACATAGTCGTGNNCTCTTCCGGTGAGAACCATGCTCTATGGGAAATCTTAGGCGACGAGCGATATGGTTCTGACAGATCTGGTAAATGGTCGATCCATCCGTGCCGCAGAGCCGTTTTGAAAATCTGGCGCAACGTAACGATTTCCTGGTGCGTGGTGTTATGCGCTGGCGGTTTGCCGCGCATAGCGTTGCTTTCTTCAAGCCGATGGATACGGTATTCGTTGACTTTGCCAGCCGTGATCTCGGGAAGCACCATGCTGCCGAAAAACGGGACCAGGTGGCCATTTGTACGCGCGTGCTGCCCGCGCGCATAGGTCGAGCTCCGTTGTCCCTGCGTGATGATGTCGAATTCGCGCAGGTATAACTCGGCCGCTGCGCGGAAGAGTTTGCCGCTTTTCAACTCACCGCTGCAGAGTTTGCCGCGTAGCTGCAAATACCAGTCTTCCGCGATATTTTTTGCCTTCGAGAGGCTGTCTTCTTTGGTGGTTGTGCGTCGATTCTTTCCGGCTAGATAGCTGGCGCATTGCCAGCTAGAACTGTTCGAGCGCTTGTAGACGTGAACTTTGCCACCGAGGATGGTGTGGTGTTCGGACATGCGCGGGCAGTTCCTAACTCTCCCAAAACTGCGAAAATGTGGAATAGTTGTGTAAGGATAACGCTTGTTTGGAATATCTGTAAAGTATATTTACTTTCATTCACTTACTAGATATATTTACTGTGACCTAGACGATTTTAAGTCCGCTACGTCTGCCAATTTCGCCATCCGGGCATCGGAACGGACGAACCAAGGGCGCTTTGCGAGATCCGCCCCCGATGCATCGTACCGTTCATACTCCACCTCCTTGAATTCTAACTGTAAAAACTCTGGAGGAGACAGAGAGAAGGCCTTCTCCGCCTGTTGCCCTTTGGAGGCGCGGCGCTTGCCGGTGATTGCGGCCGGGAGAACCCACAGCTCTGGCGGGGATATTGGCTCAATGCTTCCATCCAATGCTTGGTGCGCAGGAAAAGCGGCTCAGTGGGATTAGACTGATCACGGAGGATTCCATGAAAAGGCTGACGCTTGGCTCTGGAATGATCGTTATGCTGGTCACGCTCGCATCTCCCGTAGTTTTCCCGCAGTTTGCGCCGCCCAATGCTGGCGTCGCGCCGGAGAGTGCTTTTTCGATTCCCCAGGCTCAACTGATCCAGCCGGAAGCTCTCAACCGTTTGTTGCAGGCGGGCGGGACTGAAAAACCCCTGGTGCTGCAAGTCGGCTCCCATGTTCTTTTCGCGGAGGCTCATCCACCCGGAACGGAGTACGCGGGGCCGGGTTCTCAGCCGGCGGGAATTCAACTGCTGCATAACCGCGTGAACGCCCTTTCACGGAAAAAGCTCATCGTGCTCTATTGCGGATGCTGCCCGTGGAATCGCTGCCCGAACGTGGGGCCGGCATTCGCCAAGATGCGGGAGATGGGCTTTACCAACGTGAAAGTGCTCTATCTCGCCGATAACTTTGGAACGAATTGGGGGGAAAAGGGTTATCCGGTTGAGAAGGGACGCTGACATCCACCAAACGACTGCCATGAGAATGAGGGCGGCAGTGCCGCGCCGTTTGAGGCTGGCCTGCCTGCTTGTGGGCGTTTGCCTAGCCGCGAACACCGCGCACGCGGCTGAATTGCTCCTCCACAAACAGGCGCCGGAGATCGTTCTCATGGATTTGAACGGCAAGAGAGTGGACCTTCATGCCTACCGCGGCAAGGTTGTGCTGCTGGACTTCTGGGCTACCTGGTGCGCCCCCTGCCAACTGGAGATGCCGCGCTTTGTTGCGTGGCAGAAACAGTATGGCCCGCGCGGCCTGCGGGTTATCGGCATCTCCATGGACGATGAGCCGGAGCTGGCGCGCAAACTGTATAAGAAGTTGCGCGTGAATTACCCGGTCATGATGGGCAATGAGAAGGTCGGGGAGTTATACGGCGGAGTACTCGGGCTGCCGGTCACGTTTCTCATCGACAGCCATGGCGTAGTCCGCGCGCAGTTTCAGGGCGAGACGGATCTGAATGCAATGGAAGAGAAGTTGAAGGCGCTTCTCCTACAGCCTTGAGGGGGCTGGCCGATCAGCCGAGGCGGAATGCGGATGAATCCAGTGAAGCTCTGATACAGCTCCAGTTCCAGCGGAGTGTTCCCTCAGGGGCTAAAGCCCGCGTTGATTTTGCTTCGTTTGCGGCACGACTGAAGTCGTGCCCTTTCAAAACACTGACTTAATTTGAGATTCCCTGTCTGTTGTCTATTGGGCATTGCGGTAAAGGATGGTCTCGCCCTCCAGTCGGTACTCGGACGAGCAGAAGTCACCGCCGCAGATCATCGCCTCGCCGCCGCACAGTTGGCGGCGCGTAATCAGTCCGATGGTTCCGCAACGCGGGCAGGAGAGTACGGCCACGAACGAGCGTTGCACATGGCCCGACTGCGCATGGTTTTCCAGCATGAAAATCGTTCCGGGGTCCATTCTTTCGGGAATCCATTCTTCCAGAAACTGCAAATCGGCTGACATAGCGCCCTCCGGTCGGTTGAGGAACCAGGGCTGCGCCTAATCGTCGCGGCTGGCCCTGTTGTGCAACAACAGCAGGCTGCGAATGGCATCACGAAGGCTGAGGACGCCTCCGATTCAAAACAGTGTCGCTGGCCGCCAGCCGGCAAGTCAATCGGAATTGTGCGCGGGAAGTATCGAAGCGGGTTCCCTCAGTGTGGAAAAGCCGTCCGTTATTTACCTGCTCCCGCCACTGCCTTGACCTGCGCGCCGGCCATCGCGTCGATGGCTCTGTAGGTTTCCATGTTGCGCAGGATGCTCTCGACGTACCCGCGCGTCTCGGTGAAGGGGATGGATTCGACAAACTCGTCGATGCCCTGATAGGGCCCGGCGGCCTGCCAGTCTTCCACGCGGCTGTCGCCGGCATCGTAGGCAGCCAGCGCGTACTCGGTTACACCGCCGAATTTGTTCAGTGTCTGGCGAAGGTAGCGAGTTCCAAGACGAATATTGGTGGCTGGGTCAAAGAGTTGAAAGCTCTGAAAATTGCTCATGCCCTCCTGGCGCGCCAGCGTTTTGCCAACCGAAGGCAGCAACTGCATCAGCCCGCAGGCATTGGCCTTGGAGACGGCCGAGGGGTTGAACTCCGACTCCTGGCGAATCTGCGAGGCGACAAGATACGGGTCCAGATTGTTTTTGGCCGCCTCGGCCTTGATCGTATCCCAATACGGCTCGGGGAAGAGGATGCGCCAGTACACCAGCGGAATCGACTTAATGGAGGCGAAGGCGGCGTAAGGCAGCGCCCGCTTGACCGCGCGCATGGCGCGAAAATTCTCGCCATACGAGGCGTAGATCTGTGCCTCGGCCAGTGTGCTCCAGGAGGCTGAATCCGGGTCGGCGGCAATCTCCTGGGGAATGTAGTCGTTCAAGCCCGCGTTGGCCAGCAGGCGCGCCTTGGCCAGGTGCGGGCTGTCGGCGGGAAAGCTGTCCATGAGCGGTGGCACGGGCGGAGGCTGGAAGCTGTCCAGTTGCGGCTGCGGGTCGGGCTGCGCCTGCGCATTGCCCAGAGCGGCCAGCCGTTGCCGCGCCATCTGGGCATAAAAGAAGTGCTGGTAGGCGCGGATGATGGCGCGATAGTTGGCTGCGGCCTGGACCGGCTTGTGCTCCTGCGTCTCGTACAGGCGTCCGCGCCAGTACAGGGCGTTCACCGCTTCCGGGGCAGTGGGATAGAGCTGAATCTGCTCGTCGAAGAGGCGCGCCGCCTCGGTATAGAGCCCTTGTCGGTAACTCAGCCAGGCGGCCTTCCAATGCGCCGCTGATGCGTGTTTGCTGTCAGGAAAGCGCGTGGCCAGATCGCTGTAATACTCAACCGCCGCCGGATACTCGCGCCGCAGCAGGTACGTATTGCCAGTGTCGTAGAGCGCCTCGGCCAGCCACGAACTCTGCGGGAAGCGCGACTGCATTTCGGCCACGATGCGCCGCTGTTCGTCCAAATCGCCGCGGTTGCGGGCCATTTCCATCAACATATAAAGCCGCCGCGCGCCGTTGTCGTCCGGCGTGTCGGGCAGCGCTTCGGCTACGGCCGTCGACAGCAGCTTCAGCTTCAGGTCGCAGGCCGCCGCGGCCACGGCAAAGCCCGCGCGGCTGGCTTCGTCGAGGCTCGCATGACGCGCCAGCGCACGGTACTGCTCGCCTGCCTCCTGATAATGGCCGGCGTTGTAGTAAGCGTCGCCCAGGCTGCGCAACTCCGCGATGGTCAGGCTGCTCTCCGCGCCCATGGCGGTGAGTTTTGCCCGCGCAATCTCCGCCTCGGATGCGAGCGGATGAGCCAGCAGCAGCCGCTTGAAGAGGCTCTCGGCCTGCTGCTCTCGCCCCAGCGTGAATGCCGCCTGGGCCTGCGCAAGCTGATAGCCGGGACGGTTGGCGGCCTCTGTGCCGGCCGCGGCTGTGAGCACGCGTTCGGCGCCGGCCGCGTCCTTCATCGCCAGCAGCGTGTTGGCTTCCAGCTCCGGCGCCTGGGCAACAAAAATGCTTTCCGGATAGCGTTCAGCAAAGCCCTTCAGCAACGCCTCGGCTGTCCCCTCATTGCCCACCTCGTGGTTGGCGCGCGCGTCCAGAAAGTCGGCGTAGTCGGCCAGCTCCGCGCCCGCCTTCCGAGCCAGGCGAAAATCTTCAATCGCTTCTCCGTAGCGCTTGTCCAACAGGTAAGCGTGGCCCAGCGCCAGATAAGCCGCCGCCGCTGCCTCGCCAGTGTGATGCTGCGCGTACTTGGTTACGCCCGCATACGCCGCCGGCGTGCGCAGCGTGGCCAACTGCTGGGCCATCGGGCGCAACTCGGTGGAGGCCACAAAGGCCAGCTTGATCCGCGCCGTGTGCGCACGCCGCGCCGCTTTGACCTTGGGGCTGACGGACTTTTTGGCAGCCTTGCCAGTTTTGCTCACTGGCTTCGCGGACTTCTTCGCCGTCGCTCTGGCGGGCTTGGCGGGCGTATTTCCAACCGGCTTCTTCGCCGCCTGCGCAGGCTTCTTCGTCGTCGGCGCTGGCTTCTTAGCTGGTGTGGAAGCCGAGCCAGCCGGCGCGGTTGCCGAGCTGCCAGAGGATTGCCCCGCAAACGGCAGCACCATCAGCAGAGTGGAAAGCAGAACCACAAGGCGGCGGGTAGCCAGCCGCGGAATGAAAGTGGGGGAAGACGCGACGCTCATCTCTTCACTTTAAGCTGCTTTCGCGCTGGGCGCGGCCAACGGGAACCACTGGCGTTACCGCGTGGGGCGCAAAGTGGGACGGATCTGCCGTTTCGAAAATCACGAGAGCCGCAATCTCACTGTTTGGCTCCCAACCCCGCCGTCCGTTACACTCGTCTATAGCGACCCAAACGCAAACACCCCATGGGCCCAAAGGATTTCCGCAACCAACCGCCATGCCGACCATCCAATCGATAGCAGGAGAACTCGAACCGCATCCGGACGTAGCCCTGATCGAAAGGGTACGCGGCGGTGATCTCTCGGCCTACGATCTGCTGGTCCGCAAGTACGAGCGCCAGCTCTTTCGCATCGCCCAGCACATCACCCAGAATCGCGAGGATGCCGAGGACGTTATGCAGGACGCCTTCCTGAAGGCGTATGAAAAGCTCGAGCAGTTTCAGGGAAATTCAAAGTTTTATACCTGGCTGGTGCGGATTGCAGTCAACGAAAGCCTGATGCGGCTGCGCAAGCGGCGCACCGGCAAGATGGTTTCGATTGACGAGGACATTGAGACCGAAGAGGGCAGCGTGCCCCGCGATCTGGCCGACTGGGCGCCCGACCCGGAGCAGAATTACAACCAGGCCGAGTTGGGCGAAATTCTCCGAAAAACCATTCAAGGGCTGCCTCAGGGGTTTCGTATCGTGTTTGTGCTGCGGGATGTGGAAGGACTTTCGACCGAGGAGACGGCGGAGACGCTGGGGCTGAGCATTCCCGCCGTGAAATCGCGTCTGTTGCGCGCCAGATTGCAACTGCGCGAGCGCCTGAGCCGCTACTTCCACAGGAAAAAAGCGATCAAGGAAACGGGGGTTGGAAAGTGACCTGCAAAGAGTTTCTCGCCCATCTCGACGACCTGATCGACGACTCGGTAACCGCAGAGGTGCGCGCCGAACTCGAAACCCACCGGGGCCGCTGCACGCACTGCGAAGTCATCTTCAACACCACTCGCAAGACCATCGAAATCTATCGCTCTCACGAGATCTACGAGCTGCCCACCAGCCTGCGCGACCGCCTCCACACCGCCATCATGGCCCGCTGCAAGAAAGCCTGCTGACCACCTGCGGTGGGGCAACCGTTCGCTTTTCGCTCGCATCAGGTTTACAGATATGGATGACCCATCCTTCGCGCATTTGGCGAAGGGTGGGATTCCACGAACTACCGGCGCGAAGCGCGGCTGCCCGCCGCAGGTGGTGGCCTTACCCCCGCCGCATGATTTATCCTCAGAGTTGCTATGAAACTCCAGCACACACTCCTCGTTCCCGCCTTGGCCGCGGCCTTTGCCGTTGCGGCCTACGCCCAAACCTCGAACGATCTGCCCGACGCGCCCGCGGCCACCGCCGCCGCCTTGACCCGCCCCAACGGCCCCACCGTCGTAATGGACACCTCCATGGGCCGCATCACCTGCCAGTTCTATCAGAAGCAGGCACCCAAAGCGGTGGCCAACTTCATCGGCTTGGCCGAGGGCACGCAGGAGTGGACCGACCCCACCACCCATCAGAAGCACCACAAGCCCTTCTTCAATGGCACCATCTTCCATCGCGTGATCCCCGAATTTATGATTCAGGGAGGCGACCCCACCGGCACCGGCATGGGCGATCCCGGCTACGCCTTCAGGGATGAGTTCGATCCCAATCTCAACTTCGACAAACCCGGTCGCCTGGCCATGGCCAACTCCGGCCCCAACACCAATGGCAGCCAGTTCTTTATCACCGAGCAGGGCTACGACTCGCTCAACCAGCACTACACCCTCTTCGGCCAGTGTGACGATGCCAGTGTCGATGTCGTCAAGGCCATCGCCCGCGTCCAGCGCGACGGCAACGACAAGCCGCTGACGCCGGTGGTGCTGAAGAAAGTGACCATCGTGCGCGAAGGCCAGCCGCTGCCGCCCGCGCCGGTCGCCGCTCCCAAACCGTAATCAGCCTCTAGCTACTAGCTATAAGCTATAAGCTAAAGGCTACAAGCTAGCAATTGAAACACAGGAGTATTCATGACTCTCGCAACAGGAACCTACGCCGTCTTCTCGACCACCGAAGGCAAGATCACCGTCCGGCTCTTTGAGTCCGACGCGCCCATCACTGTCAAGAACTTCATCGAGTTAGCCGAGGGCGGCAAGGAGTGGACCCACCCCTCGACTAACAAGAAGTCCAGCGACAAGCTCTTCGACGGCACCATCTTCCATCGCGTCATTCCCGACTTCATGATCCAGGGCGGCGACCCGACCGGCACCGGCATGGGCGGACCCGGCTATCGCTTCCAGGACGAAACCAGAAATTCGCCGCATAAGTTCGATCAGTCCGGCAAACTGGCCATGGCTAACTCCGGCCCCGGAACCAACGGCTGCCAGTTCTTCATCACCGTAGCCGCCACCCCCTGGCTCACTGGCAAACACACCATCTTCGGCGAAGTTGTCGAGGGCATGGAGATTGTCAACAAGATTTCATTAGTCCCCCGCGGGGGCCAGGACAAGCCCAAGACCCCTGTCGTCCTCCAATCCGTCGTCATCGAGCGCGTCGGCTAAAGCTCTTTTACTGTTACAAGAATGTGAATGGTTCCAAGAAAGTGGGTGCCCCGCCCTCGCCGCGTCTTTGTTGTTGCTACTTCGGGGTTCCCAACGACAGGTCTTTGTCGTTGGGGTGAACTAGGGTGGGTTACCACGAACCCTAACATCCATTCATCCTCCTCAAACAGGCTCATGTTAGAGTGAGCGTGAGTCAAGGAGTTTCGATGAAACGTAATCTCGCAGCCCGCGTCCTCCGCGAAGTTGCCGGATGGCACATCGCGCTGGCTTGCTTTTTTCTGTGCGCCGGCGCGGCTCTTGCGCAGAGTGGCCCGCCCGCCGCAACGAATCCAGTTCTGCTCAAATCGCCAACCCAAAGCGGCCACGCAGCCAAAGCAACCGTTCCCGCGCTCCTGCTCAGCGACATTCACTTCGAGCCGTTTTGGGATCCGGCCAAAGTTCCGCAACTGGTTGCCGCGCCGGTGAGCGTGTGGAAGGCCATTCTCGCCGCGGCGCCGTCGCCGGACCAGCAACAGCGTTTTACTGCGTTGCAACAAAACTGCCATGCGCGCGGAGTTGACACGTCCTATGCGCTCTTCGACTCCAGTTTGAAGGCCATGCGCAAACCTGCCACCGGCGCAGGGTTTGTCGCCGTAAGCGGCGATCTGATCTCCCATGCCTTTCCATGCAAATACATTGCGCTCTTTCCTAACTCCGAACCAGAAGCTTATAGAACATTCGTTGAAAAGACGCTGGATTATGTAATCGATGAGTTATATGGAGCCTTTCCTGGCGTGCCTGTCTTTGTAGCTTTGGGAAACAACGACTCCGACTGCGGCGATTACCGGCTCGATGCTCATACCGAGTTTCTGGCAATGACCGGCAAGGAAGTTACCAAAAACTTTCCAGTCTCCGAACGAGAGAGCGCTCAGGAGAGCTTTGCGGTAGGCGGCTATTATAGCATTGCTCTGCCCGCGCCCATCGAAAACACGCGGCTGCTGGTTCTGAATGATATTTTCATGTCGAAGAATTACACAACCTGCGCGGGTAAACCTGACCTAACAGCCGCCGATGCACAGATAGCATGGCTCCGTCAGCAGCTTGCCGAAGCCCGCGCCGTCAAGCAGAAGGTTTGGGTTATGGGCCACATCCCGCCCGGTGTCGATCTGCATACAACAGCAACGAAGATGATCGACGTATGCGGCGGCCGGAGCCCGGTCATGTATCTCTCTTCGGAAAAGATGGCGGACGTGCTGGTTGAGTCTGCCGATATTGTTGAGTTAGCCATTTTCGCGCACACCCACATGGACGAGTCGCATTTATTGCAGAATGACGGCCAGAGTGGCAAGAGTGTCGCCGTCAAGATGGTCTCGTCGATCTCGCCGATCAACGGGAATCATCCTTCCTTTGCCGTCGCTCAGGTCGATCCATCGTCGGCTGCGCTCAAGGACTACAAAGTCTTCGCCGCGTCGAGCCAAACCGGCGTCGATGCTGCCTGGAGCGAAGAATATGACTTTGCGCGCAGCTATCACGAGGCGGAGTTTACCTCAACTTCTGTAAGTCAGCTCATCGCCGGCTTCGCGGCGGACCCCGGCGCGAAGACCCAGGCCAGCCAAAACTACATCCAGGATTTCTCCTTTGGCTATCTTTCGCCGGTACTTACAATGTTTTGGCCGGAGTACGTTTGCACGCTGTCGAATCACACCGCACAAGCGTTCAAGGCGTGCGTCTGTCCAGCGGCGCAATGAGTAACTCCGCACGGCGGAATCGAGTTACTCCGCCGCGCCGCATAACTCCAGAATCTCCTTGCCAAAGCGCTCCACCTTGGCCGGGCCCATCCCATTGACCTCCAGCAACTGCCGCGGATTTGCCGGGCGGGCCTGCGCCAGGGTGGCCAGCGTCCGGTCATTCAGTACCATGAAGGCCGGAACCCCCAGCCGCTTGGACTCCGCCGCGCGCCACTCCTTCAGCCGCGCCGCCAGCGCTTCTCCTTTGGCCGACAGCGGGGCCGGCTTATCTGATTTGGAGGCTCTCGAGATTTCGGGTGTAATTGGCAGTAAACTTCCCTCTGGGGCTAAAGCCCGCTTTGATCCTGATGGCTTTGTGCGGGGGTTGAAANNCCAGCCTTCACTTTCTTCGACCGCGCCGGAGCCGGTCTCCCGCCAAACTCCTCCACCACACCATCGCTAATCAACACCTCGACCGGCGTGGCAGCCCGCAACTCCAGCCCAGCCTCGGTCAGCCGCACCTTGCGAAAGCGCTTGACCTCTCCGTCCTTCTCGTACTCGGCCTCTTCAATCTCGATCAGCCCGGCACGCACCATCGCCTCGAGCAGCCCGTCAAAGTCGTTGCGGCTCATTCGGCTCGCAGGGTCCACGCTCCGTTGCAGCGTTCCGGCGGCCTTATAGTCCACGGCCCGTAACTCATCGGCAATCGCCTGCACCAGCACGCGTTCCGCCGCCGTCGGCCGCCGGAAGAGCCTCAGCACGGCTCCAGCCGGGTCGCAGACGTCGCAGATTCCGCACGGCCGGTGAGCGTCCTCCACGTCACCAAAGTGCCTCACCAGCGCCGCCATGCGGCACTCGGAGGAGGCGGTAAAGCGCAGCACCTTCTCCATCTGCTCGGCGCGAAACTGCGCCTGAATCGCGTAGGTTTTCTTCCAGCCCGTACCGCCCGCCGTCACGTTGCCGCCAAAATCCACCCGCGCCCCGCCGTGAATCTCCAGCTTTTCCAGCGCCTTGTCGAACTCCTCCTCGCCTAGCTTCGAGGCCGCGCGCAGTTCTTCCACCGGCTGTGGTTCTTCCTTAAGCGTCCGAAAAACCTGCTGCAACTGCTCCACCGGCGGATAGTCGCGGTTGAGGAAAAAGTCGTGCGTGCGCTGGTCGGCGTAACTGTGCATCAGGTAGGTCCGGCTCAGCGCGCCATCGCGCCCGGCGCGGCCAATCTCCTGGTAATAGCCTTCGAGGGTCGCCGGCAGCCCGGCGTGAATCACGGTGCGGATGTCGGCCTTGTCGATGCCCATGCCAAAGGCGATGGTGGCAACGACAACCTCCAACTCGCCGGCCTGGAAGGCGGTCTGCACCCGCTCGCGTGTCGCCGAGTCTAGGCCCGCATGGTAGGCCGCCGCGGGAACCAGGCGCGAGAGCTCCTCGGCCAGCCGCTCGGAGCCTTTGCGCGAGGTGGCGTAAACGATGGCCGGACACCGCGCCGGCGAGGCCAGCAGCCCGCAGATCGCTCCCGGCCGCTCCGGCATCGATAGCTCGACCACCTCGATGGCCAGGTTGTCGCGCCGGAAGCCGTGAATGAACTTCGCGGGCTTGAGCATCCCCAGTTGCTCCACAATGTCGGCCTGCACCGTCGGCGTGGCCGTGGCCGTCAGCGCCAGGATCGGCGCCGGACGCAGCGCGGGCAGGTACTGGCCCAGCATCCGGTAATCGGGGCGGAAGTCATGTCCCCACTGCGAGATGCAATGGGCTTCGTCAATGGCGATCAGCGCCGGCTTGCGCTTGGCCAGCATCTCGCCGAAGCCCGGCACGCGCAGCCGCTCCGGCGCAATGAAGAGGAATTGCAAGCTGCCATTCAGGTAATCCACGCAAGCCTGCCGCGCTTGCGCCCGGTCGAGGCCGGAGTGAATCCGCCCCACCCGCAGGCCGAGCGACAGGAGCTTGGCCGCCTGATCCTCCATCAGCGCAATCAGCGGGCTGATGACCAAAGCCGTTCCGCCCAGCGCAATCGCCGGCAACTGGTAGCAGAGCGACTTGCCAAAGCCGGTCGGCATCACCAGCAGCAGATCGCGCCCCGCGATGGCCGCGCGGCAGACCGCCTCCTGATTGGCGCGGAAGCGCGCAAAGCCGAAGACCGAGCGCAGCANNAGCGCCTCCTTCCAACTTTACAGGAAGTGGAAAGACGAAAGATTCGAGATGATTCTCGCTGAGTATGAATCGACGGATTAGCCGAAGGTGGCTGCCCCACCGCGGGAGAGCTACAGCAGCTTGCCCGCAGCCAGGTCGCGGATCAGTCCGCGGTCGGCGGCCAGGAACTCGTAATCGGAAAGGTCTTCCAGCCGGACCCAGCGCACCTGTTGATAGATGCGGCACTCGATCTCGCCGGCGAACTCATGCACGGCAAAAAATTGCAGATCGACGGCGCCGCCATGGCGGTAGTTATGCCGGACGCGGGTGACGCGGGGGCCGATGGTGGCGCGAATGCCAAGTTCTTCGTCCAGCTCGCGGACCAGCGCCTGCTCGGGGCTTTCGCCGGCCTCGATCTTGCCGCCGGGAAACTCCCACAGCAGCGCCATCGGCTGATCGGGACGGCGCTGGCCGATCAGGACTTCGCCACCGCGCACGATCAGCGCCGCCGCCACGAAGCGCAGCGCGGGACCGGCAGGGCGCAGATTGGGTTGCGGCTGGAGTTCTTCCATATTGATAGTGTAGCCGCACAAAAGAGATGCAGAGTGCGAGCCGGAGATTTCCTGGCTGGCTGGGGTGAATAACCGTTCTGTTGCCGCGGCCAGAGGTTCAGGTTTCATAAAGGGATGATTCTCCCGCCACGGGCGCCTCGGCGCCTTCTGCCGTCTCAGGCCGGAAGTAGCCCCAGCCGTTCCGGGCCGCCGCCTCGATCAGCGCTGGCGAGGGGTTGACCGGATAGGCGCAG
>PMTP01000206.1 GCA_003167305.1 Acidobacteriaceae bacterium
TTCCGGCGGGATTTTTTCTTTCGCATTAACGCCGTGACCATCGATTTGCCGCCACTGCGCCAGCGGACCGCGGACCTGCCGATGCTGATCGACTACTTTCTTGACCGTCATGCGAAGGTCTTTCGCCGCATCCCCAAGCCGCTTTCGCGCGAGATGATGCGCTTGATGCAACGCTACGAGTGGCCGGGAAACATACGGCAACTGGAAAACATGATGCGCAGCTACATCCTGATCGGCAGCGAAGACGCATTGACGGCGGAGCTGGCTCCGTCTTTCCAGTCCAGCCCGGCCCGGCTGAACACCGATTTCGCTCTAGCCAAGCCTGTTTCGCTGAAAGAGATCACCAGAGCCGCCACGCAGGAACTGGAGCGGCAGATCATTCTGAAGGTTCTGGAGGCAAATAACTGGAGCCGCCGCAAGACAGCCAAGTGGCTGGACATCAGTTACCGATCGCTGCTCTACAAGCTACAGGAAACGCAAGGCCACGGGCTTGTCGAGGCACAGCCCAAGGAGAGCAAGGCGCTGGGTAGAAGGAGAGCGCCGAAGTGATGCGGTGTTGCTAGATCCAGCCGCGCAGGCGATAGTAGACGATTTTGGTGGATTCGATCAGCATGGTCTCGAAGGCGGAAAAGCGCCCGTTCCAGTGCTCCGCGGAGTGAAGCACATCGGGAACGGCCATGGGGGCAGCATCGATGCCCAGCTTGCGGAAGACGCGCAGCGACCTGTACATATGAAAATCACTGGTGAGCAGAACCTTTTTGCCGGGCAGGTTCTGGATCAGGCGCGCGGTTTCGATGGCGTTTTGGCGGGTGCTGGTGGAGCGCCACTCGGCAACCATCGCATCGCGGGGAATGCCTACGCCGAGCAGAAAGTTGAGGATGCCGGGACCGCCGCCGCCGCTGATAACGATCTTCCTGAAGCCTCCGGTTTGCCAGGCGAGAAGCGCCTGGCGCGCGCGCCAGTACGACGAGTAGGAGATGCCGCCATACTGGTCGTCGCCCGCAGCGCTGAGCAGGATGAGAACGTCACCGTTGGGCTGCTGGATGGGGCCGGCGTAGGCCTGGGCCCACCAAGTGACGATGGGCGTCGCCATCACCAGCACAGTGACGAGTCCGATGGCCGCGAGCAGGCGGTAGAGAGCCCGTCCAGTTCTGCGTAGAGCTATCATGCGCTTCCTTTCACCCGGGCCGGCATGAGCGATTCAAAGACTTCAAGCAGCTCTGCCGCGACCGTCTCCCAGCTTCGGCTGCCGCGCGCGGAGACCGCGCTGGCGTCCCAGCTTCTGTCGAGGACTGATGCGAGGGCATGAGCCAGCGCGGCGGGGTCGCGCGGGGGGACGAGTTCGCCGGATTCGCCGCTGAGAATCTCTGGGATGCCACCGACATTCGTGGCTACGACCGGCCGGCCGCAGGCGAGCGCCTCCAGGATCACATTCGGGCAGCCTTCCATGTAACTCGGCAGGGTAACCAGATCGGCTGCCGCCATCCAGACGGCCACCTCGTCGAAGGCGCAAGCGGGCAGGGCGTGGATATAGGCGGCGGCGTTACATGCCTGGATGGAGCTCTCGAGCCTAGGCCTGTCCGGCCCCCCGCCGATCATGTAGACACGCAGATTGGGGCGCTGCGCATGCAACAAAGCCGCCGCTTCGACCAATTCACGAAGGCCTTTCCTCACGTCCATGCGCCCGATATAGACGACGGCCTCGGCGGACGGGTCGATGCCGAGCTTCCGCCGCGCCGTAAGACGATCGCTGGGATGGAAGACCGAGAGATCGCAGCCGTTGACGATGGCGCGAGTGGTCTCAGGCACTGCGCCCATGGCCAGAACCTTCCGGCGCAGATCGGCGCTGACGGTGACCACAGCATCAGCTTCGCGCAGAACCGAGCGCGTGAGCATGGCGGATAGCGGATCACCGATTCTGTTGATGTCGGAGCCGATGCTCATGGCAACGACAGGAACCGCCAGGGCTTTGCCGATCTTGAGCGCGGCGTAACAGTCAGGATAAAGGTAGCAACCGAAGATCAGATCGGGGGCAAAGGCGCGGACGGCCGGCAGCAGGGCACGAGCGGAACTCCATCCATTGAACGGCCGGGAGAGCACGTGCAGCGCGGGAAAGTCAAAGTAACTCGCCCGCACGCCGGGTGGGCTATAGGACGCGTCGAGGTTACTGTAGACTCGGCTGCGCGGCTTGAGCCAGGAGGGATAACTCGCGTTGGGATAGAAGACGCGCAGATCAGCTTTGCGGGCAAGCACGCGCAGCGTCTGATAGGCTGAGCGGCCCTGCCAGGGCTCCGCCGAGCTGGGAAAATAGCGCGTGACTACCGCAATCCTGAGCATAACTCTCCTCCCGTTTACGCGGGCAGGGCGGAAGGCGCTTGTAAGTCGCGCTCGCGCTGCCTTCCGGCGATAAGATAGAGCAGGGCGGCGTAGCGCTGCGCGAGCACCTTGCGTTCATAGCGCGCGATCTTTTCCAGATCGGGCCGAAAAGAGGCGAGCCGTGAATTGCCGGCGGCGGCAACGTCCATGAAGAGCCGGCGGATGGCTTCGAGATCGCGGCTGTCCACCCACCACCCGGCTCGCAAATCCTCGAGCAGGCGGCGCACGTCGCTCTGGGGATGGATGCAGCCGAGAATGGGCTTGCCCGCGCCAATGTAATCGTAGAACTTGGCCGAAATGTTCAGGCGATCGTGGGTGATCAGCAAGACATAGTCGGTCTCATTCAGCGCGGCCAGGGCTTCGTGTTGCGGCAGATAGCCCTTGAGTTCCACCATATCGCCCAGTTGCAGCAGCGCATCGTGGTAGCGAGGCTCCTCGATGTGGCCAATGAATCGGAACTTGAAGCAGGACTTCACTTCGGGGGGCAGCGATTGCAAGGCCTGAACCAGCATAGCCGGCTCGGTGGAGGTGTAGACGGTGCCAATGTATGTGACTACGATCTTTCCAGAGGGCCGGGGGTCTGGCAAGGAAACAGGGCGGCGCAACCTGGTGGAATCAAATCCGTTAGGGATGAGCTGGAACTTGCTTTCAGGGTCGTGAGGGTAACGGGCGCGAATCTCGCGGCGCGCGGCCTCGGTGACAGCGACCACGGCGGTTGCGCTTGCCACGGCGCCGGCTTCGGCTTGAATCGCAAAGCTGCGTGCGCGCTCGCTCCGGCTGAACTGGAAGCTGGCGGCTTCAAAGGAGGTCGAAAGCCATTCATCGCGGAAGTCCAAGACGATGGCCAGCTTCGGAAAGCTCTTGCGGAGCCTTTCCGCCAGCAAATAATTGGAGTAGGGCGCGCCGGTGATGAGGACGAGATCAATCCTCCGCTCCCGGACGATGCGGCGTGCGGCGCGCGTTAGCACGGGCAGCCACGTCACCTGCGGGTCAGGCAGCAGAAGATCCTGGAGAGCTCTCTTGAGGAGGTTCGGTTTGCCGGCGGCGGCAGAACCATCGGTGTGAGTTAATGGCGGCCTTGCTCCGGTGACAAGCCTCTTGAGCCGCTTCTTGATGCTGAAGGGAAGATCGAGCGTAATAGTGCGATGAATCATAACTTCAGGTGGAATCTCGCGGAGGAGAGAAAGGTCCATGCCCACGGAGGATGGGTTGCGCGTGGTGAGTACGTCGAGCCGGATTCCTTCCGCCGGCAGATAGCGCGCGAGGCTTGCGGCGCGCAGAACGCCAACGCCTCCGGCGGGCGGAAACGCATAGACGACCAGCAGAACATTCAAATCACTCATCGGGTGGCTTGACCTTGATGGGTATTGCTCGCGCGCGGAAGGCGCACCCTGATCTCAGTTGCCATTTTACAGTGCTGGAAGCGTTTATCCCCACTGTCGAAGAGTTTGCGAGCAACTTTAGCCTTCGCTGACCGCATCCGCATTTTTGTGAACGATGCGGGCGAATGGAGCCGGGGCTGCCAGGAAACCTGAGAGTATTTGCGCGATAGAATATAACTCATGCGGCAAAATATATGCGGCGAAGTACAGACATCCGTGCTGGGCTTCGGATGCGGATCGGTGCTGGGGCGCGTGGGCCGCGCCGCCTCGCTGCGCGCGATGAATATCGCCTGGGACGCGGGGATCACGCTCTTCGATACGGCGCGGAGTTATGGATACGGAGACGCGGAAGGGGTGCTGGGGGAGTTTCTGCGCGGCAAGCGCGATCAGGCTATCGTGGCAACGAAGTACGGCATTACTCCGCGGAAGCTGAGCGCGCTGAAGCGCATGGCTCTCCCCATCGCCCGCCGTGCCTTGCTGATGCCGGGAGTGCACAGCCTGGTGCATCGCGGCGGCCACGAGGCCACCTTCGGGCAATTCACGGCGGCAGGGTTGCGAGCGTCGCTTGAGTTAAGCCTGCGGGCGCTCCGCACCGATCATGTCGATGTGCTGTATCTGCATGAAGCCACCGCCGGCGCGATGCGCCAGCCGGAGTTGATGGCCGAACTCGACGCCTTGGCACAGGCGGGCAAGATGCTGCGCGCGGGCCTCTATGCGGGAGCTGAGGTGGCCGCTGAGTGTATGGCGAACGGACCGGCGACGCTCAGCGCCCTGCAATTTGGCGCCAATGTTTTTGATCCGGTGGCGCCCGGGATAGCGGAGCGCAATCAACGCGGGATGCTTCTGATTGGCAACCATCCATTCAGCGGGGCGCAGCGCGTAACGCGGACGAAAGCGGTTCTCGCGTCGATCTCCGCCGATGAAACGACGCCGCGCGAACTCCGCGATAAGCTGCGCGACTGTGACTGGCAGGGAGTGCTGGAAGCTATCTTCGGAGTGATCTTGAACGGCACGGGCATGCACGCGCTGGTGTTCTCGATGATGCGAGAGGACCACCTGCGCGCCAACGCCCGCGCGGTGGAGAGCAGCCGCTTTACCAGCACGGAGCAGGCACTGATGCGCAGGCGATTGCTTTGCGAGCCGGCGGCATCAGGCGCGTAACCTGGCCGTATCCGATCCGCTGGCCTCGAAGCCAGGCGAGGACCGGACGGGGGCGTCTTCAACCTTACAGTTGACCGGCCTTGTACTCCCGCGCGATATGTTCGCAGGCGCGCGCCGTCAGAGCCATGATGGTCAACGCCGGGCCGACGGTTCCGCTGGATGGGAAACAGCTTCCGTCGGTCACGAAGAGGTTCTTTACATCCCAGCACTGGTTATACGAGTTAAGGACAGACTTGGCCGGATCGTCTCCCATTCGAGCTCCGCCGCATTCGTGAATCGCCGCCCCCACCGCCATGCTCTTCTTAAAGGAAATCCGGAACATGAACCGGCTGAACCAATCGGCATCGGGGAAAGGCTCTATCTTCGGATCAAGTCCGAGGGCTGAACCGGAAAATGTGATCTTATAGCCGCAGGATTCAACCATTTCCCTGATGGATCTGGTTTGCTCTTGCAGCAGCTCGCGCTCGTTGCGGGCCAAGGAACATTTGATGTGGGGAACAGGAATACCCCAGGCATCTTTGCGCTTGGGATTCAGCGTGATGCAGTTATCGTAGTAGGGGAGCGTCTCGCCGAAGCCCATGAGTCCGAAGACGGCCGGCTGGTCATCGGGAACATAACCTCGTCCAATGGCTCCCTGGACTCCAAAGCCCCGGCTGAATTTTGAATTTGTAACGCTGTCGAGATTCTGGAATCGAGGAATGTAAACGCCGCCGGCCGGAGTATAGAAAGGGTCCGCGGGAGCCGAGTCATCCAGCTCCCATCCTTTGGCGCCCGGAACCGTCCCGAAAATCTGGCTTGGGCATTGATCCATGAAGTAGCGGCCGAGAAGCCCTGTGGAATTCGCCAGGCCATTGGGGTGTTTCGGAGAAGCGGAGTTAAGGAGCAAGCGTACGGATTCGATCGTGGATGCGCAGAGAACGACGACATTCGCCGCAACGGTTTCCGATTTTTTTGTCACCCGATCGATAAACTCGGCACCGGTTGCTTTTCCGGTGCTCGAATCCACCGTGATTCGTTTCACAATAGCATCGGTCCGAATCGTGAGCCGGCCTGTTTCCTTTGCGGCCAGAATTGGCAGCGGCACCCGTTTAAGATTGGGAGCCGCGTACCTCCAGGAGATTACCGAACGCTCCGGCCATTTCGCTTCTACTTTAGCCTTGAAGGCTTGTTCGACCGCAGTCAATTTAGGCGTGTGGCAGTATTTCCCGTCGGGAAGATTGCGCACATTGTCGAGAGTGCCGTAGACGCCCAGGAATTCCTCAACTTGATTGTAATAGGGAGCGAGATCGGCATAGGAGATCGGCCAATCCTCACCATGTCCATCCCGGCTCGCCGCCTTGAAGTCATAGTCGGACATGCGCAGCAGGACACGCCCGTAAAGATGAAGGCGGCCTCCAAGCTGTCTTCCGCGAATCCAAAGGTAGAAATCTTCCTTGGGCGTGGTGTACGGGTTTTTCCAATCGTTCACGAACAAGTGCTTGAACTGCTTCCCGAAAAAGCCAAGCCTGGCCTGAATATACTGGCCTTTAAGAACGGCCAGAGCGCGAGTCATCAGGTTGATGCCCTTTTGCCGCGGATGGACAGGGACCTTAAAATCATCTTCAGTGATATCCGGGCCCGCCTCTAACAGAAGCACCTCCAGACCGCGTTGCGTAAGCTCCTTTGCCGCAAAACTACCCGCGGCGCCGGAGCCGATTACTAACGCATCGAAGTGTTGGCTGTGCATTGAGTTCCTCCATGCTGTAACTATCTGCGTTTCATTCACTTTACTCCGGGAGATTGCGCCGCGGCAACCCGCGGGACGCTAGCGTTCGAGCCAACCGCCGGAACAGAAACAGATTTGCGGCCATGTATCAGAGCATCGGCAGCCAGGTACATCTGCCAGGCTGTGGCCCAGTGGATCTCGATGCCTCTTCGCTCTGCTTCTTCCGCGAGCCAGTGGAAGAGACTGGCGAGCCCGCCATTGAGCAGCGGCTCGAAATTTCTCTCCTGCGCGCCGTGGGTGTAGAGCTTCAGAAAGAGATCTTCTCCGATGGCTGGAGCCAGATCGAACCACCGGCGCACGCGCGAGGCCGTGGGCAGGTCATAGCCGGCAAGCTCACCGGTTTCCAGGCGCGGCAGCAGGCGTTCGCCGAAGCGCAGGCCGAGCGGGCCGGTGATCATCAGCAGGTCGCCGCGCCTGCCGCCGCCGACCGTGGCTTCAATGCCGTGATCGAAGGAGCGTGGACGATTGCCGGGGTTGTTCGTACACCAGTAGATTTGATTGACAATGCGCCCCTGAGTCGCCGAGGGAATTGAGGGCATGGTGAAATCGGCGTAGCAGCCGAGATCGCGCAGCAGGGCAATCTCGCCGTTGAGGCCGCACCATTTGCCGTCGGGGCGGGAGTTATCGAGCGCCCAGTTGCCATGGATGAAGCCGAAGACGGTGCGGCCGCCCTGCTGGCGGAGCAGGCCGTGGTCGCCGGTGAGGCCGCGACAGTACTCCATCACTTTCCGGATGAAGGCGTCGCGCTGCTCGTTGTTGTGATGGAGATGCACCTCGACGTCGGCGACGCCCAGGCGCACGATCTCGGCGATGCCGTCGAGCAGTTCACGGCGGTACTCTTCCTGGGGGTAGAAGAAGCTGTACTGGGGGCGCTGGCCGGCGGCGTCGCGGGGAGCGTCGCCGGCAATGCACGGCCACCGGTCGCGCCAGCGGGCCACGCGGCCCAGCGCCGTTTCAATGGATGCGCCCATGCCCAGCGGCTCGTAGTGATCGGCGATGGCAACCCAGGCGCGCTTCGGCCGAGTGGGCCGCAGGTTCTTCCGCAGTCGGTCCCTCAGGTACGGCACAAGCCAGATTTCCGCGTGGCGGGGGAGCATCATGGAATGATTTTACCTTGATGCGCTTTGGCTGCTCGCGGCAGTGGGCCGCAGGCCGAGGCTACCGGCTTCCGATGAACATCATAGTTGGATGAGGCGGTTTGTAAACAAAATCAGCAATTTAACGGGTTCATTGGTGGCGCAACTTGCAGCGGCGAGTCGGGCTGCTGGGAGACGGAATGTAGGCCTGGGTTGCGACGGTCCAATATGACCAGACGATGGGAGCGAATGCTGTTAGTGTGATCCGTAGCGAAGGTGAGAGACGGCAGCGACAAAGGTCGGTCCAGCTTCCTTGAAGGTTCTCAGAAGGCCGCGCAGTCCATGCCCGCCAAAGAAATTCTGCAAGAAGCCAAGAAACTCCACAAAGTAAGCGATAGCCTCGATGCGCTGGCGGTACAGCACACTCCCATCTCGGAAGCGCTTTCGATTCTATCGGGAAGTGTGCGCAATTCGGCCACGCTACTGGAGGTTCTGGTTACGCTGAGGCTGGGACCGGTTCCGGGGTTGGATACGGTCGTTAACTAACTTATCCCAAGACCAGGGGGCTGCGATGAAAGAGAAGAGCCAACTCGATAGTGACAGGAAGATCCTCTCCAGTGTGAAGATAGAGATGGCGAGGCCGCGACTGACCGCGTCGGTTCGCGACGCTTTGGAAGCCGAGGCCGCGCGTGCCGCCAGAGGGCTTGTTGCGCGTACCGCGAGAGCGTGAAGCGCGAGAGCAAAACCAAGGATACTCTATCCTAATGAGCGCCTTGACTGGAGCGCAGTTGTTTCGGGATACTCTTCCCCGGTTTTGCTATACGGACTGCATAATAAGGCATGTTTCCAAGCGACTCACACGAAAAGCATCCCGCAGGGGCTAAAGCCCGATGTTTGTTTTGTAGTATTTACGGCACGACTGAAGTCCCACCCCCATCGACGAAGACCTGTCGATGGGGACCCCGGTGAAGTCGTACCCTGACACTTCTTGCAGCCCTGAATGCGTTTTTCCGCAGCCTGTATAGCAGCGCTTACTTGGCGGACGCGGCTTCCTCCGCATTCATCGCCTTAAGGCGCATCTGCGCGAGGCGCCAGGTCGAGGTGGAAATCGTCATAAGCTGCTTGGGCTTCTCCAGCTTGCGGTAATCGGCAATGGCGATCTCGCGCTCGCCATACTGCTCGGCGATGCGGCCGAAGGCAAACCAATAAGCGTCATTCGGCTCGTCCAGGTTCATATCGTCCATGCCGCGCAGCAACAGGTCGTGGGCTTCCTTGGTCTTGCCGGTTTCCGCGTAGAGGCAGGCCAGGGTGTGCAGGATGGAAGGATCGTCCTTGGCCAGTTGCGCAGACTTGATGGCCGCGGCGATGTCGGCATCCACCACCTTGCCAGTAAAGAGCGCGTACCAGGCGATGTTGTTCAACAGGCCGGCATTCTCCTTGCCCTGATCGATCAGCTTTTGCGCCCAGCCGCGGGCGGCGGCAAAGTTACCGCGGTCTGCCTCGATCTGCATCTTCATCAGCAGGGCGTCGGGGTCGCCGTCCAACAGTTTCAGGCGCTCGTCGGCCAGGGCGATGGCCTGGTCATGCCGTCCCAGCCCCATCAGTGCCTGCACATTGTAGATGAAGGCCTGGCGGGACTCCGGAGTCTGCTTGAGCAATTCCGAAGAGGCTTCCAGCAGCCTGGCGAAGTTTTCCTGGAGAGCGTATCCGTCCGCCAGCGCCAGTTGGATGTTGGTTTTTTCGCGGTCGGTTGTTGAGGCATCCTTGAGGGCCTCTTCTAGGATCGCGACTCCCTGAGCCACGGTGGGCTTGGTGCCGACGAGGATGGCCGCGGCGGCCAGCTTCATCTTGCGCGCGTCGGCGGCCTGTCCCTTGGTCCAGAAGCGGGGGAAGGTGGCCCCACCCAGCGGATCGTCACCGCCGTCCAGGTGCAGATCTTCGCGCAGCCAATCGAGCAGCGCTTTCGCGCCTTTCAGATCGCCGGCCTTGATCCGGTCCAGCATCTCCATGGCAATAGAGTTTGGCTTGTCATCGGTGTCTAGCAGTTTGTACTGGCCATCCTCCTTCACGACAAAGAAGGTTCCGTTCGCTCCGTTTGTATACTGCACCTTTTCGCGGTAGCCGAGGTCATCGTTGCCTTCGCCTTTGGGATCAAACTCCTGGAGCCTGTAGTCGACTTCCACGTCCATGGAGCTGTCATCTCGGGCCAGCCAGCTATTCATCTTCTTGCCGGCCTCAAGGGCAGATTTTTTCTCCTCCACATCCTCGTTCTTCAGCACCGCCAGCTCATTGCGGCTGAAGACGGCCGCCAGTTTGGCCTCGGTCAACTCCGGGTCCATGGAAAGCAGAAAAGCGCGCTTCACCTGATCGGCGGGGGTATTGGCGAAGCGCAGGTCCTCGTGGCGCTGGGCATTGCGCAGCACTCTGGCCAATCCCATGGTCTGGGCGGCATTGTCGCCGGCCGCGCCCGCCTCCAGGAAATCGGCCGCCAGCGGATACTGGCGGATTTTCATCAGCAACTCGCCGGCGGTGCGCGCGGAGTCTTTGAAGGCCGCGTCGTCGCTGGCGCGCTTGTTGGCCTCAGCCAAGCCAGCTTTGCTGCCGTGGAGCAGGGCCTCGCTGGCCGCAATCAGAGCGGTTGGCTGGGGATTGAGGTTCTGCGCGACCTTGATGGCTCCCTCGGGATCGCCAGCGTAAAAGAGAGCGAAGGCAAGGTTGTTCTTGATGCCCAGCTCTTCCAGCTTGTCCTGACCGATCTTCTGGTATTCGGCAACAGCCTCCTTCATCTTCGCCTGGCCGCCGTAGCGCCGCCCGGCCGGGTCGTACTCTAGCAAGATAGCCAGATTGCCTTGTGTTTCGTGGTCATCCGGCTCCAGCTTGAGGGCCGCGCGAAAGGCCTCAGCAGCGCCACTGAGGTCGCTGCCGGGGCGCATATTGCGGCCCACCAGGTCGTGTTTCAGGACGTAAGCCAGAATCCGCTCCGCCAGCGCGGAGTTGGGATCGAGCTTGACGGCCTCGCGGGCCTCGGCGCGCGCCGCCTCGCCCATGCCCGCCTCCAGAAGCACGTTGGCCATTTGCAGGTGATAGACCGCCTCTTTAGGGTGAGTTGCGATCAGGCTGCGATAGGCGGCCAGCGCTTCGCCAACCTTGCCCTCATGCAGAAGCGCGGCACCCTTCGACTCGAAGTTGACCAGAATCGCCGGGCCGTCGATCAGCTCAGCGACCTTGTAGCGCAACTCCGTAGCCTCGGCCACCGTGTAGCGGCGCTTGACCGTATCGAAGGTAAGATGGGCGGCCACGACGCCGTCCTTCTCCCTGGAAAACTTTTCGGTCAACAGCGCCGGGCCGACCGGAATCGTCGCGTCCGCGGGGAGTTCCTTGGGGACAAAGCCGTCTGGCGGCACAATCCGGTAATTCCATTCGACGCTGGACGACTCGTTCAGCCACCAGTCGGCCGTGCGCGGCTTTTTGGGCTTGTCCTGGTCGTCCTGCTTCTTCTTCTCTTCCGCATCGTCTCTCTTCTTCAGTTCATCGGGAAGGCGCTGGAAGAGCCCGTCGAGTCTGATGGCGGCCTGAGCGCCGTCCAGTCCGGTGTAGCCGCGCTTGGCCTTCTCGCACTTGAGCGTCAGTTCGAACTGCCGGGAGAGATCGGCGGGGTCGGTCCGCTCGGCGCTGACGAGCTTCTCGGCAATATATTGCGACTTGACGTAATTGGTGAGGCCCTCGCGAGTCTCCTTGTCGGGCTTGTCCGCGTAGTAGGAGCGGTAGTGCGACTCGAAGATGCCCATGGGCCGGGTAATCTCGGAGGCGTTGGCCGGGCCGTTTTCCGCCAAATCGAGTTCGCGTGACTCCAGCAGCACATTTTCCTTCGATGTAGCCTCCGGAGTCTTCTCGAGCGCGGTGGTCTCGGCGCGCGCAATCAGCGCCAGGCGGCCCTGATCGTCGGACGGCAACTGCCCCAGGCGCGCATAGCGGTCGGTGGCGTCGATCCACAGCGCAGGCTCCTTGTGCTTGGGATTTCCCGGCACGTAGACAATCGCGTGGTCGAAGGAACCCATGCCGGGCAGATCAGTGGGCACGTCCATCCGCGAGCCGGCATTGAGCAGCGCCACGTAGGCCGGAATGCCGGCCGCACGCAGCATCGTCACCAGCAGCGTCGCCTTGTCCTTGCAATCGCCGTACTTGTGGCCGAGGGTTTCTGCGGGGTCATGAGGCACAATCGCCGCTTCGCCAAACTCGATGCCGGTGTAGCGGACCTCGCGGTCGAGATAGTCAATGATCGCCGCTTCCTTCTCCGCCGCGCTCTTTTTGCCGGCGATGAGCTTGTCGACGATCGGCTGGACAGCGGGGGTAGCGGCGTGGTCATCTACAATCTTTGCGTAGGCGGCGGCAATCGCCTGCCACGAGGCGCCGGTGGAGAATCGGAGCTCGGGGAATCGCGCCACATCCGGAGGCAGATAGGGCTCGCGGGGCTCAAAGCCCTCCATCGGCCCCTGTTCGAAGGTGAACGTGACTCTCCCATTGGCCTCGGCGCGCACCGGCTTCAGATCCGGCAGCAGCAAGTTTCCGAAGCGCAGCGGGAGGGCGGCCGGCGCATCGAAGACCACGCTGCTATGCGCAATCGGAATGCGCTCGCGGCCGAAGGAGATTTGGCCAACCCGGCCGGAAGCGAAGATGGGCGCAGTCTCGCTCCCAGAGAACTCTTCCTCGACCACCACGCCGGGGGCGATGGCGGGAAAGGGCGCATGCAGCCTCTTGGCGTCGCTGTAAATCTTGTAGTCGCCCTCGCGGGCCGGTTTCTCTGTGATGGCATTGGGATCAAGCAGATGCACCGAGAAGTCGGGCGCGATTACGCGCACTTTGATCACCGGGCGAGCCTCATGCCAGGGCTCCCAGCCCACGGAAAGAGAGTCCCATCCCTCCGCGCCTTTCTGGGTGAGCACCTTGAAGACAACATGCCANNATTCGCGCCTTCGGGGGCGGCTACCGCCGAGGCGGCTTCATAGAGGGCCTTGGGCTCAACAGAAAAGTGCGACGCCTTCCACGGTTCAACGGCTTGCTGGGCGAGGCTAAGCTGCACGGAAGGCAATGCGTAGAGGGCGCAGAAGAGCAGAGCACGATAGGGTCGGAACGATAAAGAAGACAAGGCTGCACCTGATTAATAGAGATGCATACCACGGTAATCGAACGCAGCAAGATAGGCAAGCAGAGGCGGGATAGAGGCAGGGTTTATCATCAGAACGGGCGCCGTCCGGTGGGGCTGTGCCTTCGTTCAGCAGTTCAGGGAATTTGTGTGCCCTCAGGGAGAGCCGCCGGAGCTGCGGTAACTCATTCAAAATACAGGCTTCAGGGAACGGGACGAGATGCGAGCAAAGACGGCGGTAGTGCTTGGCGCCCAGTGGGGCGACGAGGGCAAAGGGAAGATCGTGGACGTGCTGAGCGAGCAGTTTACCGCCGTGGCGCGCTATGCCGGCGGACACAACGCCGGGCACACGGTCATCATCGGCCACCAGAAGTTCGTCTTGCAGTTGATTCCCTGCGGGGTGCTGCGGCCGGGGTGCCGGGGAATTATCGGCAACGGCGTGGTGCTGGACCCGATCGCCTTTCTCAAGGAAGTGGCCAAGCTGCGGGCGCTGGGCGTGGCCGTGGACGAGCGGCTTTTTGTCTCGAACCGGGCGCAGGTGATTCTGCCCTACCATCGGATGATTGAGCTGGCCGCCGAGAGCGCGCCGGGACGGCAGAAAATCGGCACCACCAGCCGGGGCATAGGGCCGGCCTACGAGGACAAAATGGCGCGCAGCGGTTTGCGTGTTGTGGACCTGCTGAGGCCGGAGCTGCTCAAAGTCCACATCGAGGCCGCCTGCGCGGAGAAGAACGCCATTGCACACGCTCTGTTCGGCGCCAGCCCTCTGGACCCGGCGCAGATGTACGACGAGTACGCCGCCGCGGCGGAAAAAGTACGGCCATTCGTCACCGACACCGGACGCCTGCTGAACAAGATTCTGGCCGAGGGTGGCAGCGTGATGTTCGAAGGCGCACAGGGAACGATGCTGGACATCGACCACGGGACGTACCCGTTTGTGACTTCGTCGTCGGCGACGGCGGGCGGAGCGGCCACAGGAACCGGCGTGGGACCGACGGCTATCGGCACGGTGATCAGCGTGACCAAGGCCTACGTGACGCGGGTGGGCGAGGGACCGTTCCCGACGGAGATTCATGACGCAGTAGGCGACCACCTGCGGGCACGCGGCATGGAGTACGGCGCGGTAACCGGGCGGCCAAGGCGCTGCGG
>PMTP01000195.1:0-12680 GCA_003167305.1 Acidobacteriaceae bacterium
ACCCAGCGCGGCGGCGTTCCCACTGCCTACGACCGCATCCTCGGCCAGCGCTACGGCCTGCATGCCATCGACATGGTCCACGACAAGAAGTGGGGCCGCATCGCCGTGCTCAACGGCCTGGACATCACCGACATCCCCATCAAGGACGCCATCGCGACAAATCGGCGGTTGGACCAGCGCTTCTTCGACGTGATCTCTGACCTGGAAGCGAAGGTCTAGTCCTTTTCACTCCCACAAAAATGGGTGCCCCATCCTTCGCGTAATTTGCGAAGGGTGGGAATCCACGAACCCCAACTGGCCTCGTTCATCATCAGATTCAAATCATCCGCAAAGAGCCATTCCTCACCAGGGATGGCTTTTTGCTTTCCGCCTGCCGTAAAGTTGGACTGTGCTGTACCGCCTGTACAAGCCCGAAGACTTTGAAGCGCTCTACGCCCTCGAAGAACTTTGCTTTGAGCCGCCCTCGCGCTTTGGGCTGCGGTACATGCGCCTGCTTGTCGGCCGCGCGAATGCGGCGGCCTGGATTGCCGAAGAGGATGGGCGGCTGTGGGGCTTCGCCATCGTCGAATGGTCCGAAGAAAGGCGCGGCATCACGGCCTACATTCAAACCATCGAGGTTGCCCACGAGGCGCGTGGCCGCGGCGTGGGCGGCGCGCTGCTCGGCAGCATCGAAGACTCCGCGCGCGCGGCGGGAGCTCGCCTGATCTGGCTGCACGTCGAGGCCGCAAACACCGGCGCCATCCGCCTCTACGAGGCTCGGGGATACGCCTGTGACGGCCGCCAGGAGAACTACTATCCCCATGGCCGCGCGGCGCTCATCTACGTCAAGCGGCTGGATTCCGGGACCGCGAGTTAGTCCCCGATCCCAATCAATACCGCCAACTCGTCAAATCCGCTCCCGCGGGCGCGGTCTTCTGGATGCGTTCAAGAATCCTGGGCAAGTACATGGTGTTGTAGTGAAGCCGCGAGTAGGCGTTGGGCAGCGTGGGATCGCCGTTCCAGCAGTGCTCGGCGCGCGGGCCGTAAGTCACTTCGCCGCCATAGGGCGGATTCTTCGTCGTGTTGAGGAAATCTTCCATGCGATAGACGGCGTCATTCAGGAAATACGTGTCGTCGGAACCCACATAAATGTGGATCTTTCCCGCTAACTCCGGCCCCAGCTTCGCCCAATCCCGCTCCAGAATCGCTTCCAGATCGTAGTGCTCGCGCCAGTACTCGGCGACCTTGTGATCGATCTCGCCAGTCGCCTTGTCGAAGATGGACTGCGGATAGCCGTCCGCGCCCACCGGCCCGTAGACCGCCTGCCAGATGTCGAACTGCTCGCCCGAGCGGCCATGATCGCCCAGCGCCAGCTCGTAGCCGTTGAACTCCTCGGTGGTGATGAAGGTGTGGCCCAGATAGTCGCGCATCGACGGCTGCGCCACGCGCTTGTGCGCGCCTTCCAGATAAAATGCGTTCTTGTCGTTGTAGAGGTCGATGTTGGTGAAGGCGTGAAAGTCGATGGGGTCCGGGCAGGCGGCAAATGCGCCGTTATAGTGATCCGGATAGAAGACCTGCACGGCCAGCGCTTCCCAGCCGCCCGTCGAGCCGCCATACATGAACCGCGCCCACCCCTGGCCCAGGCCGCGAAACTGCTTCTCAATCGCCGGAATCAGTTCATTCTCGATGGCATCGCCGTAGGGCCCCACGTTGGCCGAGTTCACCGCGTAGGAGTCGTCATAGTAGGGGTTGGCGTGCTGAATCTTGACAACCAGAAAGCGCGGAAAGCCCGGCGCAATCCATTGCTGATAGAACTTGTAGCCCTCCTCCTGCTGGATGCGGTTGTAGCCGGCCAGATGAAAGCGCTCGCTATAGTCGGGTTTGAGATCCGGGTCGGGCGGCGTGGTGCGGAAGTTGCCGAAGTCGGCGACAAAATGATCGTGAAAGATCATCAGCGGGAAGCGCGCGTTGGGGTGATCGTCGAAGCCTTCGGGGACCATCACGATGGCGCTCAAAAACATCGGCCGCCCCCAGAACTTGGTCAGCAATGCGCTCTGGATGCGGATGTGGCGCACGTATTTCGTATCGGCCGGCGTGGGGATGGGCGGAATCACCCTGGTCAGCGAAACCGCAATCGGCGCGCCGCCCGGCTTCACGGTGATCTTCTCCGGCTTCGAGATCAGGTTCCCCGGCGAGAGGTTCCACAGCTGCCCCTCGCCCTGGTCCATGTGCAGCTTGATGGTCTTGCCATCGGCGCGGTGAAAGGTCTCGTACTTGTTCAGCACCGCCTGAACGGTGTACTCGCCGGCCGGCACGTCCTTGAGGCTGCGGATCGGATAGCCCCAGGAGCTCGCGTCCACCACCGCGGGCTGGCCCGGCTGCCAGCCGTCCACCATGAGGCCGAAGACGATCTGCGAACGCGGTGAGTCGTCGATCTGGTTGCGCGGCTCGTCGCTGGGGTCCGTCGAGAGCACCAGCAACAGCCGCCCATCCAGCGGCTGCGCGCTCACTTCCGTGGGAAAGCTGACGGTGAAGGACTGCGCCGCGAGGGTGGCGGGGATGCACAGAACGAGGGCAAAGGCGATGCGCTTCATGCTCGCTAGTCTACAGCGCGGCGCGGCGGCCGGTCGAGGGGAGCGCATATCCGGCAATAGATGTGGTCTCCCACCAAAGCGACATTCACTTTAGAAGATCTACTCTGGATGGTCGGGCGTCATCAGGCAGATGTCGGGCAGGTTGCGGTAGCGCTCCCCGTAATCCATCCCATAGCCGATCACGAAGAGGTTGGGAATCGAGAAGCCCACATAGTCGGCTTCAATCTTTTCCAGCCGGTGCGAGGGCTTGTCGAGCAGCGTGGCGATGCGCAGCGTCTTCGGCCTTTGCTGCAACAGGTGCTTGCGCAGGTACGAGAGGGTAAGGCCGGTGTCGAGAATGTCCTCGACCACCAGCACATTCTTGCCCTCCACCGGCTCATCCAGGTCCTTGATCAGCTTGACCGCGCCCGAGGAGCGCTGCCCGCTGCCGTAGCTGGAGGTGGCCACAAAGTCGAAAGTCGCGTCCACCTGGACTGCCCGCGCCAGGTCGGCCAGAAACGGCGCAGCGCCCTTCAGAACGCCCACCATCACCAGCTTTTCGCTGTTCAGATCTTGGGTAATCTGCGCGCCCATCTCGGCGACGCGCTCGGCAATCTGCTGGCGAGTATAAAGAATCTCAAGGTTCTGGTGCATGTCGGCTGCCATGCACTTAGTATCGCCTGAAGCCGGGGCTGGAAGGCAAGCGCGGCGATGAATATTCAGAGCATACGTTTCTGAATCCTGGCCGAGAAGGGTGGGGGCTGGCTCGACAGGATGCTCGAACGGGCGGCAGGTTCGGGCATTACAGGCGTGGAATATAGACCTGTTTTCATACAAATCGCACGAAAAGCACCCCGCTGCCGCTACAGCATTTTCGATTCTGGTGTTTACAGAATCTATACAGTAAAGTGGCTTTTCCTCAAAAAAAAGCCACCTTCGACGCACTCGTCATGTCAATAAGTGAAGCGAAAATGCTCTAGTGGCCTCACTGCCGGGGCGCGAAGTAACCCTTCTTGGCTCGCGCCTGGTAGCGCCGGTCGTTGCAGAATAGATAGATGGGACGAAAGGCCCCGTTGTACTTGAAGTCGGCCGGAGTGTAGGTCAGCGCGTACTGGCTGCGCAGCTCTTCTTCAATGGATTGAAAGCTGTTCGTCATCTCCTCGATCGAAGGCGGAAAGAAGACCTGTCCGCCGGTTTCCTCCGACATCTTGGCCAGTACATCGTCACCCTTGCCGCGGCTGGGCGTCCAGTTGGTGCTGATGGCGTATATGATGGTCTCGGCCCGCTGACATTCCTTGATGGCCTCCTCCTGGTAGACGCGGCTCTGGTTGTCGTCGCCGTCGGAGATCAGCACGATGGCCTTGCGCACCGGCTCCTGGCCACGCGAAACGTCCAGCAGCTTGTCGCGACAGGCGGTGTAAACGGCATCGAAGAGCGCCGTACCGCCGCCCGGGCGCAGCCGGTTCACCCCCGCCTCCAGAGCATCGATGTTGTTGGTCCAGTCCTGTTGGATCGCCGGTGTGGAGTCGAAGCCCATCACGAAGGCACGATCGCTTTTGGCCTTGAGAATCTGCAAGAGAAACTCGGTGGCTGACTGCTGCTCGAACTGAAAGCGCGAGCGGATCGAGGTGCTGGCGTCGATGACCACGCCCACGCGCAGCGGCAGATTGATCTGCTGGTGGAAGGAGGTAACCTTGGACGGCGCCTTCTGGTCGTCGAGCAGCGCGAAATCGCTTTGACGCAGATTGGGAATATAGTGCCCGTGCCTGTCGGTCACGGTGAAGATGAGATTGACCTCATTGACGCCCAGCCGGATCGTGGGCGCACTGACGTCAGGCTGCTGTGCGGCCGGGGCCGATTGGGCTGCGGGCTGGGGCGCGGATTGCTGCGCTTGCAGCGCGGAAAACGCAAACGCCATCGTAAAAACAAATCCTGAAAACTTTCTGTTCATAGCTCCTTCATTTTATCAACCGTGCCTCGATTTTGCGCCAGTCTCACGCAATTCATGCCCCCGAAGGAGCTTGCCCGTCTTCCAGCCGGCTTAAGAACTCCTCCAACTCGGCGGGCAGCGGCGCTTCCAGTTGCAGCAGCTTCCCGGTGCTGGGGTGGGGAAACTCAAGCTGCGCCGCGTGCAGGAAGTTCCTTCCCAGTTTGAGCTTCTCCGGCTCCGCCTTGCGCCGCGCGGCCTTGGAGGTCGCGGCCTGCGAGGCTACCTGATCGGTCAGATGACCGGAGCCGCCATAGAGCGTGTCGCCCACTACCGGGTGGCCAATCGACGCCATGTGAACGCGAATCTGATGCGTGCGCCCGGTCTCGATGCGCACCCGCACCAGCGTGAACTTGCCAAAGCGATTCGCGAGCCGCCGCACGACCTCGTGGTGCGAAACCGCCGCGCGGGCGTCGCCCAGCGGTTTCGTGGTCATGCGCGTGCGCCGCTGCGGGTCGCGGCCTACGTTGGTGTTGATGGTGCCCCTGGCCCGCTCGACGGCTCCCTGAACCAGCGCAATGTAGGTCTTCTTGATCTGGCGGCTGGAGAACAGCTCCGCCAGAGCCGCGTGCGTGCGGTCGTTCTTGGCCACCACGATCAACCCGCTGGTCTCTTTATCGAGACGATGCACGATGCCNNNTCGGCGTCCTCGTAGATCACGTCCAGCGGAATCTCTTCCGCCGTGGCTTTGAGCGGTGCCGGATGCGGCTCACCGGTAATGTCGATGCGTTCGCCGCCGCGCAGCTTCAGCGAGGCCTTCTCGTGCAAGCCATCGACCAGCACATCGCCCTGGTCTATTAATAATTGGACGCGCGAGCGGCTCACGCCCTCAAGCTGCGCGGCCAGGAACAGGTCAAGCCGCTGCCCTTTGGCCTCCGCCAGTGCTTCGATGGTGCGCTGTTCAGCCATGTGCAGCCTCGTCTTTCGCTGATATCTCATGAAGGATGGGTGCCCCATCCTTGCCGCGTTTTTGTTCTTGCGGCAAGGGTGGGATACCACGACCCTCGACCGGCCCGGCGTGTTCCAGCAGCACCAGCCCACCAACCACCACCAGCGCCACCGCAGCCGCCTGCGGCCCATCCAGCGCTCCGCCGAGCAGCGAACCGCGTCCTTCGGGGTCGCGCCAGAACTCGGTAATAAAAACCACCACGCCGGCGCCTAGCAGGAGCAACCCGGCGACATCGCCCGACTGGCGACGATGCGGCAGCCAGAGCAGCAAACAAATCGAAAGTGTGAGAAAAGCGAGCGCCGCGTAGGCCTGCACCGGATGCAACGCAACCCCCAGCGGAGCGCCGCTCCAGCGGGCGGCCAGCGGGTCGGTGTAGGTGACGGCCCAGCGCGCCGCGGTTTCGGTTCCATAGCCCGAGCCGGCCAGCAGCGCGCCGAATTGCTCGAAGGCCATCCCCAGGGCCACAGGCGCGGCCAGCGCATCGGCCGTGCTCATGAGCGGCAGCCGCTGCCCGCGTCCATACAATACAGCCGACCCAGCCGCGGCCAGCGCGCCGAAGGCCCCCAGCAGCGGGTGATGAATCATCGCCAGCGTTAGCATCCACGAAGGGTGAAGGCGCAGGGCACTCCAGTTGAGAGCGATCAGCAGCAGCCGCGAGCCCGCCAGCGCCGCAAAGAGCGCGACCACGCACAAGTTCCAAATCTTGTTGGGATCGAGCCCCGTTGTGTGAGCCGTGCGTTGCGCCAAAAACAGCGCCAGCAAGACGCCCACCGCCGCCGTTGCGCCATAGGACGGAATCAGCATCGAACCGAGATGAAAGAGGACTGGGTGCACCAGTGTCAGAATACGGCATTTGCGCTTATCGGGGTCCCCGATGAGCGATTGATGCTCATTGGGGTGATTGGGCGCGGCTGCCGCAATCCTGCGGGAAGGTAGAATCCGGCCCACGGGGCCGTGTTTGATGCGCCGGTGAACCCTTCCTAAGAAGGTGGAGCTCTCCGCGGTTCATTAGGCATTCCGGACTGGCGGACACGGCACACAGAACCGATTGTCGAGTTGAGCCCCTGTTCATTGAATGTTGGTTCAACCAGCGTTGATCGCCCACCTGCTTTGCAGGCCGGTTTCTATTGCGAATAGTAGGAGTCCGCGTGGGAAATTACAAGTCTTGTATTGCAGGCTTGGTCTGTGCTACCGTTTTGAACACGCTGTTTTCGGGCTGCCGGTTCCGAATCGGAGAGCGGCAACGGCGGCTATCCTGTTTTTCGATCATCTTCGAGCACTTCATCGAGCATTCCGCGCAGGCTGGCTGCGCGCGCCTTAGTCAGCCGCGCATCGCCGCCCGGGGCCTTGCGAGCCTCTGAAAGCTCGTCGGCCAGATTCAGCGCCGCCAGCACGGCCACGCGCAACGAATCCACCGTGCGCCCACCCGCGGCCACGGTGCGCATCCGCGTATCCACCAGTTCGGCCAGGCCGCGAATGTGCTCCGTGTCCTCACCGGCCAGGTAGTAGGTCTGGTCGTAGATTTCGACGGCAACATGGCCAGGCCGGTTGCCGGATTGCTCTTGAGCCATGGTTGACCTCACAGTTCCAGCGCGTCCAGTTGAGAGAGGATGCGCTCAACGCGCTGCCGCACCTGGGCGCGCTCCTCGCGCAGTGCACTGATTTCCTTCTGAAGCTGCTCGGCCAGCGGGGCCTGCTCGCGCAGTTGCATTTGCAACGTGATGACGCGCTCTTCGGCGGTGGCGCGCGCCTGCCGCTCGAACTTGACGAGATTCACGGTCCGCTGAATGCGTTCTTCCAGCGCGGAGAACTCGTCAACGCTCAACGTCACGGCGCTTGCTTCCTCGGCTAATTCCGCAGCCACTTGCTCAGCGACCGGCTCCGCCTGCTCTTCCGGCAGCGCTTCTTCCATCACATCTGACTTCCACAGGGACTCCGACATTGAAAAAACCTCCACGGGAATATAGCTTATCCGTGAAGTATAGCGCCGACCACGGCTGATTTCCGCCTAACTGCGCAGCCGCGCCCCAACTTTGCCAACAGCCTCGACCACGCGTGCCTGGAACTCCTGCAACTCCTCCTCGCGCAGTGTGCGGTCCGCAGCCTGAAAGGTCGCGCCCAGCAATAAAGCGTACTCGCCCGCGCCCAGCTTCGCATCGCGGAAGACCTCGCGCGCCCGCCACTCCACCAGCTCGGGAATCCGCAATCCGGCCACTGCCTGGTCGATCTTTTCCCAAGCGATGCTCTCATCCAAAACCAGCGAAAAATCGCGGCGAACCGGCTGGAAGCGCGAGATCTCCCGCGCAATCGGCTGGCGCAACGGCAACTTGTAGAGCCGGTCAAGATAAAGCTCGCCCAGTAGCACCGGCTCCTTCAACTTGCGCTCGGCGGCCACGCGCGGATGCAGTTGGCCGAACCAGCCCGCAGTCATGCCGTCCACAACCACGCGCGCGGCGCGATACGGATGCAGCCACTCCGGCGTCAGCCCAGCCTCGGCAAGGAAGCGGTCAAAGAGGACGGTCCGTGACTGGAAGCGCCCCACCACCTGCTCCACCGCTCCTTTCACGTCATGAAACTCAATCGCCCGCGCCGCGTGCAGTGCTCCCTGCTCCGGCAGAGTTCCCACCGCGCCGAAGGAGAGCGCGGGCCGCTCGTCAACCTTTTCCGTCGTCCCGCTAAAGACCGTGCCCAGTTCGAACAAGCGCACGTCGCTCACATCGCGATGCAGATTGCCGGCGATCATCGCCAGCATTCCCGCCACCAGCGACGGCCGCAGCACGCCCGCCTCTTCGCTGAGCGGATTGCCCAGCGGGACCGCCAGCCCCGGTTGCGGCGCCATCAGTGCGGCTTCGGCAGCCGAGCAGAATGTGCTGCCTATCGCCTCATGGAAGCCGGCCGCGAGCAGCGTACGACGCACTTCAGACTCCTGGGCCGCCCAAAGCAGCGCGCGTACCCCTTCGCCAAAGGCCGGCAGCGTGTTGGCAAAGCGGTTGTAGCCGTAGACGCGGGCGACTTCTTCGATCAGGTCGATCTCGCGCTCCAAATCCAGCCGCCAACTGGGCTGCGAAACGAGCCAGACCTCGTTGCCCTTCGCTAACTCCGCTAGCTCCGCTTTCTTGGCTAACTCCGCTTTTTTGGCTAACTCCGCTAATCCGCATCCCAAAGCAGTCAGCACGCCCTCGACTGTCGCCGCGGTAATGCCCTCCGCGTCAATCGTCGTTCCGAGGATGCGCCGCACCTCGCTCAGCTTGAGCTCGACCGGCTTGCGGTTGGCGGTGCGCGCCTCGATAGCGGGCACGCGCGCGTCCACCAGATCGCCCTCGATCCAACCGCCATTGGCCAGCAGAATGCTGCTCACCAGGGCCGATGCCACCTCGGCGGCGTTGTAATCCGCCCCGCGCTCGAAACGATGGCTGGCGTCGGTGTGCAGCCCATGCCGCCGCGCCGTCCGCCGCACCGCGACCGGGTCAAACCAGGCCGCCTCGACCAGCACATTTTTGGTCTCCGGCGTGATCATCGAGTCCCAGCCACCCATGACGCCGGCCAGACCAAGTGGCTTCGCGTGATCGGCAATGATCAGGTCTTCTGGATCGAGTACACGCTCTACGCCATCGAGAGTCTTCACTCGCTCACCCTTGCGCGCGCGGCGCACTATGATGCCGCCTTCAATCTTGTCCAGGTCGAAGACGTGCGTCGGCTGGCCCATCCCGATCCAGGCGAAGTTGGTCGCGTCCACCGCGTTGGAAATTTGCTTCTGCTCCAGCAGACCAAAGTAGGTGGCCACCTCCGCTCCCGCAAACCAGTCGCGCGAGGGGCCGATGGTGACGCCGCGCAGAACTCGCGCCGTAAACCGCCCGCAGGCGTCCTCGGCTTCAATGCGCACGGAAAAGGGCTTGGCGACCGGCTTGGGCTGGGGCAGCTTGAAATCCAACGGCGGAAGCGTGAGGCCGTAGATCGCCGTCGCCTCCCGCGCCACGCCGTAGTGGTTCATCGCATCCACGCGGTTGGTGGTGATATCCATCTCGTAGAGCGAGCCGCTGCCGTCTCCGAGGTCGTAGACGCCCTCAACGGCAATGCCGCGCAGAGTCAGATCTTCAGCGAGTTGTGCATCATCGACGGGCAAATCCGGGAGGTATGCCCTAAGCCATTTCGTCAATATCTTCATCGGTTGTTACCTTTTAGCGAGTTAGCGTGCGCTGCATTTCACACAAACTGCCCCAGGAACCGCATATCGCCGGCGAAAAAACTGCCAATCTCGCTGATCCCGTACTTCATCATTGCAATGCGTTCCACGCCCATGCCGAACGCAAAGCCGGAAATCTTCTTCGGGTCGTAGGTAGGCTGCTTTTCCGCCGCAAACGCGAAGACCGCCGGGTCCACCATGCCGCAGCCCAGCAACTCAATCCATCCCGAGTTTTTGCATTTGCGGCAGCCTTTTCCTCCACAAAAAATGCAACTGATCTGCACGTCCGCCGAGGGCTCGGTGAAGGGAAAGAACGACGGAAAGAAGCGCGTCTTCACCGCCGAGCCGAACAGGGCCTTCATCGCGTGGTCCAGTGTTCCCTTCAGGTCGCTGAAGGTGATGTTGGTGTCCACGCACAGGCCCTCTACCTGGTGAAAGATCGGCGAGTGGGTTGCGTCGGCGGCGTCGTTGCGATGCACCTTGCCGGGAATCACAATCCGCACCGGCGGCGGCTGCGACTCCATCGTCCGCATCTGGACTGGAGAGGTGTGGGTGCGCATCAGCAGCCGGTCGCGTTGCGGACGCCGCTCCTGCCCAGCCACCACCAGCGTATCTTGCGTGTCGCGCGCCGGATGCCCCGGCGGAAAGTTCATGCTCTCGAAGTTGTAGTAGTCAGTCTCCACCTCCGGCCCCACGCCCACCGAGTAGCCCAGCGCCGCGAAGACGCCGACAATCTCATTCAGCGTGCGCGTAATCGGATGCTCGGCGCCCAGGAGNNAGCGCGTTGAAGCGCACGCCCAGCAGTTTCTTCGCCTCCACGGGCGCAGCCTTCAGCCAGCGGCCGGAGATCTCGTTGAGAAGGCCCTGCTTGCGCCCCAGCCATTGCAGCTTGAAGCCGTCAACCGCCGCATCATTGTCCAGCGCCGCCGCCGCCGCCCTCGCCTGCCGCTCCAGTTGGGCAAACGCGGAGTCCAGCGCAACCTCGTCAAATGCCGTCAAATTGGGAATCTCAATGTTCATATGCGCATACAAAAGGATAAATCACTACCCGTTCTTTTTGAGTTATTCTCATCATCATGAACTTCTTGCGCCTGACTCTCGCTCTGGTTCTTGCCGCTGCCGTGACGGCCCCGGTCGCCGCCCAATCCGCCATCTACCCCCAGCAGGAGGGCTTCGTCGACGCCCACGGCGTGCTCATCTACTATGTGGCCTTCGGCACAGGCTCCCCGCTGGTCGTCCTGCACGGCGGTCCCGGCGCCAGCCACGACTACTTCCTGCCCTGGCTGCTGCCGCTGGCCCGCACCCACCGGCTCATCTTCATCGACGAGCGCGGCTCCGGCCGCTCCCAGCGCCTGCAAGACACCAGCCTCTACACCGTCGAGGGCGACGTCGAGGACGTGGAGGCCGTACGCGTAGCCCTCCACCTGGGCAAGATCTCGCTGCTCGGCCACAGTTGCGGCGGCGTGCTGGCTCAGGCCTACGCCCTCAAGTACCAGCAGAACCTCTCCCACCTGATCCTCAACTCGACCTTTGCCTCCACGCGCGAGATGAACGCCGTGCTGGCCCGCGAGAAGGCCGCCATGCCTCCCGCCAAGCTGGCTCGCCTGAACGAACTCGAAGCAGCCGGCCTCTTTGGCAAAGGCGAGGCCTGGGAGCACGGCCGCTACCCGGCGGAATACGAGACGCTCGCCTGGGGCCCCGGTTACTTTCCCTTCCTCTACGGCGCGCGCCCCGACTCCAACTACGACCCCGCCGGCGGCAACGCCCCCACCAACTGGGAGCTCTACCGCGCCATGTGGGGCTCGGACGGCGAGTTCGTCATCGACGGCAATCTGAAATCTGTCGAATACGTTGACCGCCTGCCCTCCATCCACGTGCCGACGCTGGTCGTGGTGGGCGACCACGACGAGTGCGACCCCAGCCTGAGCAAAGAGATGCACGAAAAGATCGCCGGTTCCAAGCTGGTAATCCTGCCCAATAGCGGCCACATGAACTTCGTCGACCAGCCGGAGATGTGGCAGAAGGCAGTCGGGGGATTCTTAAGCGAGAAGTAATTCACTCCAAACGCAGAACGGCCCGGAATCCAGTGGACTCCGGGCCATTCGATGACTTACTGACTAGCTCTTACGCTGCTTTCTTCTCCGCGGCCAAGGCGACCTTTGCCTGTTCCACCAGATCGGTGAAGCCAGCCGGATCCTTGACGGCAATGTCGGCCAGGATCTTGCGGTCCAGCTCGACGTCGGCCTTCTTCAGGCCGTTGATCAGTTGCGAGTAGCTGAAGTTGTTCAGCTTGGCGGCGGCCGAGATGCGCACGATCCACAGCGAGCGGAACTGGCGCTTCTTCTGCTTGCGGCCGGTGTAGGCGAACTTCAGGCCGCGCTCGACGGCCTCCTGCGCTGCCTGATAGAGCTTGGACTTCGTAAGGAAGTATCCACTGGCTCTTTCCAGAATCTTCTTGCGGCGGTCACTCCGCTTGGTACTGCGTTTTACGCGGGGCATAGCGATTTCTCCATTTTGCGTTCGGTGATGCGGCTGGAGGCAGGAGGCCCTTGCCTTTTGCGGGCTGGGCGGTAAACCTCTTCACTCGCTTTTACAAGCCTGAATCTCTCGGCGGGCCAAAACAGCGGAGCTGCTCAACTCGCCGGGGGCCCGTGCAACGCGTTTGCCGGGGCCCGGTAGCACCCTCTCCGTCAGGAGAGGAGGCCACGATCAGGCGTAAGGAATCATGCGCGCTACCTTCTTGTAGTCGCCATCGGAAACCAGCAGGGTCCGGCCCAGCTTGCGCTTCGTCTTTGGCGCCTTCGAAGTAAGGATGTGCCGCGTCTTCGTCTGGCCCCGCTTGATTTTGCCGGTGCCAGTCTTGCTGAAGCGCTTGGCCGCGCCCGTATGGGTCTTCAACTTGGGCATTTTTCTTCTCGTCTTGAGCGGAGAGATTCTCGCCCTCCGCATGGCCCGTGAGACAGGACTTCCCCTGCCCTCTTGAGGCTTCAACCATTATAGCGCAAATCG
>PMTP01000195.1:12774-13361 GCA_003167305.1 Acidobacteriaceae bacterium
GCGGCGTGAACAAGACCCGGAAGCCCTTGCCTGCGCCGATGAACTCATCTTTTCCGGTGGCCATGATGAGCCCGAAGCCGTTCTCCGCGTGGTTGCCGAAGATCTCGTCCAGAGTGATGTGCACCGTGTAGCCCTGCATCACGAAATCGACCGATGGATTTCCCTGGTCCAGCACAAAGCCGTGCACTGTGCTATCGGTCTGATGCGCCACGATGAGNNCCCAGCGCATAGAAGACGTTGGCCGCGGCGGTGGTCCGGCCCTGGGCCTCGGGCATGAAGAGCGGATTGCCGTCGCGGTGGTAACGCCGGCACCAGTCGGTAAAGTTCGAGGCATAGAGATCCGGCGCATAGAAGTCCAGGGCCGAGCCGGCGGCCTTCCAGATATCCATCACGCGCGGCTCCGGCCCGCCACTGGGATAGTCGCCCGGAGGGGTATTGTCCCCCATCAGCCAGGTGTTCACATACATGGGAATGTTGTAGGCAGCCTTGCCGCGCGCCGTCACGCCATGCACGAAGCGCGCATAGTTCCAGGCCATGAAGATCTCGTCGGCGCGCGCCGAGTCGCCAAAGACCTCAGCCCAGGCGCC
>PMTP01000015.1 GCA_003167305.1 Acidobacteriaceae bacterium
CTCGAAGAGGTCATCCGTCAAGCGGAATCCTGAGGTTGCACAGCGGCCGGGATACGCTTCATTCTCCAGAGGATACGGCGGAAGAGGCCGAGGATGCGGCGGGTGTCGTGCGCGGAGAGCGCTAGCCGGCGCAAGAGCAGGCGCAGATCATGGCGGTTGGCCGGCTGCATGCCGCGCGGCGAGTAACCGGCCGCCAGCATCGCCTCTTCGATCACCCCGGCGAGCAGCTCCAAACGGCCGGAGGGTGCGGCGGATGTGATTGATGGGATAAGAGTTGCTGGTTCGATAGAGGGGGATTCCGGCGCGGGAACGGCGCGCACAGCCAGCTCGTAGAGGCAGACGGCGACGGCCTGGCCCAGGTTCATCGAGGGCTGGCGGGGGTCGGTGGGGATCTCGACGAAAAAATGACAGTAGGACAGGTTTTCGCGGGTAAGTCCATGTTTTTCAGAGCCATAGACCATAGCCACACGCCCGCCTTGGCTGAGTTCGCGGGCCACCAAAGGAGCCAGATCGGGAAGAGAAACCACCGGCTGTTGGGGCTTGCGATAGGTGAGGGTTCCGGTGCCCACGACCAGCGTACAATCGGCGACGGCTTCGGCCAGAGTCGCTGATTCCACGGCGCTTAGCAGCAGCTCCGGCGCGCCGACAGCGGAGCGGGCCAGACGCCACATGGGCGCAAAGGGGGCGACGACCGAGAGGTGCTGGAAGCCGAAGTTGGCCATCGCCCGCGCCGCAGCTCCTATATTAAGGGGGTTGCGGGGCGAGACCAGCACCACGTTGAGCCGTTCGCGTTGGGATTCCGGGAGCACGCAATGATTGTAGAGCGCGGGGTGGAGGGCCTGGAAAACCGTGCGCTCAAGGATACCGTTTTTTCAAAAGTGTGAAGCTAAATGCAGCCGGTTTATCCCCAAAATGAGCAGCAACAGGTCACCGGTTTCGGAGAAAGTGGTGCTCTGTAGCTGTCCGGTTTTGCCTGCACTGGAGAGCTGTAGCTGTCCACTTTTATGGGAATGGCTGCAAGGACGTCATCAAAAAATTTGAAACATTCCCGGAAGGCGGGACTGCGGGGCGTTTGGGGGCGAATATTTGGCGTCTTTTTCTGACTATGGTTGGTCAAGTTTCGGGGAATAGGGAACAGGATACAGGGAACAGATACGGCGGGCGGGGAGAGACGATTCCATGGTCCCGGAATTGAGAGTTGGGGTATAGGCACCTGCGGCGCGGATTATTCCGCGCGAGGGATTATTTCGTTGAAAACCTTTACGTCTGTGTTGTAGAGTGGACGGCGATGAACACAAATCAGTTTGGCAGTCTTGAAGAACAGGTCGGCGAGCTGCGCGCGCGGGTTCGCCAGCTGGAAGAGGCGCTCAGACGCCAAGGCATCCTTTCACAAGAGTTCCTGCATCCATCATCTGCCGAGCATGCGAACTCTGCACAAGCGAGCGTGCCGCCAATCCTATCGCCTGGGATTGAACAAACAAGTACACCGTGGACAGCGGCCTTGCCGGATGCCGCGCCGAGCTTTGGCTCCTATGCTCCGGCTGCGCCTAGTTTTGGCTCTTACGCCTCGGCCAAGCCGGAAGACGGCCGCTCGCTGGAGAACCGAATCGGCTCGGAGTGGTTCAACCGCATTGGCATTCTGGCGATGCTGATTGGCGTGGCGTGGTTTCTTAAGCTGGCCTACGACAATCATTGGATCGGCCGCTGGATCGGCCCATCGGGACGAATTCTGATCGGACTGGTTGTAGGCGCGGTGCTTATCGCCTGGTCGGAGCGCTTTCGCGGGCGCGGGTATACTGTCTTCTCCTATTCACTGAAGGCGGTAGGAAGCGGCACGCTCTATCTTTCGCTGTGGGCAGCATACTCGCTCTACCATCTGATTCCGCCGTCGTTGGCCTTTGCGGTGATGATTCTGGTAACGGCTTTCATCGGCTTCATGGCTTGGGTGCAGGATGCGGAGCTGCTGGGGCTTTATGGCATCGTCGGCGCGCTCAGCACTCCTATTCTTGTCTCGACGGGAGTCAACCACGAAGTGACCCTCTTCACGTATCTGCTGGTGCTGGATATTGCGGCGCTGGTGCTGGTGGCGCTGCGCCCCTGGTCGCGGCTGCTCTTTGGAGCCTTTGCGGGCACGGCGCTGCTCATTGGCGGCTGGTGGTCGGAATACTATACGGACGCTCAGTTTGGCTGGACGGCATTTTTTCTTTCCTGCTTCTTCCTGATCTTTGCCTTCGCTCCGCGGCTGGTGCGGGTGGATCTGGAAGACGGCGCGCCGCACTCCATGTGGGACAATCTGGCGCTGGTAGTGCTGCCGGTGGCCAATGCCGCGCTGGGATTCATCGCCTTTTATTTCCTCTTCGATTGGTTCAAAAGCGATTGGGCGGGAGCTTTCCTGGCGGTGGGCTTTGCCGCCTTCTACCTATTGCTGCTGCGTCTGCCGGCGCGGGGAAGGTTGCGGGAGAGCACGGCGTTACTATCGGCATTGCATCTGACCGCTGTGGTGGTATTTCTGACGATTGCGATTCCGATGAAGGCTTCAGGCCGCTGGCTGACGATTGGCTGGCTGGTGGAGGGCGCGGCGCTGCTTTGGGTGGCGTCCCGGGTGCGGTTACGGCTGCTGCGCGGGCTGGCGCTGCTGTGCCTTGAGCTGGGTTTCATCGCGCTGGTGACGGTGAATCCGGCGGCTTCGACGATGCCGATATTCAATGAGCGGTTTGGGAGTTACTGCGTGGGGATTGCGGTTTTTGCTTTTGCCGCGTGGCTGGCGATGAAGGCAAAAGAAGAGACGGAAGGCTCCGGGACTTGGCCGTTGATTGCCGCCGGGGCGGTGCTTACTGTGAATTTTCTGATTCTGCTGGCGATTGGCTGGGAGATTCACAGCTACTGGTGGACGCTGTGCTGGAGCGGAGATGGGAATCAGTTACAAAATTATCAGATGTACGCGCAGTTCACATACTCGATATGGTTCATGCTCTTCGGCGCGATTCTGCTGGGCGTGGGGTTTTGGCGGCGCTCGGCCTTCCTTCGCTGGCAGGCGTTGGTGCTGATGTCAGTTACCATCATCAAGGTATTTCTCTATGACATGAGCGAACTCAGCCAGGGCTATCGCATTTTGAGCTTCCTCGGCCTGGGCGCGCTGCTGTTTGCGGTCAGCTTTGTCTACCAGCGCGATTGGCTCAAATTGCGCGCCAAAAACGGGGGAAAAGATGAAGATTAGCGCGGCGCTATTACTGCTTGCTTTGGCTGCGACTCCGGAGATCAAGTATTTCCAGTACGACCGGCCCATCCCGAAATCGTCCGGGCAAAGCTGCCTGGCGCTCGACGCGGGCCTCTTTGCGCACGCCTCGCCGCAGCTTGCCGACCTGCGCCTTTATCGCGACGGCGCGGAGACCCCGTTCGTGATCCACACCGCCGCTCAGGCGGAGGCCGCGGAGAAGACCATCCCGCCGCTGAACCTGGGCGTGCGAGGCGGTCAGACAGTCTTCGACGCCAGCATGCCGGATGGACACTATAACGATCTTCGGCTTGCCGTGACGGGGCAGAACTTTATCGCCACAGTGACGGTTACCGGCAGCCAGGCAGAAACCGGGAGCGCTGAAACCAGGATCGGGACTTACACGATCTTCGATTTGACCAGCCAGAAGCTGGGCCGCAGCACGGTTCTTCATCTGCCGGAATCGGATTTTCGATTCCTGCACTTCCGCATCAAAGGTCCGCTCTCGCCGGGGAACATCACGGGAATCTCGGTCGAGCGCCTGCCGGCAAGCCAGCCCAACTATCAGACCGTCGCGGAGAGCGCGCACGTCACGCAGAAAGGCCACACTTCGGTTCTAGAATTTACCGTGCCCGCGCACCTTCCTGTTGAACGAATTCTCTTTAATCCAGGCGCGTCCCCGGCTTTATTCAGCCGCGAGGTGAGCATCAGCGTCGCGCCGATCGAGGAATCTCTGGCGGTCGATGCGGCCGAGCCAAAAACAGTGACAGCATCAGGAAGCATTTTGCGCGTTCACAGCATACAGAACGGACGCCGCATTGATGAAGAGCGCCTGGCCATCGACGCTCCCTGGGTGGAAATACGTACGCCGACGAAGTGGACGGTCACGATTGAAAACGGAGACGATGCGTCACTGCGGCTGGAATCCGTGCAACTGCAGATGCTGGAGCGGAAACTCTGCTTTGAAGCCGGGGGCGGCAGCAGTTATATGCTTTATTACGGCGATCCAGCGCTGACAGCACCGAGTTATGACTACGCCAAGCTGTTCACGCTCCAGGCGAATGCAACGCAGGTGACAGTGGGAGCGGAGCAAGCGAATCTCGCCTATCAGCCTCGCCCCGATACGCGCCCCTTTACGGAGAGGCATGCGGCATTGTTATGGGTAGCACTGGGCGCTGTGATTGCGCTGCTGGGCGCGATTGCGCTGCGAAGCGTGAAGCCGGTTTCGCAGCCTCCAAATACATAGAAACCGAAAGAAAGGTCAAGACACTCTGGGCAGTAGAATGCTCAATGTTGGATTGCTGAATTTGGCTTCCCATTTCGCACATCACCCCGCCCCGCCGGGGCGGGAATATCTTGCCCGAATGCTAACCCAGGGTTTCACCCTGGGCTATTTTCACCTCCTCCCTCCGGGAGGAGCAGTACGGCATCTTCACAACTTTCTTTCATGTGAATGTCCTGCAAGATAACCCGAGCCTCTGGCGGGGGACGGGGGAGATGGTCTAGCCTCTAAGGATGATGTGGAGCAATCCAGCCTCGATGGCGCTGAACGAGTTGAGCACCGCGCCGCTGGTGCGCTTCAGCGTGCTGGCGCTGAGTTCGATCTTCTTTCTGGTGGATCCGCTGGCGGCGATTCCGTCGTTTCTGGCGAT
>PMTP01000055.1 GCA_003167305.1 Acidobacteriaceae bacterium
TACTCGATGTCGTCGGAGTGGAAGGCGAATGTGCCGGGGTGGTATTTGCTGGGCAGAGCAGCCAGCTCTAAATGATAGCGGTAGACCGGCGACTCTCCTGTTTTGCGGTGCGCCTCAATCCACTTCCAGGTGCCGAAGGCGATGAAGTTGTCGCTGCCGTAGTCGATGGCCGAACGCAGGGCCTGCGCGTCGGTTTCGGCGGGGTAAAGCGTCAAAAACTCCGCGGCCCGCTCCTTGTAGAGGCCGCCAATCATGCCCTTGAACTGCTCCGCGGTCATGGGGCGCATGGCGAAGAAGCTGCCCTCATCGCGGTTCCAGCCGGCCAGCAGCGGCACATGAGCCTGTTTGCCCGCGGCGTAGGTGTCTGGTACCGGCTCGGTCAGCAGCTTGCCGTCGACGAAAGGCCAAAAGCCGCCCTTCTTGCTTTTAGCCGCATCCAGAACCTTGTCCGTCGGCAGCGCACGCAGTTCCGCCAGAGTACTCACCCCCAGCGAAGCAACCCACTCCGCGTCTTGTTTTTCGCGCGCTTCCAGTGCGTCGGTTGGCACTGTATCGCCGAAGGCCGCGCCGCTCTCGCCGATGGCCTTTTGGAAGAGGCCGCGGGCCGCCGGAGATGCCATGAGAGTGCTGACGGCAAAGGAGCCGGCGCTCTCGCCGAAGATGGTCACGTTCTCCGGATCGCCGCCGAAGTTCTTGATATTGGCCTTGACCCATTGCAGGGCGGAGACCATGTCGAGCAGGCCGTAGTTGCCCGCCGCGCCATTGGCTTCTTTCGCCAGGTCAGAGGTAGCCAGAAAGCCAAAGACGCCCAGCCGGTAGTTGATGGTGACCAGCACCACGCCCTTGAGGGGCAGAAAGTCGCCGTTATGCCGCGGCTCAGAGGCAGAGCCGCCGGAGTAGCCGCCGCCGTGAATCCAGAACATCACCGGCAGCTTGCTCTTGACCTTGGCGTTGGCGGGCGCGTAGACGTTCAGGAAGAGGCAGTCCTCGCTGTTCGCGCTGTCCTGAAAGATCATGTCGTCAAAGACATGGCCCTGGGCACAATGGGCGCCAAATTTGGACGCATCGCGCTCGCCCTTCCACTTGACTGGCGGTTGCGGCGCCTTCCAGCGCAGTTCGCCTATAGGCGGAGCCGCGTAGGGCAGGCCGAGAAAGGCCTTTACCTTGCCGTCGTTGAGGGTCTTGCCGTGAGCTTTGCCTTGTTCGGTTTTCACAGTCAGTGGATCGGCTTGCAGCCGGGCAGATAGCCCTGCCACGAGTCCCGCAATTGCCAACGCACACACTGTTTTCAGTCCAATTCGCATGAATATGCCTCCGCACAACATTCTAGGATGACGTGCCGGCGGCAGTGCGAGTTTCAATAGGTGCGGCAGGCAACTACGCTCACTTCGCAATGACATCAATCGCCGCGGTCATCGTCCGGGGAGGCATACAGGCGTTGTTGTCGCAGGCCTGATAGCGGAGCCGGGCCTCGACCAGGTGATCGCCGGCCGTGGCCACGATGCGCGCCTGGATGGTGAACTCGCCGCTGTAGACGCTCAGTTTTGTTTGAGGGTCGAGAGGCAGCGTGAACTCTGTGCCGGGCGGGTAGACGGCGCCTTCGAGGCGCACACCGGAGCCTTCGGGAATCGAGAGGGTCGTGGGGATGAGTTCGTCTTCGCTGGGAGTGTGAGAGTTGATGTGCAGTCCCGGCGCGATGCGGAAGTGCAGCGTGACTATGGTGGCTTTGCCGGCGGGAACGGTGACCTGCTCCGGGTAAAGGTACTCGACGGCCGCGGGCTTGAAAGGGGAATGGCCGGTAAAATTCGTCGTCTGTGCCGGGGCCAGCAAAGCCGCCAACGCGATGGCGATGGCAATGCACATTCCCGATTTGGCTGCAATCATCATTTCATTCCTTCAGCTTGCGACTAACTCCGCTAGCTCCGCTAACCCCGCTAACTTCGCTAATCCCCCAGCGCCTTCCTGATGTTGGCTTCGATCTCTTCCTTTGAGGTCAATCCCAGTTGCGCGGCTACCACGATTCCGTTGCGGTCCACGAAGAAGGAGGTGGGTAGTTCATCCAGGCCGCCGTAGGACTTGCTGATTGAGTCGCCGTCGATCAGCACCGGGTAGGGCATCTGCATCTGTTGGACGAAGCGCGCAATCTGCTTCTTTTCGTCGCTCAACTTCTGCGCGTCGCCGCGGTCGATGTCGTCCGCGGAGATGCCCAGAACCTCAAAGCCCTGCGCCGCGTACTGGTTGCGCAGTTCGATCAGCCAAGGGGTCTCAATCTTGCACGGAGCGCACCAGGTAGCCCAGAAGTTGATCAGCACGGCCTTGCCCTTGTAGCTGGCCAGCGAGCGTTTCTCTCCGCTGAGGTCTTCGAGCGTGAACGCAGGCGCGGGCTTGCCCTGGAGGGGGGTGACATACTGGGGCGCGCCGCCGGCGGGGTTGGCCACGAGTTTGCCCTGCGGCGTCATGGCCAGCAGCCGCTCGCGAGCTTGCTTGCGGTATTCGTAGTTGGTCCATCCGGCCCAGGTAAAGGCGGCCAGGATGAAGAGAACAATGCCAAAGACCAGGGTGTTGCGCTTCACGGGGAATGACCTCTTGGCTTATTGTACGAGCCACCTGCGGTAGGCCAACCACCTGAGGTAGTGCCAACCACCTACGGTAGGGTCAACCACCTGCGGTGGGGCCAACTGCCGCTTGCGCGGCCACAGTGACAGGTATTACCAACGACCTGCGGTCACAGTGTAGGGTAGAAACTGTTACCATCAATAACCGATGAGCGAAGAAGGAAGTCAGCCCAACCAAACGGATCGTGAAGCAGGCCGGACGCCCGCGCCGGCGGCATTGGTGCGCACTGAGGCGGCGGCGCTGGAAGCCTTGGCCACGCGCCTGGAGGGACCGATGGCCGCGGCCTTCGACCGGGCCGTCGAGCTGATTCTGCGCTGCGGCGAGGAGCGCGGGCGCGTGGTGGTCACCGGCATGGGCAAGAGCGGAATTATTGCGCAGAAGATCGCCGCCACGCTCAGCTCCACCGGCTCGCCGGCCTTGTTTCTGCATCCCGCCGAGGCGGTGCATGGCGACCTGGGCGTGCTGATGCCGGGCGACGTGGTAGTGGCGCTCTCGGCCAGCGGCGAGACCGAGGAGATTCTGCGTCTGCTGGCTACGCTCAAGCGCAAGGGCGACTCTCTGATCAGC
>PMTP01000171.1 GCA_003167305.1 Acidobacteriaceae bacterium
ACAATGGCTCTGGCGATTCTCCGCGACCTCCTTTCCTCTCCGTACTCGTAAATAAGGTCCGCTAACTCACGTTCGCTCGCCTCATTCACCACTTGACTGGCGGTTGGGCCGGAGCGCGTATCCATACGCATATCCAGCAATCCATCCGTCATGAAACTAAAACCTCTTGAAGCCTCGTCCAATTGCAAGCTACTAACGCCGAAATCCGCTAAAAGTGCATCGACCGAGGCGGGTTTCAAATGCCTGCTAATCGAACTGAAAGCCTCGCCGATCAAAGTAACTCGCGGCGCCTGGCTTTCTAACTCCCTGCAAAGCTCATCCAGCTTGCCTTTTGCCAGATCGAGCGCTTCCGCNNCGCACCCGAAGCCATTGCATCGATTCCTCAAAGAGCACGGGCGCGTGACGCGGTTTCGATTCGGTCATGCGCACCCCCTGGGGGGTACTTTTGAATACGAGCTACACATCGTATTCCGTTGCTGCTTCATCATCCTGCGCGGTATACGGATTGTTCCTCACGCTATCCCGCAAACCTGTCAGGCTCTTCACGCGCAACAGAGAGCCTTCGCCTGAAACCTTCACGTCCATATTGACCATGCCCGCTTTGCGCAGCTCCTCGGACATCAGCAGGCGCCCCTGAGGGTCCATATCCACCCGTTCGCCGTAGAGCGCGTTGCTGGTCATGAGCTTCTTGCGCAATGGCAGGCCCTTTGGCATTTTGAAGATCCTGGCCTGATACTGTTGCCACTCCGGCATGGGATAAATTTCCGCGTCCAAGCCCTCCCGGCTTGTGATATAAAAAGCGTTGAAGTCCTTGCCGTACTTTTTCTCGATGAAGGCCTTGAACTCGGCAGGCATCTTCAGGCGGCCGCGCTCATCCAGCTTGGCTTTCGGACTGCCGCTAAAGCCGATTTGCAGATCGTTCCACTCACCCGCGCCAGCGCCGCCCGCCTCGATGGAGGTCTCAGCTTCGTTGGCCGGATTGGTTTCTGGAGTCTCTGCCATTGTTTTCTCTCAGCCGGGCCGAATGGATTCAGGCGTCCCAACAAAAAGTCCCATGCTGGCCCATTTGGACCCGCTTTGACAAAGATCGCATAAAAAACTGCTATGCGCACGTGGAAAACGCGCATCAAGTGGAAGAGGGATTTGCGGAATGGAGCTGGTGGAGACAGCAGCCAGGCAAAACCACTACTAATAGCGACTTTAGGGATCTAAACCACTACAAATAGCGCCAGTTTACTTCCTTGGTTCCGGAAAATAATCTTGCGCCCGGAAGCGCAGGATTTATGATATAAGCGAACAAAAAGCGAATTAGTTATCTCCTGTGAACGACGGGTCACTTTTTCCCCGTTGCCGGCCCGTCACCAAGATCAAAAGATAAAGGAAGACCAGGGCATTGACCACCAGCAGGCTGACGCGAATTAGCGTGATCCGGCGGAAGACCTCGAAGACTTCCAGGGGAAGGAAGGAGGCGGTGATGGCCAGGGTGAGGTACTCAGCCCAGGTCTGTTCAAGATACAGCCCGATCCCCTCAATCAGGTCGAGGCCGGCGTAGATGAAGACCATCGCGCCGATGCGCCGAAGCAAATGGTCATTGACGAGCGGCGCATATTTCAGGAGGAAGTTGACGAAGCGGGTTTCGGGAGTATGGTGCAGGTGCTCAGCCAATTGGGCGAGCAGATCGGCGGCGTCCTTGTGGAGCAGCTTGAGCGCGCCCACGCCGAGGGCCGCAAAGAGCAGGGCCTGCGCCAGCTTGAAGGCAGCAATCAGGATGAGCCATTGATTATGCTTCGGCTTGGCGAGCGACGGCAATGGGGAATCGGTCATGGTCGTGGGGGGAATCCGCGCAACACTCCTGCTGCCTTTACGTTAACCCATGCGCTGCGGTTCTGCTTGCTTTGCTACCGGGAAGCGGTGAAACCTGAAAGAACAGGCGTCAGTGTTTCAAGTTCAGCAGCGCGTCGCGGTCGATCAGATTGCCGTCCATGATGAGGCCGGAGATGCGGCGGGCGTTCCAGATGTTCTGCGTGGGGTCGCCGTCGACGACGAGGATGTCGGCACGGCGTCCGGGGACGATCTGTCCCAGCTCGTCCCAGCCGAACTGGAGGCTGTAGTTGTTGGTGGCGGCGGCCAGAGCCTCGCGCGGGGAAAGCCCCAGGCGGACCAGCAATTCCAGCTCGGTGTGCATGGAGATGCCGGGCAAGGCTCCCTGCACGGGCGCTCCGGAGGCGGCCAGGTAGTGCGGGAAGGCGGCAAAGAGGGTCTCGTTGATGCGCCACAGGCGCAGGGCCGACTGCTCGCCCTTCTTGCGCTGGCTCTCTTCTATGTAGCGCTCCATGTAACGCTGTCCCATTGCGGGCAAATGCCGCGTCCAGGGCGCAAGGGAATAATCGATTTCACCCGTGGCGCGGTTGGTGGGCTCGAAGACGCGGGCCGGGTCGAGCAGCGCGGCGGCCGGCTCCTTCCACAGGTTGCGATGAGAGGGCAGACGCGCGAAGTCGATGCTGAAGGTGGGCATGAGCACGGCGTGATGGGCGGCCAGGAAGCGGGCGTAGGCGCGCAGATGCAGGTCGGTGGGGGGCAGGCGCTCGGCATAGTCGTAGGCAGTGGTGGCGGCCGTACCGTCGGAGTCTTCCACCAGCGGCCGCTCCAACTCGTCGGGAATCACGCCCAGCTCGTAGCGGCCCATGTGGGGCAACGCGTCGACGCCGGCCTCGACGCCGACATTGTAGGGGGTGGCCACGAATTCGCCATAGGTGGCCAGGCCCATCTGATGCGCGCGGGCGATGATCCACTGGACATTGGCGGCGGTAAGGTTGTGGCCCAGCCAGACGGCGCGCGTTCCCAGCCGGACGGTGTCGTTGAGCTGGCGGAGGGAGTCGTCGGGGCTCAGTTCCCTGGGATGGTCCAACTGACGGAGCTTCTGCGCCCACTCCGGGCGCTTGGCCAGCAGGCTCCAATTGTCGGTCGAGCCGGCCGAGTCCATCAGGTAGAGGTGGGGGGTGGGCGAAGCGTTTACATCGACCGCGCCGCGCCGCGCGTCGCTGACGGCGACGACCGTGGTGACGCCCATGAAGAGGTAGGCGTTGGCCTGGCCCTGGGAGTTCATGCCGGCAAAGCCGTCGATGAGGCCGGGGATTAGGAATTTACCAGTGCAGTCGATGACCCGCGCGCCCTTTGGGATGGAGACCGCCATGCGCGAGCCGACATCGGTGATGCGGCCGTCGCGGACGATGATGATGGCGTCCGGGAGGTCTTTTGCGGAGCGGCCCCAGTCGGTTATGTCCACGACGGTGCCCCCGGCCAGCACCAGCGGAACCGAGGGCGAGAGCCGGGGCGTGAGCGGGGACGGCGCTTGCGCTCCGGCAGCCTGTGCAGCCAGAAGCAATCCCAGAGCGCCCGAAGAGAGGTTACGAGAGAGTCGCATAAGAAAAGCGGTCTAGAGTGGATTGTCGCACAGCGGCTCGGAGGCTCGGAGGCTCGCTGCCAGCGTCTCCCTTGGGCGGCAAGCGGAGAACGCTAGATTTCCGCCTTCAATTGCCGCTGGGTACGCTGGCCTTCTTATTGCGGCTGAGCACGAAGGACTTCTTGCGGCTGTCTTTGCTGGCGTGGTCGATCTTCTTCCAGAAGCCCACAAAATAATCGATGGCCGAGATGGTGGAAACCAGCAATGTGAAGTAGAGGGCAGCGACGGCGATCCACTTGACCGGCACGATGAGAATGCCGAATTGCCACTGGTACCAGCGATGAGCCAGAAGCGCCGAGACCACGGAAACAATCTGAGTGACGGTCTTGAGCTTGCCCAGGTCGCTGGCCTCGATGGTGAAGCCCTCCGAGGAAGCGATGGAGCGAAGACCGCTGATGAGGAACTCGCGGCCAATGATGACGACCACGATCCAGACCCTGACCACATCGGGGTTGTACGCCACCAGGGCGACAAAGGCGGCGGCGACCATGATCTTGTCGGCCAGCGGGTCCAGCAGCATGCCCATGGTGGTGATCTGCTTGCGCTTGCGAGCCAGGTAGCCGTCCAGGCCGTCGGTGATTGAGGCCAGCACGAAGAGCACCGAGGCGGTAATCTCCTGCGCGCCGTAGGTATGCCAGGGAAAGTGGGGCGTCAGAATCCACAGCAGCAGCGGGATCATGACGATCCGGCTCATCGTGATGGAGTTGGGCAGGTTCATGCGGNNATGAGCCGGTGGCGCATCCCGCTTTGGTTTCCGGCTGCCGGTTGCGGCAACCGAAGGAATGCCTCAGTAGATTGGAGTGACGGGCTGAGTGGGCAGGGTTGGCATTTTCTGCTGTTGGCTATGCACTTCATGAAAGCCGACAATGGCAGCCGTCGTCACGGCCGCAAATCCAACGCCTGTCATGATCCAGAACGCCCTGGGCGCTCCTGTTTGCAGATAGACGACATCGTCATAAGCCACCGGCGTGACCCCTGGATCGCCATACAGCTGCAGGCCGCAGGAATTCTCGTCGATGCTGACGATTCGGCCCGAGAATGCCACTCCGTTCTGCAATTGCACGCCGACCCAGTTGCCCATGCCGCGCTTGAGAATGCGCGCGTGAACAACGTCTGGAGTCAGTGGATTGCGCGAGAAGCTGGCCATCGGCATCCCCATCTGAAGATCGAAGATATCGCTGTAGGCTACGGGCTTCGCCGCCGTATCGCCGTAGCGTTGCAGACTGAACGATTGCTCGTCGATGCTGATGATCTTGCCTGAGAATGCGACTCCGCTCTGCAAGCGCACTCCCACCCAGTTTCCCAAGCCGAGCTTGAGGATGCGCGCGTGAGCCGTATCGGGAGTGAGAGGTTTCGACGCGGCATAGGCCATCGACGGCATCAGCAGCGCGCACACCAGAAGCGAGGCAACGCACGTTGAAAGAGTACGGCTGAGAGAGTTCATCTTCGTTCTCCTTGGATTTCGGACTTCTTCAGGTAGGAACAGCGTCGCGCGGAAATAGTTGCGCCGCGCGGAAAATATATGTGGGATGAGCCGAAGCGCTACCCGCTTCATCAGCCCATTTCCGCCTTTCATCCGCTTTTTCAACCTTTCGTCCGGAAGCGCGTGCGCGGCGGCATCGTACCGTTTACATTCCAACAAGAGCAAAATTCGAAAAGGGAGCGGCTCATGGAAGAAATCGTCAACGTCGAAGCAGTCAGCCGAAGATTTTCGCTTGACAGCAGTCCAGCGCATCACCCGGCGCACAGTTTTGTCAGCGCCCTCACGCACGCCAGCCTGCGCGTCACCGCCGGCGAGTTTCTCGCCATCTCAGGTCCAAGCGGAAGCGGCAAGACCACTCTCCTGAACCTGATCGGCTGCATCGATCAGCCCACCGCCGGCCGCATCCTGGTCGATGGCGTGGATACCTCGAAGCTGAAGCCCGCCGGCATGAGCAAGCTTCGCCGCGAAAGAATCGGCTTTGTCTTTCAGACCTTCAATCTCATCCCTGTCTTCACGGCCGCGGAGAACGTCGAGTACCCGCTGCTGATTCAGGGCGTCAACAGCCGCGAGCGCCGCGAGCGTGTGGCCGCGGCCCTGGAAAGCGTCGGCCTCTCGGCCCGCGCAAACCAGCGCCCCGACCTGCTCTCAGGCGGCGAACGCCAGCGAGTCGCCGTGGCGCGCGCCATCGTGCATCGTCCCGCCCTGGTGCTGGCCGACGAGCCGACCGCTAACCTGGACACGCACAACGCCACGCAACTGATCGACCTGATGCACGGCCTCAATCGCCGGCTCGGCCTCACCTTCATCTTCTCCACGCATGATGCCCGCCTGCTCGAACACACCGAGCGCATCGTGCGGCTCACCGACGGCGAAGTGGTTTCCGACAGCACCACCCAAGGAGGCAGCCGTGAGTAAGTTTCTTCTTCTCGCATTTCGCAACGTCTTCCGCAACCGCCGCCGCACCGTCATGACGCTCTTCATGGTCGGCGGAGGCGTCGCCGGGCTTCTGCTGGTCGGCGGCTTCTTCGCCTATATGTACAACGGCATCCGCGAAGGCTCCATCAACAACGGACTCGGCCACCTGCAGATCTTTACCGCCGAGCACTTCACGCGCGATGAGGTCCGTGTCCTCGACACCGGCATTGACAACTGGCGTCAGGTGGCCGCAGCCATCAAGACCGGTGCTCATGTTCGCGGCATCGCTCCCCGCATCGAGTTCTACGGCATGGTCTCCAACGGCGTAAAGACCTCCGTCTACATGGGCAGCGCCGTCGATCCCGATGCCGAAAAGAGCCTCGGCTTCGTCACCCACATCACCTCGGGACAAGACCTCGACAGCAAGCCCGGCGGCGAGGTCGAGGCGCTGCTCGGCGCCGGCCTGGCCAAATCGATGAATGTCAAAGTCGGCGATGGACTGACAGTCCTCGCCATGACCTCCGACGGCGCTCTCAACGGCGTCGATGTGCAGGTCGCCGGCATCGTCAACAGCGGCATGAAGGAGTACGACGACCGCTATCTGCGCATCACCCTGCCCTCGGCGCAGCGCCTCTTGCAGAGCGACCGCGTCACCAACCTCGTCGTCGGCCTGGACGCGACGAAGAACACCGACAGCGTCTATGACGCGCTCGCCCCCGGCCTGCGCGGCCAGCCGCAAAATCTCGTGCTCAAGAAGTGGATCGATCTGGCTACCGCCTACAACCAGATTCACTCGCTCTTCAACACCATCTTCATCTTCATCGGCATCATCGTCTTCTTCATGGTTCTCATGTCCAGCGTCAACACGCTACTGATGTCCATGATGGAGCGCACGCGCGAGATCGGCACAATGCTGGCCATGGGCACGCCCCGCCTCTGGATCATCGCGCTCTTCATGGCCGAGGCTCTGCTGCTGGGCGCGCTCGGCGCAGCAGCCGGCCTCGTCGCGGGCAATCTCCTCGCCTCCCTGATCGACTTCTTCGGTATCCATCTGCCGCCGCCGCCCGGTTCCACCGAGTCTATGAAGTTCTACGTCTTCCATGTGCCCATGCTGATGTTCGGCTCCTCGCTGCTCGTCATTCTCTCCATGACGCTGGCTTCCATCCTCCCGGCGATACGCGCATCCCGGCTGCAAATTGCGGAGGCTTTATCCCATGTCTAAAATCAATCGCATTCTGCGCATCTACCTACTGCTGATGCTGTCCGGCTTTCTCTTCGCAAGTGCTGTGGTTTGCCGCGCGCAGACTCCCGACGCGGCAGCCCTGCTGGCGCACTCCGATGAATACCGCAACGGCTGGCCCTCCTATGTCCTGAGAGTCAAGATCACCAACTACGAATCCGGCAAGGCCGATGAAGAACACTTCTTCGAGGTCTCGCAGAAGGGAACTGAAAAGTCCTACATCGAGTTTCTCAGCCCTCGCGAAAAGGGCCAGCATCTGCTCATGCTCGGCGACGATATGTGGATCTATCTGCCCGACACCAGCCGCCCCTTGCGCATCACCCCGCTCGAACGGCTCTCCGGCAACGCCTCCAATGGCGACGTCGCCCGCACCAACTATGCCGTCGATTATTCGGCCGTCTATCTGCGCGCGGAAAAGGTGGGCGCGGAGAATTGCTACCTGCTCGAACTCACCGCCAGGCGCAAAGGCTCGACCTATCAACGCATTCTCTACTGGCTGCGCGTGGAAGATGCGCGCCCGGTCAGGGCCGAGTTCTACCTCACCTCCGGCAAGCACATCAAATCCGCCACCTTCGACGCCTACGCCTCCATTGGCGGCAGAAGTCTTCTGATCCGCATGACGCTCTACGACGAGATCCGCCACAACTCACACAGCATTCTCGAATACTCCAGCATCGCCCCGCGCAACCTGCCCGACAAGCTCTTCTATCAGGGACGCACTGATCGTTTCTGATGGATCGACCTTCATTCTCGAATGAAAGGAAAATGAAATGTTCTCGACCTGCCGCACAATCAGACTGATCGCCGCTATGACGCTGCTTTTGTGCGCCCTGCTCTCGCTCTCCGCTGCTCGGCTCGCCGCGCAAGCCCCGGCAGCGTCCGCGCCGAACGCCTCCACACTCACCTTGCGCATCACCGGAATCCGCAATGCGAATGGTATCATCCGCTTCACTCTCTACCGCGATTCCAACTTCGTCGAAAAGCGCGATGTCCAAATCGACGCCAACACATTGACCGCCCAAACCGTCTTCGCGAATCTGCCGCGGGGCGTTTACTCGGTGAACTTGTTCCATGACGAAAACATGAATGGCAAGATGGATACGAATCTCTTTGGAATGCCGGTGGAGGGCTACGGCTTCTCCAACAATCCTGTAAAAAGAATGGGCAAGCCGGGATTCGATGAAACGAATTTTCCGTTGAATCAGCCGGAAGCCGCAATCGAAATCAAAATGATCTATTGGTAAAGGCGGCCTGAGTCGCTTGAGAAAGAACTGAATGTCTGAGCAAGGCTGAGAACGCGAAATGCCCGGCAAAGCCATTCGCAACCAACTTCGCAAAAAGGAGACTGAGATGATGAGAACCCTCTTCAAATCCGAACGATTCGCTGGAATATTCTTGCTCTGCTGCGCGCTGCTGGCGGCCTCCGCCAGCCGGCTTGCGGCGCAAACGCAACCTAAACCAGCACCTGCGCAAATAACCTCCACACTTACGGTAAAAGTAACAGGCCTGCACAATGCAACCGGAAAGGTCCGTCTGACTCTGATGCGCGATTCAAATACCGTTGAGAAGCGGGAGGCCGAGATCGACGCCGGGACGTTGAGCGCCCAGACCGTTTTCGAAAACCTCCCGCAAGGGGTCTACTCCGTTTTCGTATTCCAAGATGAAAACATGAACGGAAAGATGGATTTTGATGAGATGGGAATCCCGCTCGAAGGCTACGGCGCCTCCAACAATCCCGAAAAGAGGATGGGGCCTCCGGATCCCGACGAGGCAAAGTTCACGGTCAATCAACCGAAAGTCGCAATCGAAATCAAACTGATCTATTGGTAAAGGGAGCCGGGTGCCCCAGGTCTCGCTTTTGAGACCTGGGAAACCAGAACTCCCGGCAGCATTTGTTGATGTTATCCAGAAAGCTCAGAGCAAACCCGATGAAACTCGCACTCACATTGCCGGCTCTTCTGCTCCTCGCCCTCGCGGCCTCCGCCGCCGCGCAGGATTCGCCGCCAGAGCCCCGCCGCGATTTTCGCTACTCGCTTGCGGCTATTAACGATGCAACCTTCGATAGCAGCCTGCAGCCGCCGCTGCCGGCGTCGGCGTCGATGCTTACGGAACCTTCAGTCACGCTCTTGCAGAATCAGTTGCTGCTTGAACCTTCTTTCACGCTGCGCTACTGCTCTCGCTGGAGCCTCGCCGCGAGCGCGGTGGGGCTCGCAGATACTTTTCATGGCCTTTCCGCCGCTGACTTCAATCTACCGCCGGGCAATGTCGCGGCGAGTGAAGAACTCAACGCCGCGCTTGAGCCGTATACCGGCACGCACACGCAACTGCGCATGAAAGAGACGTATGGCGGCCTCTCCGCCGGTGACTTCGACTTCATGGCGGGCCGGCGAATTGTGCGTTGGGGAACCGGCTATGCCTTCACCGCGACCGGTGTTCTTGATCCGCCGCGCGATCCCGCCAACCCCACCGACCGCTTGAATCTCAACCAGGGCCGCGACATGTTCAAGGCGGACTTTGTCCACGGCCCGCACGCTCTTTCGCTGGCATGGTCAACGGCCGCGCTGGCTCCCGCCGGGTCAAACCTGCACGACACCACCGCTTTCCGGTATAACGTTCTTGTGCATAGATTCGACACTTCGCTGATTGCCGGCGACGACCGCGGCGGTGACAGTTTTGGCGGCCTCACCTTCACCCGCGTCTTCGGCCAGGCCTGGGAGCTGCACGGCGAGGCCGCATGGCGCGAGCAAGGCGCTATCTTGATGGGCGCAAAATACACCACCACATGGGGCGTCTCCTTTATAGGGGAGTTCTACACCCCGCCCAATACCGCGTACTATCGAGATATGTCCATCTCACCCTCAGCCGGCCGCCAGCATTATGCTTTCCTTTATGCGGGCAAATCGCGGCTGCGCGAACTGCCCGGATGGAAGCAATGGGATCTGGCCGCCTCGATGGTCGAGAACCTGAATGACAACAGTTACATTGTAATCTTCGACGCCACCCGGCGCTTCGGCAATCACTTCTCCACTTATCTACACCTGCAAGTTCCGCGGGGAAGCAAAAGCTCGGATTACGGAGCCACGCCCTACGCAGCCGCCACCTCCGTGGGAGTCAAATTCCAGCTATGATCAGCGCCTCCAATTCGCCCGATGCCGCCCTTCCTGAACCCCAGGGAAACTACTCTTCCGCGATCATCAAGGTCATCGGCTTTATCTTCGCCGTCACGCTGGCCGTCGTCGCGCTGCTTCACTCCGTCGGCATGAGCATGAAATGGTCGGAGACCGGCTCCCACATCGTCGGCTCCTTCGTCTATTCCACGCTGATCGCGCTGCCCTCCATGTTTCTTGTCAAATGGATCACGCTGCGCTTTTACGGCAAATTTGCCCGCCTCCTGGTTCTCATGCAGCTCTCCGCCCTCTTCTTCACGGCCACCGCCGGTTGCCTCCTTGCCGGCCTCATCTTCATTCTCATTGGTGTGCGCACGCCCGATGGTTATTGGCAGGAGTTCCGCTCCTCCTTCGAGTTCGCCGTCATCATCACGCTGCTGATCGGCATGAGCTCCGCCACCTACGAAACCATGCGCTACAAGCTCCAGGCCACCACGCTCGAATTGCGCACGCGCCAGGTGGAGCAGGAGCGCGCTTATAAGCTGCTGGCCGAGGCTCGGCTCTCCTCGCTCGAGTCCCGCATCCATCCCCACTTTCTCTTCAACACGCTCAACTCCATCGCCGCGCTGATTCCCAGAGACCCGCAGCTTGCCGAAGATACGGTCGGCAAACTGGCCTCGCTGCTGCGCTTCTCGCTCAACGCCAATCAGAGCGGCCTTGCGCCGCTCAGCCAGGAACTCAAAATCGTCCGCGACTATCTCGAAATCGAGAAGACGCGCTTCGGCCCGCGCCTGCGTTATGAGATCGCGATTCCCGAAGCTCTTCAGGACGCGAATGTGCCGCCGCTGGCGCTGCAATCGCTGGTGGAAAACGCCGTGAAGCATGTGGTCTCAGAGCGCAGCCAGGGCGCAACGATTCACATCCATGGATCAGCAGAATCCGGCCGCATTCTGCTCGAAGTCAGCGACGACGGACCCGGCTTCTCGCTCGATTCCATTACGCCCGAACACGGTTTGGGCAATCTGATCGCGCGCCTTGATCTTCTCTTCGGCGGAGCAGGCCAACTGGAAGTTGCGCGCGAAAATGATCGAACCGTTGTGCGGCTCTCCTTTCCCGCATAATGGAGTTACCGATGGAAACCGTACCGCTTCGCGCTTATCTCGTCGATGACGAACCGCTGGCCATCGAGCGCCTCGGACGCCTGCTCACCAGCGCCGGCGGCCTGCGCATCGTCGGCAGCGCCACCGATCCGGCACAAGCTCTGGACTTTTTGAATCGCGAATCCATTGACGTTCTCTTCCTCGACATTCAAATGCCCGGCATGAACGGCTTCGAGCTGCTCTCCCGACTCAACGAGCAGCCCTTCGTTATTTTCACAACCGCGTACGACAAATATGCGCTCAAGGCCTTCGAGGTCAACTCCATCGATTACCTGCTGAAGCCTATCGAGCCGGAGCTGCTGGCGCGCGCGCTGCGGAAGCTCGAGCGGCTGCGCCCATCGGCCAAGCAGGATTGGCAGCGGAATCCGGAGCTGCCCGCGCTGCTCAAGGAGTTGGCCGCTTCGCTGCGCGGTGAGCGGGCCGAGTATCCGTGCCGCATCGCCTCGCGCGTGGGCGAGCGCATTTCATTTTTAGATCTCGATGCGGTCACGCACTTTATCGCCAGCGACAAGCTCACCTACGCTGTGGCAAACGGACGCCAGCATTGCGTTGATCAGACCATCGCCGAACTCGAGCGGCGGCTCGATCCGGCAAAGTTTCTGCGCGTTCACCGCTCCGCGCTGGTGAATGTGGAGTGGATTCACGAGGTGAATTCGTGGTTCGCTGGCAAAGTTATCCTCTCACTCAAGGACGCCCAGCGCACGCAGATTCCCGTCGCCCGCGATCGCGTCCGCGCTCTGAAAGCGCGCCTGGGAATCTAGCGCGCCTTTCAATCATGACTATGCCGTTGATGATTGTAATGCTGCAGGCCTCATAGAATAGGCCTGTTCAGAGATTCCATGGTGCGGTTCACTCATTGCGGCGAGTCTATTTTGCGAGATTATCGAGGGCGCGATTCAGTTCGAGAACATTGACGCGCGGTTCGCCGAGCAGGCCCAACTGGCGCGGAGTGATCTGCTGCCCGACGAGCGTGCGCACGCTCTCTTCGCTCAGGCTGCGGGCCTTGGCGACGCGCGGGACTTGATAGTAAGCGGCGTCGGGCGTAATGTCGGGATCGAGGCCGGAGGCGGAGGTTGTCACCAGATCAATCGGCACCGGCTTGCCGGGATTTGCGGCGGCCAGTTTGTCGATGTCGCCCTGGATGCGCGTGACTAATGTTTTAGAAGACTGCGCCAGATTCGAGCCGCCGGAAGCTGTGGCGTCGTAGCCATTGCCGGCGGCCGAGGGCCGCGGATGGAAGTAGCGGTCGCTGGTGAAGCTCTGCGCCAGCAACTCCGAGCCGATGACCGTGCCGTCGTTGAGCTGAATGAGGCTGCCGCCGGCCTGATGCGGGAAGACCACTTTGGCGATGCCGGTAACCAGTAGCGGATAGCCCAAGCCCAGCAGCAGCGTGGTCACGAGAGTGAAGCGAATCGATGTCTTCCAGACGGAATGCATTTTGTTTCTCCTAAAAACAACCCACANNTACCCTTCATCCTCGGAAATCTTGTCAGGGCTAAAGCCCTGACCTACCAGTCGTGCCCTTTCAACACTGCGACCATTCAAAACTGCTAATACTGCGCAGTGTGTGAGAACAAATTTCATTACGCCAGATGCAGCGCCACCAATGCCAGATCAATAGCCTTGATGCCGATGAATGGGATGATAATGCCGCCGACTCCGTAGATCAGCAGATTGTTGCGCAGCAGAATATCGGCCGCCTTGGGCTCGTACTTGACGCCTTTCAATGCCAGCGGGATCAGCGCCACGATAATAATGGCGTTGAAGATGACCGCCGAGAGAATGGCCGACTCCGGCGAGTGCAGGTACATGATATTCAGCGCGCCCAGCACCGGGAAGGCGACGGAGAACATGGCGGGAATGATGGCGAAATATTTGGCCACATCGTTGGCGATGGAAAACGTGGTGAGAGCGCCGCGCGTCATGAGCAGTTGCTTGCCGATCTCGACGATCTCGATCAGCTTGGTGGGGTTGGAGTCGAGATCGACCATGTTGCCGGCTTCCTTGGCGGCTTGCGTCCCGGAGTTCATCGCCACGCCGACGTCTGCCTGAGCCAGCGCGGGCGCGTCGTTGGT
>PMTP01000186.1:0-837 GCA_003167305.1 Acidobacteriaceae bacterium
GGCGCGCGTGCCCGCAACCTCCAAGCCGGCGATGGTCTCCGGCGACAAGGTTTCCGTGCGGAGGCTGGCGCTCTCTTCACTCGAAAAGGCAGAAAGCGCAACCGGCGTGTCCGCGGTTCGCTGCAACGGAGTGCGCGCGCCGGTCGGCGAGGCGGAAGGCGTGGAAGCCTGCGAGCTCAGCAAGCCATTCAGTTGCGATTCGGGCAAATGAGTCGCCGAGGCAAAGGTCAAAGCAGAGTTGCCGGTGACCCAGGTGATCGCCTTTCCCTCCGCTGGATTCCAGACGGTGACGATATGACCCTGCGGCACAGCGCCGGAGTTCAGTGTGCTCTCGGCGCGCATGCGTCCCTCGGAGTCGCGCCAGAGCTGCACCTCGACGGTGCTCTTGATGACTGTGCCGTCGGAGAGCGTCTGCTCGCGCACCGTCGTCTCGGTGGCGGAAAACGGCAGGCCCTTCACCGGCCCCCAGTTGGCCACTCTCGGCATTACCGCGGAGACCACCGCGTTGATGGCCGGGTCCGGCGCGCTGGCAACGGAAGCCGGAGCGGAAACGGGTTGGACGGCGATCACGGCCGGAGTTCTCTGGGCGCTCAGGATGGGCGCCAGAGTCAGGGTGGCGAGAATGGTCCAGGAAACAATTCGCATGAAGGACTCCTCAACTGCGGACAGCGCCAGTTTACACTTTGCTTCGCTTCCGTTCAAACGCCGCACGATCCGCGGCGCGGCTCAGGCTCTCGGCCAGTAGTGCTCCTCCGGGCAATCGCGCAGCCGCTGGGCCGCGTCCTCGGGGGTGATGTCGCGCTGCGGCATGGCCAGCATTTCAAAGCCCACCATGAA
>PMTP01000186.1:859-10611 GCA_003167305.1 Acidobacteriaceae bacterium
TCGCCGTTCAGCTCCGGCATGGAGCCAACGTGGCGGCGGCTGACTAGCAGCACCTCGAAGGGCCAGATCGCCCACCAGGGGACGATAGCCATGAAGTGCTCATTCTGGAAGACGATGCGGGCCGGTTCGTTCTTTTGCGCGGCATCTTCGGCGGCCAGGTAGTCGCAGAGCAGGCACCTTCCCGTGCGGGCGAGGTGCTGGCGCTGGGCCGCAACCTCGGCGGCCGGCTCGTCGGGAACAAAATCGGAGGACCAGATCTGGCCGTGGGGATGCGGNNGCCAGATCCTCGTACTCCTGCGTCCAGGTGTCCACCACGCGGCGAATCTCCGGCTGGGTCATGCGGGCCAGGGTCAGGCTGTGGTCGGGATGAAAGCAGATCACCTTGCACAGGCCGCGCGCCGGCTCGGCCACCAGCAGCGGAGAGGCGGGAGCGGCTTTCTCTGAAGACTGGGGGAGATCCGGCGAATCCGGCAGCAGCGCGGCGTAGTCGTTGATGAACGAGAAGATGCCTTCGTAGGCCGGGTTTACGGCCCCGCCGGCCCGCTGATTCCCCGGACACAGGTAGCACTTCGGATCGTAAGCCAAGCCGGAGGGCGCGGCCTTCTGACCAACTTCACCCTGCCAGGGGCGCTCGGTGCGCTGCGGCGAAACCAGCACCCACGATTGCCGCAGCGGATTCCAGCGCCGATGCGGAGATTGACCTTTCTTGTCCACGATTGCTCCCGAACTTCATTTTAAGCGGAAGGCCTGGGGCTGGCCGTGGCCTCCGCCTTCATCAGCGGGAGCAGCATACGGCGGGCGCGGCAGCGCATCGCGCAGCATCCCTCGCGTCGGTATCGCTCCAGCAGAAGCATGGCCTCCTCGCGCAGCTCCGACTCGGCCACGGCCAGGTGAGCGAAGGCCTCCAGCGCGATGGCGCGCAGGGCGATGCGTTCGTCATCGATCATTACGCGCACCGGAGCTGCCAGCCGCATCCGCTCAGCATGGGTCGAGGCGTTCTGGGCCGCGGCCAGCGTCATGTAACCGCGCGCCTGCCACTGCTCCGGCGGAAGCTCGGCGGCCAGGTCGATCAGCACGCCGGCATACGCTTTCAGAATCCCCGGCTCGCGCGCGCTGACGCGGCGGGCCAGGTCGGCGGCGCAGCGGCACTCAAACGGACTCTCCGATAGCAGCTCCTTCATCAGCTCGCGGACGGCGGCGCGGCGTGGCGCTGGCTGGGCAAGAAAATTCCGCATGGCTGCCACGGCATCGGCATCTCTCCAACTGCGCGCGACTGCCATCGATCCTCCTCGGTAACCCTTACGGCGACTACCCGTTCGACTCTTCAACGCTTGTTACAGATAAAGCATTATTCCAGTATGAGCGGTTTCATCTATCGACTGACAACTGACAACTTTGCGAGGATAGTTCTACCATAGACGCTTGTACCAGAACTCAGGCGCTTGCGCCAAGCCCAGACCAAGGAAAGTCCAAATGCTATCGGCAGAGGAAATCGTCAGCCAGCAGGATCGCGAGACGCGCGCATGGCACCAGTCGGCAGCCCGAGCCACGAAGACAGGTTCCGGCACGGATTGGCTGAGCCTGGTTAGCGGCCAGCACTTCGCCAACTTCGAGCTTTGGCACATTGAAGACGAGGCGCGCGTTCCCGACGCAACCAACGCCGAGATCGCCAGCGTGAAGCGGCGCATCGACCCGGTCAACCAGCGGCGCAACGATCTGGCCGAGGGGCTGGACAGCGCCTTGCTGGGCTGGCTGGAGCCGCGCAGCCTGCCCAATCCGGCGGCGGCGTTGCACTCCGAGACGCCAGGACTGATAATTGACCGGCTCTCGATTCTGGCGCTGAAAATTTATCACACGCGCGAGGAAGCGGAGCGCGCCAACGCTCCCCCAGGCCACGCCCAGCGCAACCTGGACCGGCTCGCCATTCTGCATGAGCAGCGGGCTGATCTGGCTGCCTGCCTGGATGCATTGTGGGGCGAAATCCTGGCGGGGACGAAGCGATTCAAGCTCTATCGCCAACTGAAAATGTACAACGATCCGTCGCTGAATCCTGCCGTTTACGGCAATTCCGGAGCTGCCGAGCAAGCGAAATTGACTGGCGAATCAGGCTAGCGTATCGGTCCGCCTTGACGTGAGGCGGGGTTATGCGTATAAAGAGTGCCTGAGCAGCCAACTCCCAGACGCGGGTGTTTTGCCGGCCTTGAACCGGCTCAGCCGCTCCTGAGATGAACAGATTTTTTGCAAACTGATGAGGCAAGAGGCCCGATCCTTGGCGCACGACCATAAGAAAGATCCTTCGCCGTCCGGCAAGCCCGGCGGACACTCCAGCGCAGGCGCGGCTGCGGCCTTGCAGCACTATCAGGCCGCCGTGCTACTCGTGCAGCAGGGCAAGTACGACAAGGCGCTGGCCGCTTTCGAGAAGCTGCTCTCCGCCGCGCCCGCCGAGCTCAAGGAACGCTGCAAGATGTACATCAGCACCTGCCAGCGGCAAATGGAAAAGCACAACCTGACCTTCCTGACGCCCGAGGAGCACTACGACTACGCCGTCTCGCAGTTGAACACCGGCTACTACGAGGAGGCGCGCGAGCAGTTCAACGTCATTCTGGAGGCGCATCCCAAAGCCGACTTCGCCTTCTATGGGCTGGCTCTGCTGGACGCGATGACCGGGCGCACCCAGGACTGCCTCAGGAATCTGGGACAGGCTATCGAACTGAACCACAAGAATCGTCTCCAGGCGCGGGTCGACAACGACTTCCAAAGCATGGCCGACGACCCTCGGTTTACCGAGCTGCTATATCCCGAGGTCCCCTAAGGTCTCCTTGATTCCCGCGACCATATCGTTGAATCCGGAACCGCTTCCGCAGCAGTTTTCTGGCGCTGTACCGGACAGGCCGCTGCGCGTGGTGGCCATCGGCGGCGGCACCGGCCTCTCCACACTGCTGCGCGGGCTGCGCAGCCATGTGACTGCGTGCGCGCCGTGCCAACCGGGCCTCATCGGTGATCTGGCCGCGGTGGTCACCGTCACCGACGACGGCGGCTCCAGCGGACGGCTGCGTCAGGGCTTCAATATGCTGCCTCCCGGCGACCTGCGCAATTGCATGGTGGCGCTCAGCGAGGAAGAAGACATGCTGGCCAAGCTCTTTGGCCATCGCTTTCGCAAGGGCGATTCCTTGCAGGGACACAACTTCGGCAATCTCTTTGTGGCCGCGCTCACTGAGATTACCGGCGACTTCGGCCAGGCCATCCAACTGGCATCGAAGATTCTGGCCACGCGGGGGCGCATATTCCCGGTGACCACGGCCAACGCCTCGCTGGTGGCGCGCATGGACGACGGCTCGCTGGTGCGCGGCGAAACCAAAATCACCGCCAGCCGCAAGCGCATCGTGGAGCTGATGCTCGACCCTCCTGATGCGGCTCCCTTGCCGGAGACGCTGGAGGCCATCGAGCGCGCTGATCTGATCACCGTGGGGCCGGGCTCACTGTATACGTCTCTGATCTGCAACCTGCTGGTGCAGGGAATGCCCGCGGCGCTGGCCAATGCCCGCGGCGTGCGCGTCTTCATCTGCAACCTGATGACCCAGGCCAACGAGAGCCTGAATCTGACCGCCTCCGAGCACATCGAGCGGATTTATAAGCACACCCGCGCGCCCATCTTCGACTATGCCCTGGTGAACACTGCGGCCTTTTCCGCGGAGACGCTGGCGCGCTACGCCGCCGAAGGGGCTTCGCCCATCGAGGCCGACATCAAGCGCATTGAAGCGCTGGGCGTGCGAGTCATTTCCGGCGACTTCGCCAGCGAAGAGAGTGTGGTCCGCCACGCCGCCGGCCGCGTGACCGGCGCTTTACTGGCGCTGGGGCAAACGGCACTCGCGGGGCGGCGCTGAATTTTCCTCTTCCCTGCCGATTATGCGTTGCGATAGAGTGAAAGTTCGCGCATCCCTAAGCCTGCGCGAGCAAAGAGGAGGTTTCATGCGCAAGACTCGAGTTTGGATCACAATTGGCTGTTGCCTTTTCGCCGTAGCCATCATTGCCTGGGCGCAGTCCACCCGAAAGCCCGGCCTGTGGGAAATGACCACCAACATGAACTGGCAGCAGTCGCCTATGCCGGCAGGCATGACGATGCCCGGCGGCGGCCCGCACACTACGCAGGTTTGCCTCACCCAGGCGATGATCGACAGGTATGGCGCCCCGATGCCGCAGAGCCGCAACGGCGAATGCCAGATCAGCAACGTTGTGCTGCACCCCACCAGAATGACCGCCGACTGGATTTGCAGCGGCAGGATGGCGGGCAAAGGAACCCTGGAATCCTCGTGGGCCGATCCCAATCACGCCGTGGGTAAAGTGCACTTTGTCGGAGCGATGCAGGCGGGGCCGAACACCCGGACAATGGAATACACCATCGAGTCCTCCTCCATCTACAAAGGCCCGGATTGCGGCAGCGTCAAGCCACAGCCCATGCCCAGCAACTAGGGCCTATTCACACTACCGCGCCTTTCGACAGGCACATAGGCAGGCGTTCGGGAAGGCTCAAATGCCTTGCCCTCCGCTACGCCTGTCTGTGGTGGAGGGGCCTGCGCCGCTGGTCAGCAACTTGCTCAGAATCGGAAGGCTGACGCGTTGCGTTTCCACAAAGTCCACACCCTCTGCCGTCAGTGTCAATGCTGAGTTGTCCGCTCGGGAGATGTACCCCTTCTTGAGAAGATACCAAAGCGTGAATTCCAGATAATCGCGCGGAAACCCCATGCTGCCTTCGATCGCGGAAAGGGAAACCTCAGGGATGTTGGGGAAGGCGCGACGGCGGATATAGAGCACCGCCAGCACCGCCAGACGCCGGTTCAACTCGCCCTCCAGGCTATCCATGAAATCCATCGAACTCGACATCGGGACCGTTTCGGGCGTCTCCTTTGCATGCATCGCATCGTATTCGGCGCGGCGCGCCGGATCGGACAAGACGTCGTTGGCCTCTTTCAGCAGAGAGAACTTATCCGCATCGCCGGTCTCCGTGTTGTCGGGATGAAAGCGGGCCGCGAGAAATTTGAATACGCGGTGGATTGTGTCAGGCTCGGCATTGGGGCTGATTTGCATGAATTCGTAGTGATCTTGCTGTTTCAAAAGGCACTCCTGGGAGAGACACTTCCCTTTCATTAAGATACGCCGTTCGCGGGAGACTCATCGAAATTGAGAAAATATGCCTCTTCAAGTTCTCTTCCAGGAACGGAAGTTGCATTTCCGGGAAACGCTGACACTTCCGGGCATCGATGGAAAGCGCAGCCGGAGCCCGTCCATTCGGAGATGAACGGACGACCGAATCCGATGGACGGATATCCTCAATCCTCCACTGTCCGCGTGAGTTGCCCGCGGGCGGCGTGGATTGTGCGTTGTTGAGCGGCAGGTACCATGCGCAGGGCGGGAAGGACTTTGAGCCGCGCGCGCATCCCCAGCCGGTCAGAATAGCGCAGCAGCTTTGCTGACTCTTTGGAAAGCCGGAGATTGCCAGAAGAATCAAAAGCTAATAGCCAGAATCTGCTCTTTACACGCCGATCACGTCGCAAAGCTCCTTGACGGCCGCGGCGCTCTTCATCAGCGCGGCGTGCTCCTCATCGCTGAGCCTGATCTCGACGATCTGTTCGAGGCCCGCAGCGCCCAGTTTGCACAGCACGCCCATGAAGTAGCCGTTGACCCCGTACTCGCCTTCCAGGTAGGCCGCGCAAGGCAAAATCTTCTTCTTGTCCTTGAGAATGGCCTCAGCCATCTCCACCGCTGCCGCCGACGGCGCGTAGTAGGCGCTGCCCGTTTTGAGGTACTTCACAATCTCGCCGCCGCCGTCGCGGGTGCGCTGAATGATGGCGTCGATGCGCTCCTTGGAGAGCAGTTCGGTGATGGGAATGGAAGCTACAGTAGTGTAGCGGACCAGGGGAACCATATTATCGCCGTGCCCGCCCAGGACCAGGCAGCTCATGTTTTCCACGCTCACCTGCAACTCCTCGGCGATGAAGCTCTTGAAGCGCCCGGAATCCAAAATCCCGGCCATGCCGATAACCCGTTCGCGGTTGAAGCCCGAGAGGCGATAGGCGGCCTGCACCATCGCGTCCAGCGGATTCGAGACGACAATCAGAATCGACTCCGGCGAATAGGCAACCACGTTCTTGACAACATCGGTCATGATCTTGAAGTTGGTGTGCAGCAGGTCGTCGCGGCTCATGCCGGGTTTGCGGGCAATGCCGGCGGTGATGATCACAACGTCGCTGTTGGCCGTATCGGCGTAGTCGTTCGAGCCGGTGATGTGCACGTCGGATCGTTCGATGGGAAGAGCCTGGCGCAGGTCCAGCGCCTTGCCCTGCGGCACGCCCTCGACCACGTCGATCATCACCACATCGGCCAGTTCCTTGGCCATCAGCCAGTGCGCTGCCGTTGAGCCGACATTGCCGGCGCCGATAATACTGACTTTCTTGCGCATTACTTTCCTCCTCATGAAATGGGGTGAAATAGGGACTAGGGAATCGGGACTAGGGACTAGGTGCGAAAAATTAGTCCCTAGTCCGTGGTCCCTTAGTCCCTGCCTTTACAGATTTTCTATGATCCGCGTCGCAAACTCGCTGGTGCCGACCTTGGTTGCGCCCGCCGTCTGCCGCTCGAAATCATACGTCACGAACTTCTGTAGTATCGTCTTTTCCAGCGACGCCTCAATCAGCCGCGCCGCTTCCTTCCAGCCGATGAAATCCAGCAGCATCACGCCGGAGAGAATCACCGAGCCGGGATTGATCATGTCCTTGTCCGCGTACTTCGGAGCGGTGCCGTGCGTGGCCTCGAAGACCGCGTAGCCGTCGCCGATGTTGGCGCCCGGAGCGATGCCCAGTCCGCCCACCTGCGCCGCCGCCGCATCCGAGATGTAGTCGCCATTCAAATTAGTTGTCGCCAGCACGCTGTAGTCCTCCGGGCGGATGATGATCTGCTGGAAGATCGAGTCGGCGATACGGTCGTTGATGAGCAGCTTCGACTTCCATACGCCGTTGCCGTGGGATGGGCCGATGGTGCGGAGCACGCCCTCGATCTCCAGATAAACCGCGTCGCGGTAGCTCGAAGAGCCCATCTCCAGCCCAGGCTCAATCAACGCGGCATTCTGCTCGACGGTCAGGCCGGGGTGGGCATCGTTGTTGCCCAGAATCCAGCTTTCGCGCTCGGTGACGGTCTCGGCGCGGAACTCCTCGACCGCAACCTCGTAGCCCCACTCGCGGAAGGCCCCCTCGGTGAACTTCTGGATGTTGCCCTTGTGGACCAGCGTGACGGTCTTGCGCCCCTGCTCCAGCGCGGCGCGGATGGCGTAGCGCACCAGCCGTTTCGAGCCGAAGATCGAGATCGGCTTGATGCCCACGCCGGAGTCTTCGCGCACTTTTTTCTTGGTTTCGGACAAGAGGTCGTTGTTGAGAAAGTCAATCAGCCGCGCCGCGTCCGCCGAGCCTTCTTTGAACTCGATGCCCGCGTAGACGTCCTCGGTGTTCTCGCGGTAGATGACGATGTCCACCCGCTCCGGGTGCTTCACCGGGCTGGGCACGCCCTGATAGTACTTGACCGGCCGCACGCAGGCGTAGAGGTCGAGGAGCTGGCGCAGCGCCACGTTGAGCGAGCGAATGCCGCCACCCACCGGCGTCGTCAGCGGTCCCTTGATGGAGACGCGCAGATCGCGCGCCGCGGCCACCGTGTCGTCCGGCAGCCATGCGCCGAAGCCCCGAAAGGCCTTTTCGCCGGCGAAGATCTCGAACCAGCGAATCGCCCGCTTGCCGCCGTAGGCCTTCTCGACCGCGGCGTCGAAGACCCGCTCGGAGGCCTTCCAGATGTCGCGCCCCGTGCCGTCGCCCTCGATGTAAGGAATGATGGGATGGTCGGGCACCTCAAACTGCCCGTTAGCGTACTCGATTGGCTGGCCGTCCTGCGGCAATTCCAACCCGTTGTAGGTGGCTTGCATCGGTTTTTTGTGATCCTCCTCACATACAGTCAGTTTAGAGGCTACCACCTGCAAATCGCGCGTGGCAATGGCGCGGGACCGGAGCGGGGTTCTCATGGCAGAAGGCATTCCCAAAATGCTGCAACTTCCGGGGGGGCAGTTTCCGAATAGGCGACCAACCGACCGGAACACCTTGGCTCTATAATTCCAGCATGCCAGATGCTCATCTTAAAGGCCGTGCGAGACCTAAGCCATTTATGGAGCACCCGACCGGGCAGTTCGCGACGGCACTTGAGGCCATGGCGGATGCCATTCAACGCCTGCGCGTGCTTCCCGAGTGGAACGAGTGGATAGTCTTCTGTGCGCAAGGCGCAGGACACAATGAAAATAGCTACCACCTCGGTGAAATCCGCATGCGTCGCGAGTCGATTGATCCCGGAATCCCCATCGATGTCGAGGCGATTGCGAAAGCCTCCCAGGTGCAAAAGTCAAGCATCGTCGGAGACGGAGGGATTTACAAGTTGTCTGGCGCAACACCTCTCGAAGCGGCACGAATACTCGATGCGATTTTTCGCAATCATCTCAAGATTCGACCATTTGCGGATGGAGGCAACGATTACGCAATTGGCGCGGAGTGGTAAGCATCACTGAACTTCCCGCATCGCTGTACTGAGGGGTTCCGAGTGTATGACCGGCAAATCGGAACCGACCCAGATCGGCACTTGAAAAGATTGACATCATGATGCCTTTCGGCCTAGCATCAAGATGTGCGAACCACTCTCACCATCGACGACGACATTGCCGTGCTCATCGAGCAGGAGCAACGGCGCTCGGGCGCTTCCTTCAAGGGGACGGTCAACCGGCTGCTGCGCCATGGGCTGATGAACTCCAAGGATCAAGAGGCTGCGAAGCCCTTTGAAGTGACGCCGATCCCCATGGGACTGCCACCGGGGTTGAGCTACGATTGTATCTCCAAACTGCTCGATGATTTGGACGGGCCATACCACCGGTGATCGTTCTCGACGCCAACCTGCTGCTCTATGCCTACGACAGTACGATGCCGCAGCACGACGCGGCGCGTTCGTGGCTGAATGGTGCCTTCTCAGCGGATGAGTTGATAGGCCTTCCCTGGCAGACTGTCTCTGCCTTCCTGCGCATCTCTTCCGACTCACGAATCCCCGGCAAGCGTTTCACTATCGAAGAGGCAATTAGCATTGTGCGGCAGTGGATGGAATTGAAACAGGTCCGCCTGCTCGTGCCGGGTGAACGTCATTGGTCCATCTTTCAATGGATGCTGATCGAGGGACAGGTCCGAGGTCCAATGACCACTGATGCACAACTGGCGGCGCTGACCATTGAAAGTGGTGGTGTGCTCTACACAAATGACCGCGACTTTGCCCGCTTTCCCGGCCTGCGCTGGGTCAATCCCTTGCAGGAATCCTGAAGAAGCTCTGCACAAGTCCAACGCGGTATTCCGCATCCTGGAAGGCCTTCCGCCTTTGAGCGCTGGTTGCGCCTTTCGCGTCTATCCGTTACGAACAGAGTGGGCGAAAGCTGGTAACCTGAATCCTGAGAAGAAATAGCCTGGGAAGAGGCGGAGGGTCCAGTCTGGATCTGATCTGGGGTTTACCCGGGCGGGCAGAGGCATGGCGGAGTTCATCATTAAATTGGCCGACGAGCGCGGCCGCGTGCAGGAGCAGGTGCAGTCGGCGGCGACTGCCGAGGAGCTGCGCGCCCGCTTTGCCCATGCCGGCTACCACGTCTTCAGCGTGCGCGCCCGCTCCGGGTTTGGCGGCCTCAAGCGCGGCAA
>PMTP01000019.1 GCA_003167305.1 Acidobacteriaceae bacterium
GGTGGCCAAACTGACGCCGGCAGCACTATTGAATTAGAGCAAGTTCACACTACCCCGGCGGTCATGGAGACGATCTCGTGAAAGTCCCGCTTCTTGATTTGAAGGCGCAGTATGCCACTATTAAGAACGATGTTCTCACTGCCATTGCAGAGGTACTCGATTCTCAGGTCTGCATTGGCGGGCCAAAGGTTGCCGAGCTTGAGCAGAAGGTAGCCGAGATTAGCGATTGCAAATTCGCCGTGGGCGTCACTAGCGGGACAGATGCGCTGCTCGCCAGTCTTATGGCTCTCAATATCGGCCCGGGCGATGAAGTTATTACTACCTCATTCACTTTCTTCGCCACAGCGGGGTCCATAGCGCGCACCGGTGCTCTTCCTGTATTTGTCGATATCGATCCGCGCACCTACAACCTGGATCCTTCGAAAATCGAGGCCGCAATTACTGGCCGGACAAAAGCGATCATTCCAGTGCATCTATATGGGCAGATGTGCGACATGGACCCGATCATGGAAGTCGCCGCAAAGCATAACCTCTATGTGATTGAGGACGCGGCGCAAGCCATTTCGGCCACCTACAAGGGCCGCAAAGCGGGAGGCATTGGAACCGTTGGTTGCTTCAGCTTCTTTCCGAGCAAGAACCTTGGCGGCGCCGGTGATGGCGGAATGATTGTGACCAGCGATCCCGCCCTGCACGAACGCCTCGTGGCTATGCGTTCTCATGGATCGCAACGGAAATACTACCACAAATTTGTCGGCGGCAATTTCCGGCTCGATCCCCTCCAGGCGGCCATCCTGCTTGTCAAGCTTCCCCACCTTGGAGATTGGTCGGAAGCGCGCCGCCGCAATGCGGCATACTATACTCGGGCCTTCGCTTCCAGCGGCGTTCAGACGCCCTGGATCAACCCGGATTGCGTAAGTATTTTCAATCAATATACGATTCGTGTTTCCAATAGAGATTCACTTGTTCAAGCACTGAAGCAAGAGGGTATAGGCGCCGAAATCTACTATCCGCTCCCCATGCATGAGCAGGAGTGCTTCGCCGGCAAGTGCAGGGTAGCCGGGTCGCTTCGTGAGTCCGAGACGGCGTCTCATAGTGTATTGTCTTTACCCGTATACCCAGAACTCACTCAGGACCAGCTCGACTGCGTAGCCGATTTTGTCCTGCGGTTCGCGGCCTCGCAGGAGCGCCCATCACCTTCCGAAGTTCTTCAGTGAGAGTACTGACTGTCATCGGCGCCCGTCCGTAGTTCATCAAGGCCGGGCTCGTCAGCGCCGCATTGAAGGTACGCGTCCGAGCAATCATCATCTGCCTGGTGTCGAGCCTCTGGGTCCGCCCTACACCGCCACGGTAAAGCTGTCCTCGGTGCGCGTCACCGCCTTGTACAGCGTGTCGCGCTCCACCGGAATCCTTCCGGCCTCGGTAATCAGCCGGCAAAGCTCCTTGCGGGTCATGCCCTGCGGCGTCGTCGCTCCGGCGTCGTGGTAGATCTTCTCCTCGACGACCGTGCCGTCCAGGTCGTCGGCGCCAAAGCGTAACGCGATCTGCGCAATCTTCGCCGTCAGCATCTGCCAGTAGGCCTTGATGTGCGGGAAGTTGTCCAGCAGCAGGCGGCTGACCGCAACCTGGCGAATGTCGGTCAGGCCCGTGGTCACCGGCAGGTGGTCGAGCGCCGTATTCTCCGGATGGAAGGCCAGCGGAATGAAAGTCTGAAATCCGCCGGTCTCATCCTGCAATGCGCGCAGCTTCAGGAGGTGGTCCACGCGGTCTTCGTCGTTNNTCGCAGATGATCGAGCGCACCCGCGCCGAAAAGATCTCCGCACCTCCGCCGGGCATTGAATCCACACCCGCAGTACGCATCTTCCGCAGCGTCTCCTCAATGGAGAGCTTGGCACGCCGCGCCAAATAGGCCACCTCCACCATCGTGAAGGCCTTGATGTGAACCTTGGGAAAGCGCTCCTTCAAGCCGCTGACCAGGTCAAGAAAGTATTCCAGCGGCAGATCGGGATGCAGCCCGCCAACAATGTGAAACTCCGTCACCGACTCGGTGTAGCCGGTGGCCGCGGTTTCCCATGCCTCTTCCAGAGCCATCGTGTAGCCGGCGGCATCGCCCTTCTTGCGTCCGAAGGCGCACAGCTTGCAGGCCGCCACGCAGACGTTGGTGGGGTTGATGTGGCGATTGACGTTGAAGTAGGTCACGTCGCCGTGCATCCGCTCGCGCACACGGTTGGCCAACCAGCCCACGGCCAGCACATCCGGCGAGCCGTAGAGTACGAGGCCGTCGTTGAAGCCCAGCCGCTCGCCGCCCAGCACCTTGGCGGCGATGTGCTCCAGCCGAGGGTCGTGCGTGCGAAAAGCTGCGGGATGGGGGGAAGCCGTTGTTTCGCTCTGCATAGTTCAATGATACAGAAGTGAGTTCTTTCCCGTCGTTGTACGATAGGCAGAGAAATCTTTGTGTGCCGCTGGAGGGCTGGAAGATGGCTGCAAGCTGGANNGATGCGAACGCGCAGGCCGCGCCGAATCCGCTGACCGACCCGACGGTCAAGCCGGGCAAGATGCTGCTCTTTGACCTGGAGGCGCGCTTTGCCAAGGACGTGCTGGAGCGTGGCGGGGCGGCCTTTGCCGACTGGTTTGCCGAGGACGGCGTCACGCTGGGCAACGGGGCCGCGCCGAACATCGGCCGCGTGGCTATTGATAAGTCCGCCAAATGGGATCCAAAGGTCTACCAACTGACCTGGGCGCCGACCGACGCCGTGATGGGCCCCTCGGGCGACATGGGCTACACCTGGGGCCACTTCGAGGGCCACAGCAAGGACGCCAACGGCAATCCCGTGACGACGACAGGGCGCTATATGACCATCTGGCGCAAAGGGGCGGACGGCCAGTGGAAGGTGGTTCTGGACGCCGGCGCCAATGAGCCGGTCGCCGCCGGAGATTGCTGCAAGCTGCCGCCGGGAGAACACTGAGGGACTGAGGGACTAGGGACTAAGGGACTTGCGCGATTGGGGTTCGTGGTGTCCCACATCTGCCGCATAGGACGCGGCAGATATGGGGCACCCGGCGCCCAGCCAAGGGGTTTACTGGTGTACAGCGGTTGAAATGCGCGATTTATGGAATGGCTCACAAAGCCTTTGAAATGATGGCTTTCAGGGTGGCAATACTGAAATACTTACCCTGTACGGGCGCCGGTTGTTGTCTCGCAAGTTGCTGAAGGGAATGTGGTTGACTGGCATTTACTGGCGTACAAGGCGAAATTTCGCT
>PMTP01000080.1 GCA_003167305.1 Acidobacteriaceae bacterium
GCATCGCACGTCCCGCCTTGCGTCTGGCTCAGTCCGCTCAGGCACGCGCTCAGCTTGGCTCCAAAATCCGCCCCGGAAAATTGGTCCACCTGATACAGAGCCCCTATCTCCACACTCGTCAGCGGCCCCGTCATGCTCCCGCCCGCCAGCGGAACCTCCAGGGCAATGTTTTCATCCACATAATGCTTGTCCGCCGCCTGCAGCGGCTGCGTCGGATCGCAGCACAAGGTCAGCGGCCCGGTCATCGTTGCGCCTGTGACCGTCAGTATGCCGCCCGCAAGACTCGCGATCGCCTCATCCACATACGCCTTGCTCACCGTCTGCACCGCCTGCGCCGCTGGCATCAACTGCGCCTGTACCTGCCCCAGCGTCGCCTGAGCCCCCGCCGGAACCACCCAGTACTGGGTGCTCGTCGTCCCGTCGCTCAGGTAGTAAACCGCTGTGTAATACTGCCCCGCCGGCGTCGCCCCAAGGTTCGGAGCTAGATTCACGCTCACAAATCCATCCGGCGCAATCGTCACCGTCGTACTATCCGCCGCCACCAGTTGGCCGCTGCCCGTCGTGAACGACGGCCAGCTCAACACCAGCGTCCCCGCGCCAAGCTGACCATTCGCCAGATACACCGTTCCCTGAACCGTCGTTGTGCTGACCGCCTGCGCATGAGCTGCGCTCCCCAACCCCATGCCCATCAGGCCCATCACAATCGACAACAGTCCCAGCCATCCGCCGGCGCGCAACCACTCGTGATTCGTGAGCTTCATCCGTCTCTCTTCTTTCTTCCTGGGAGTAACGCAAAGAGCCATACCCTCTCTGCCGTCATCCCCGCAAAGTCTTGTCTTCAGCGATAATTCGCGGACTTACTGACTCGCTGGATGCCCCATCCTTGGTGCGTTCCTGTATTGCGCCAAGGGTGGGATACCACGACCCTCAATCCACCTCGTTCATCAGGTGCGGAGTCGAGGCGCCTGCATCTGCATTTTTCGGTTGCAATTCAATCGGACCGGATCGTCAACCCTCCGGCTCACATCGTTCGAAGCTATGCCGTGGCTGCTTCGATCTCCTCGGCACTGCTCTCCGGTTCCGCCGTCAGCCGCTCTGCAAGGCTCACAAAATGCTGCACGACGACTTCGTCCTCGCAATCGATTTGTCCATCTGCAAGGGCAAACAGCAGCTTTGCGCTGGTTACGTTTCCGCCGAATGTGCTCATCAGCAACGTATGCGCTATCCTTTCGCTGTTCAACTCCAGGGCCTTGTCGGCCGCCGCGTTCATACTTGCTTTGCCGCGGTTGACCACGATCTTCTGGGCCCCTCTTCCATGTGGTTTCCTCACCACCGGATGCATCTCTCGTGCCTGCTCCATTTGTCCGCCAATCGCGTCCCGCCATTCCACGGCCTGACTCACGCCTCCGTAGAAAGGGAAAGGGGGCAATTCCTCCTCGGATTTGCCCCCTGCTTCCGCCAAATTGGTCCATCGGTCGCCGCGAAGGTCTGCGGCTTCTTCTAGTTTCTGAGGAAGCCGTCTTGCTCAGCCCCTCGCTGCTCCGCCTCAACTCGGAGAATGCCCGAATCGCCTCAAGAATATGCCCCGCCAGAGCCATTCCGCCTTCAGCCGCTCACACCACTTCCCTGTGCGGCCCTTCGCTAAGGTCAAAACACCCTCTTGCTCTCTCAAAGTGCTCTCAGTCTCTCCCCACGCTTGCGAATCCGCGGAAGTTGTCCGAATAAAATCAGGAAAGCCTCGCCTTCTCTCCCCTGTCGCTCTGTTTCTCGTTGAATGTTCTTAGCATATCGAATCGATACGGAATTCAATGCAATCCAAAATATTATGCTTATCCACTGTTATTTCAACCACTTAATCAAGATTCTTTGCCCAAGTCTCTTTGACACGATCTCCGAAATAAACATTTCTCTCCCAAGTAATGTTGGGTGCCCCACCCTCGCCGCGTTCTTGTTTTTGCGGCTTTGGGGTCCCCAACGACAGGTCTTCGTCGTTGGGGTGAACTAGGGTGGGATGCCACGATCCCCAACCGGCCACGTTGAGTGGGACCAGCCCAACTCGCCCCGACTCGGTAGGGTCGGAAATCGGTGCACCGTGACTTCAAAAATGCTGGGTGCCCCATTCTTACGCCTTTTCCTGGGGCAAGGGTGGGAAACCCGGATTTTAGAGCATTTTGCCAGTTGGTATAGAGTGGATCTCCTGCTTGGCTCAAGGTTGCCGGTCGCTGCAAGAACAGGTAGCGCCGGCCTCCTGGCCGGCTGTCGCGTGGACTCCCGGTCCATGCCGGACTCTGCACCAACAGGAAAACGCTCTAATCCGCTCCGTCCATGAAGAGCCAAGTCGAGCTTCCGCTCGCCTTACCTGGCCCGTTCGAAGGTGAGCGAAGCGGAATTGATGCAGTAGCGCAGGCCGGTGGGACGCGGTCCGTCGGGAAAGACGTGGCCCAAATGGCCGCCGCAGTGGGCGCAGGTAACCTCGACGCGGCGCATGCCCAGGTTCCGGTCCTCGTGCTCGGCAACGGCCGTCGAGTCGGCAGGCAGCAGAAAGCTGGGCCAGCCGCAGCCGGAGTCGAACTTGGCCCCGCTCAGAAACAGCAGCGCCCCGCAGCCCGCGCAGTGGTAGTTCCCTGTCTCGTGGTTCTCGGTCAGCGCGCCGGTGAAGGGCCGCTCGGTGGCCTTTTCGCGCAAAATGCTGTACTGCTCCGGCGTGAGCAGTGCGCGCCACTCCGCCTCACTCCGCACAACCTTCTCTGGACCCTCGCTCATGCAAGCCTCCTGGACATCCCGTCCATGGGATGCTCGCGGCTCGGCAAAAGCGGCAGGAACTTCGCCCTCAGACCTCAGCCACCAGTTCGATTTCCACGAGCACGTCCTTCGGCAGACGTGCGACTTCGACGGTGCTGCGGGCGGGTAGCGGCGCGTCCTCTTGCTCAAAATAGCTTGCGTAGACAGCGTTCATGGCGGCGAAGTCATTCATGTTTTTCAGAAACACCGTGGCTTTGACCACTTGCGCGAGGCTCGATCCCCCTGCTTCGAGGATGGCCCTCAGGTTTTCGAAGGCACGCGTCGTCTGTTCCGTGATCCCGCCCGCGATCACCAGCTGGGTCGCGGGGTCGACGCCCACCTGCCCGGCAGTGAAAACAAGATTCCCCACACGCACGCCCTGAGAATAAGGCCCGATCGCGGCAGGAGCTTCGTCGGTTGCGATGACTTGTTTGCTCATGCACTAATTGTAATGGCGAGTCGCCGTCAGGCGAAGATCGTATTATCGATCAGCCGCGTAGCCCCAACCCAGGCGGCCACGGCAAAAAGGCTTCCCGGCGCAGCAATCTCCACCGGCTTTAGCGTTGCCCAATTCACCAGCTCGATATAATCCACCCGCAAATCAGCCTCGGCGGCGAAGATTTGCCTAGCCGCTTCGATCAGCTCTCTGGAGCACCGTTCGCCCACGGCAGCAAGCGCCTCAACCTGCCGAACGGCCCGGCTAAGCGCAAGCGACTGGGTGCGTTCGGTCTGGCTGAGATAAATGTTCCGCGAGCTGAGCGCCAGCCCATCCGGTTCGCGGACGATGGGGCAGACGACGATCTCGGCGGCGAGCCGCAGGTCGGCCACCATGCGCCGAAGCACGGCCACCTGGGCAGCGTCCTTTTGCCCGAAGAAGGCGCGATCTGCCTCCGACGCGATCAGCAGCTTGGCCACCACCGTCGCCACGCCGCGAAAGTGGCCCGGCCGCGAGGCGCCGTCCAAACGCTGGCTCAACCCCTCAACCTCGACAAAGGTCGCCGCGCCGTCGGGATAAAGCTCTTCGACCGCCGGAGCGAAGATCACGTCAGCGCCCTCGGCCTTGGCCAGAGCGCAATCCGCCTCAAACGTGCGCGGGTAGCGCGCAAAATCCTCGTTCGGCCCAAACTGCGTGGGGTTCACGAAGATGCTCACGGCCACGTAGCCCACCGAATCGCAGGCGGCGCGGATCAGCGAGGCGTGCCCGGCGTGCAGCGCCCCCATGGTGGGCACCAGGCCGATGGTGTTCCCGCCGTCGTTGCGCTCTTCACGCGACCACTGGCGCAATTCGGCGACTGTGCGCAGAATCTCCATCAGACCTTTCTCAACGTCCCTGTCTTTTCAGTCACTTCCAGCGCTCGGCGCTCCAGCTCTGGCAAATGGTAGCTCTCCTGGTCACTGGGAAAGGCCCGCCGTTCCACGTCTTCCCGATACTCTTCGATGGCCGACCGGATCACCGTCCCGGCATCCCCATAGCGGCGCACAAACTTTGCCGCCGGAGCAAAAGTCAGGCCCACCAGATCATGAAAAACCAGGATCTGCCCGTCGCAATCCGGCCCTGCGCCGATGCCAATTGTAGGAATCGGCAGATCAGCGGTGATCGCCGCGGCCACCTCGCGCGGAACTCCTTCCAGCACCAGCGCCCCCGCTCCCGCCTCGGCCAGCGCTTGCGCGTCGGCCCTTAGCTTCAGCACGGAATCGGCGGTGCGCGCCTGCACCCGATAGCCGCCCATGCGGTGTATGCTCTGCGGCGTCAGTCCCAGGTGGCCAACCACGGGGATCTCAGCCTCGATGAGCGCGCTGACCAGCTCAACCCGCGCCCCTTCGATCTTCACCGCCTCCGCGCCCGCCTCTTTCACAAAGCGAATCGCATTAGCCACTCCTTCGCCCACCGTGCCGTGATAGCTGCCAAAGGGCATATCGGCCACCAGCAGCGCCCGTCGCACCCCCCGCCGCACAGCCCGCGTGTGGTGCAGCATCTCGTCCACAGTCACGGCAAGAGTATTTTCATGGCCCAGAACTACCATCGCCAGCGAGTCGCCCAC
>PMTP01000010.1 GCA_003167305.1 Acidobacteriaceae bacterium
TTCCGCCAGATCGACGTCATTCGCCCGCAGGTGCTGGTAGCTCTGGGAGCAACAGCAGCGACATGGCTGCTTGGCGCGCGCCAGCCGCTCGCCGGTTTACGCGGGCGAGTCCATGCCTTCCGTGGCGCGCAACTTATCGTGACCTATCACCCGGCCTATCTGCTCCGCGATCCCCGCCAAAAGAAGGAAGCCTGGGCCGACCTGCAAATCGCAATGCGGGAACTGGGTCTTAAACTGCCCGCTAAGGCATAGAGTGCGATCCGCTATGTCTGGCCGGAGCTTTCATACAGTAGTTGCAATTCCAGCCGCAAGCGTTACAATTCCTGCTAATGACTGCTGATATTTCCACGCCCGTTGCTGCCGTTCCCGTCGCCGCCCCAATCGCTTCGTCCAACCCAACCGGTCCCATCACCATGTCGATCGACATTGGCGGCTCGGGGCTGAAGGCCATGCTGCTGGACCCGTCCGGTAAGCCGGTCAGCGAGCGGCAGCGCGTCGTAACCCCTGCCGTGCCAACGCCGGAGGCGGTGCTGGGCGGGCTGGATGAGCTGCGTAAGCTGTTTACGGATTTCGACCGCGTCTCGGTGGGCTTCCCCGGCGTGGTCAAGCACGGCTGCACCTTCGGCGCCTTCAACCTGCACCCACTGTGGGTGGGAGGCTTCCCGCTGCAAGCCGAGCTGGAAAAGCGCTGGAAGAAGCCGGTGCGCGTGGGCAACGACGCCGATGTTGCCGGCTATGGGGCGATCAAAGGCGACGGTGTCGAACTGGTGCTGACGCTGGGCACTGGCCTCGGCGCGGCGCTCTTCACAAACGGCCACCTCTGTCCAGGCCTGGAACTGGGCCATCATCCCTGGCGCAAGAAGGGCATGACCTACGAGGACTACCTGGGCCGCCGCGGCCTGGACAAATTCGGCAAGGCGCGCTGGAACGACTTCATCCAGGCGGCGATCACGCAAACTGAGGCGCTCTTCAACTGGGACCACCTCTACCTGGGCGGCGGCAACACGAAAAAGATTCTTTTCACTCCTGCAAAAAACGTGAGTATAGTCTCCAATGAGAGCGGGCTGCTGGGCGGCGTGGTGCTGTGGCGGGATCAGGGGTAATAGACATTCAGAGGATGGCGGGTGTTACAGTTCTCGCGCAGTTTTTGCGCTAGCTAGTCCATAACCGCATGTTTATGTAGTCTCCCAGATCCCCAAAGCGAGACCTGAGGCGCCTATATCGATAGGTATCAAGATACAAGGGTTTCTGTGGATACTCCAACAACATCCAAAAAATGAATCAGGACTTGCATCAGTATGACAAAGGTTGCACTCATCACCGGCGCATCCAGCGGCTTCGGCTTACTGACCTCTGTCACACTGGCGCGGCGTGGATGGCGCGTGTTGGCCACCATGCGCGATCTCAACCGCCGCGGCAAGCTGGAGGAGTCTGCCCGCGTGGCCGGCGTTCTCGACCGCATTGAGTTTCTTTCTTTGGACGTAACCAACGCCGAACAGATTGCGGAGCTTGCCGCAACGATCGCCGCACGTCCTGATCCGCTCGATGCAGTCGTCAACAACGCGGGCTTCGCCATGGCTGGTTTTGCCGAGGACATTACAGACGCGGAGTTAAGGCAGCAATTCGAAACTAACTTCTTTGGCGTGGCTGCGGTGACGCGGGCCTTTCTGCCTCAGTTGCGTCGGCAGGGAGCGGGGCACGTGGTCATAATTTCGTCGATCACCGGTCGCATGGGCTTTCCGGGCGTCGGCAGCTACGTGGCCTCGAAGTTCGCGCTTGAAGGATGGGCCGAGTCCCTGCGGTTGGAGATGAAGCCGTTGGGGATTCAGGTTGTGCTGGTCGAGCCGGGCTCATTTGAGACCGACATCTGGAGCCGCAACGCCATACTCTCCGCGCAGACGCAGGATGCGAACTCCCCCAACGCCGCCCGCATCGCGCGCTTACTGAGCAGCCGTGAGAGCGGCAAACTGAAGGCCAACCCGCAAGTTGTCGCTGATGGAATTGCGGCGATACTCGACGACCCGCGGCCCAGGCTGCGCTACGTCTTCGGCTGGGATGCGCACCTGGGGCTGGCGCTCAAGCGGCTGCTGCCTTCGCGTCTTCTGGAATGGCTGCTGATCAAGGTGAGCGGAATCGGCGCTTAGGCCGCGACCGGAGAGATTTACAGGTAAACTAGAGGTATGGCGGAGATTCAGCGCAGGAAAACGGGTACGGTCAGCATCGGGCAGGTTCGCGTGGGCTGGGAGGTTCCGGTCGTCGTGCAATCGATGACCAACACCGACACGGCGGACGTTGCGGGCACCATCGAACAAGTAGCGGCCCTGGCCTTGGCGGGCTCGGAGATCGTCCGCGTCACGGTGAACAACGATGAGGCCGCGGCGGCCGTCCCGCGGATCGTCGAGGGGCTCGATAAGCGTGGCCTGCGTGTGCCGATTGTAGGCGACTTCCATTACAACGGCCATCTGCTGCTGAAGAAGTTTCCCGCCACGGCGCGGGCGCTGGCCAAGTACCGCATCAATCCCGGCAACGCGTCGATCGGCAAGAAAGACAACGACAATTTTCAGGTGATGGTGGAGTGCGCGGCCGAAAACCAGAAGCCGGTGCGCATCGGGGTGAACTGGGGCTCGCTGGATCAGGCGCTGCTGACGCGCATGATGGACGAGAACAGCCGCCACGCGCAGCCCTTACCGGCGCGCGACGTGATG
>PMTP01000151.1 GCA_003167305.1 Acidobacteriaceae bacterium
GGCGTCGCTCTGGGACGGTTTGTGCCGGCCTTTCCCGCGCTGCTGCAACGCTACCAGGCGGGCACGACCAACATTCCCATCGCGATTGGCCTGATCCTGATGATGTATCCGCCGCTGGCCAAGGTGCAGTATGAGCGGCTGGGCGAGGTCTTTCGCAATCGCAGGGTGCTGGGCCTCTCGCTGCTGCAAAACTGGGTCATCGGGCCGGCGCTGATGTTTGCGCTGGCGGTGATCTTTCTGCGCAGCTATCCGGAGTACAGGACCGGGCTGATTCTGATCGGCCTCGCTCGCTGCATCGCGATGGTGATTGTTTGGAATGAGCTGGCGCGCGGCGATACCGATTACGCCGCCGGACTGGTCGCCTTCAACAGCGTCTTCCAGGTGCTCTTCTACAGCGTCTACGCATGGTTCTTTCTGGCTGTTCTGCCGCCGCTGGTTGGCCTGAAAAGCGTGGTCGTCGATATTCGCATGAGCCAGATCGCCGAGAGCGTCTTCATCTATCTCGGCATTCCCTTTTTGGCCGGTATGCTGACCCGCTTTTTGCTGGTGCGCGCCAAAGGCCGCTCGTGGTATCAGACGCGCTATGTGCCCGCCATCAGCCCGCTGACGCTGACCGCCCTGCTCTTCACCATCGTGGTGATGTTCAGCCTGAAAGGCAATCTAATTGTCCAGCTTCCGCTGGATGTGCTGCGCATCGCCTTGCCGCTGCTGATCTATTTTGTTGTGATGTTCTTTGTCAGTTTCTGGATGGGCCGCAAGGCGGGCGCCGATTACTCAAAGACGGCCACGCTCTCGTTCACCGCGGCGAGCAATAACTTCGAGCTGGCCATCGCGGTTGCGGTCGCGGTCTTCGGCCTCAACTCCGGCGCGGCCTTTGCCGCGGTGATCGGCCCGCTGGTCGAGGTTCCGGCGCTGATTCTGCTGGTGCAGGTTTCGCTGTGGCTAAAGAGAAACTGGTTTGGCGAGAACAATCCCGCGCAGTCTTGAAGGCTGACCGATTGATGGAATCCCAGCTTGGAGAAGCCAGAGCTGGAGCATCCGCACGCGTTTTCAAAACGCGCAAAAAAGCGGCCGTTTCTGGCTGACAACGACTTTTTTTAGGCTAAATAACGGGCAAAAACCGGGGTTTACCGTTACTTATTCGTTACTATGCAATAATTACAAACTATTTATTCCGTGCAAGTTACAAGAGATGGAGGGGCCGAAAAACGGCCTTTAGAGGGCAAGGGGGGTGGGGGACCCGGTGGGGTACGGACCGGTCACATCCCTGATAGATAGGTCATTGGTCAGTCAATCCCCGCTCCACCGACTACTGCCATTGTGCGCCGGCGGAGGGTTATTTTACGCAACCACCTGCGGTGGGGCAGACGGCGCTTGCGCGCCATGGGGTTCAAGGATTCCAGGTTCCAGAAGCGGGAGTTTGGGCACCCGACACCCGATGCTCGTGTTCAGAGGGCATCTGTCTGAACTTTGATGTTGAATGCAGTTTCCATCAGGACGCGAAGCCGGAATTTAATAGCTCCCGCATCATTTGGCGACTGGGTATACCGGTCAAATTCAAGCAGGTTATATTCCGCCTTTGTCAGATCATTTTCCGCCACTTTGCGGTTATCCGCGCGCAATTTATTAAAAGCCACTAACTTCTTTCGAGTGATCTGCGAAATCCAACCGTCAATTCTAGCCAGCCTAAATAGATGGTAATATACAGAGACCATCCCAACCTGCCGCAAAAGTACGTCATTGTTCGTAAAAACGTTCGCCATCAGTTTTACCGTTTTTTCTGCAGGCTCAAGGAAAATAGGCATCTGCGTTCGTTTTTTAGTCTTAAAGCTTTTCACAAAACCATCCAAGTACTCTTTCTTAGTATCCATAACCTTCTTCTCATATTCTGCCAGAAGAAACTTCGCCGCAAGGTCGAAGTGACGGTAACGCAGATTTGAAAATGGCAAGCGTTCCTTGAAGAAAGTCTCAGTCGCTAGCTTCTTAATTGCAACAGGAAGAGGACCACCAAACGAGTTGCGCTTCTCAGCGGCGGTCAACGGCACCGCCTCGTTAAGGCGCGAGAACATTTCTTCAATCATTTCAACTTCATCAGTCTCGATAACAATCACCGCAAGAAGAAACGTGTCGAAATCATTCTTAAGGTCAGGGTATTCCTTACCTAGTTCGGCATACTTCATTCCACTCGCATTAACGGAGGAATTTTTGAAATACTTGAAGTCGTCCGCCAAAGCGACCTTCCCCTCTAAGAAACTCCAGAGTGTCTCCAGCCGTTGCTTTCCATCGACGATTGCGAAATCATATGTTTTCGTACCCACCTTCAGGGGCTTCTCAAATTTATGCAGATAGATTTTTGGCACATCGAATTCATTTAGGAGGGTATCGATAAGAAGCTGACGCTTATCTAATGTCCAAACGTCACTTTGCCTTTGATATTGTGGATCAAGCTGGATACGATCACGCATTTTATACAAAGTCCAAACGCTACTTGCGTGTAGCGAAGTGATTGAGAATTTCATAGGACTAACTCCTTTGTAAGATCGGCCACTCTGTCAAGTTCTGGGAACAGAGTTAAAGCCGATATGCTTAAATGTGAAAGCTCTTTCAGCAGATTCCGTTTCGCGTTAGCTGGAATGATCCAACGCCATAAATGTTTACCCTTACCAATGTTCTCTATCGGTTTGTTCAGCCTGTGAATGATCGTAAACGTGCCAAGTTGGGCAGCCATCCGGGGCGTGTTGCGGGGTCCGACGATCGCCACTGGAAAGAGTTCCGATGGGTTCTCATGTACTCGGCTTGGCAAGTAACTATCGAGAACCTGGTCAAGTCCGAATGCGGGAATTTCATGTTGAAAACTAAATTTCAGGTTTGCTTCGTGGTTGAGAGCCACTGGATCAAGGCACCAAAGCGCACCATCACTTCGCCAATGCTTTTTGTTGCTGACTGCGAAATAAAGTGCCGCCAACGGGCTCTCACTCCAGTCCAAAAGTCGCGTGCTCGCCCGATGGTGTTGCATCAGAAACATCCATTCCCATTCGACTCGTGGAGGCGTGTCAATATGCTGCGTAGCGTTCTGCATGAATCTCTTAATGATTGCGTTCTCGGCATTGAGATGTAGGGGGTTTCGAGCGAGAGATGGCAACAACTCCCAAGTCTTGATGCCATGGCCGCGGAACCAGATCATCTCCCTCGACTTGGCCTGTTGCTTGAGTGCTGTCAGCATTTGGGCAACCGAGCGAATATTTCGATCACGATAAAGCATGAAGCCTCTCTTACGAGTATCGATTCACCGTCGAAGCAAAAAGGTAACCCACACCTCATTATTCCTTTACGAATGTCGTTCCCCGGGTCTGCTTTTGAGACCCGCAATTTCGCAAGGCCTTTTCTTCTTACGTTCCGCGATCCATCTGAATAATACCGTAAATCATACCTCAGGGGCTAAAGCCCGGTTCATTTTGTTGCCATTGCGGCACGACTGAAGTCGTNNGCCCTGACACTTCTTGCAACCCTGAATGTGTCTTTCCGCAGCCTGTGAACCCCCCGCCTCCCTCTGGATAGAAGGTGGAATCTTCGTCTTGACAAGGGCATTTGCGTATGGGATCATCCGGCATTCCTGATCTGTCTTTTCGGCGCTTCCCCGGATTTTCCCCATTCAGCAGCCAAAGGACAGACGGGCAAGAACACAAAAACCAAGGTTGCAGAGAGAGGGAGGAGATTCATGCCTGATGAAGCAAAATCCGTGTATGCAAATCCAGCGCCTTTGGGTTTGATTGGCTTCGGACTTACCACCGTCATTCTTAGCCTGATCAACGCGGGCGTATTGCCCAAAGGCGGCGAGCCGGTGGTGTTGCCGCTGGCCTTCGCCTTTGGCGGCCTGATCCAGATGCTTGCCGGGCTGATGGATTTCCGCACAGGAAACACCTTCGGCACAACGGCGTTTCTCAGTTACGGCGCCTTCTGGTGGTGGTTCGCATTGCTTGTTCTGCTGGGCGGCCACGGTGTGCTGGATCTGAGCCAGGCGGGGAGCACGATTGCCGTGACGCTGATCGGATGGGGTGTATTCACGCTCTATATGTGGATCGCCACCTTCCGCCTGGCCAAAGCGCTCTGGTGGGTCTTCCTCACCTTGTGGGTGACCTTCTTCCTGCTCGGCTTCGGCGATTTGCTCTCTGCGCCTCTGGTGCACCAGGCCGGGGGCTGGCTGGGCGTGGTCTGCGGGCTGCTGGCCATGTATACCAGCTTTGCCCTGGTCACCAACTCCACCTTCGGCCGGACGGTGCTTCCGATCGGCGCGCCGCAGGGGCATTGAGGTTCGCGGTATCCCAGGTCTGAAAATCCAGACCTCCTCCCCACGGACGAAGACCTGTCCNNCTGTCCGTGGGGACCCCGGACCTGGGGCACCCAGTTCATAGTGGGGATTGGTTAGATTTTGACGGAGGCGGCGCGAGGCGAGGTGCCGCTCAGCTCTGCGGCGCGGGCTTCGGCGTAGGCGGCTGCGCCGAGCAGCGCGGCGCGGCTCTCCAGGATGATGCGCACCGGCATATTGATGAGCAACTGGCTCATCCGTCCCTTGTCCGAGAAGGCCTTCATGAAGCGGCCGTCCTTGAGCTTTTCAAGGATGCGCGGGGCGATGCCGCCGCCGACGTAAACGCCGCCCACGGAGAGCAGCTTAAGGGCCAGGTTGCCGGCCTCGGCGCCATAGGCGGAGACGAACATATCCATCGCCTTTTCGCAGATTTCGCTTTTGGCCTTGAGCGCCAGCTCGGTGATCACGGCGTTGGGGTCTTCGGCGGCGAGGCGCTCGGCCAGCCAGACCGGCTCGTCGATGCCGCGAACTTCGCGCAGGAACTCGTAGATGTTGGTCAGCCCTTGGCCGCTAACCACGCGCTCCTGGCTGATGCGGCCATTGTATTTCTGCTTGAGAAAGCGCAGCAGGTCAATCTCGTCCTCGTTGCGCGGCGCATAGTCGGCGTGGCCGCCCTCGGAGGGATAGGGAGTGTGGCTGTGGCCGTTCCAGATCAGCAGGGCCTCGCCCAGGCCGGTGCCGGCGGCGAGCAGGGCGCGATTGCCGATCTGGCTGGCGTCGCCCTCGCTGAGGGTGTAAATCTGGTCGGCGGNNCCGTCGCGCACCGGGCCGGGCACGCCAAAGCAGGCCGCGGTCACCTTGAATGCGCCCAGAAACTCTTTTACGATCTCTTCCAGGCCGGAGTAATCCTTGGCCGGAAACCGCTCGTCGCGGGAGTATTCCAGTTTTCCATTGATAAAGTCATACAGCGCCAAATGAACCTTGGTGCCGCCTACGTCGCCCGCCAGAATCATCTTTCTCTCTCCAAAACTCCACAGCCTTCCTCATCCGTTGCGGGAAGAAGCGCGGCTGCGGCCTTATCCAATATAAAGGTAAGTATACCGCTTGCGGGCCATATCAGTTGGCTGGGTAACCGTTCCGGATCACACGGCCCTGTCAGTACTTCATTCAAAATGGAGGCTTTATCCTCTCCGGCGGCGAGAAAGAAGACCGAACGGGCGTGGTTGATGACCGGCCAGGTGAGGGTGACGCGCCAGGCCTCACGCTGCGGGACGTGGTTGGCGGTGACCAGGCGGCTGATTTCGTGAACGGCGTCGGTGTGCGGGAAGATCGAGGCGGTGTGGCCGTCGCCGCCGATCCCCAGCGCCACCAGATCGAAGCGCGGGCTTTCGGCACCCTCCAGGTGGAAGTTGTTTCGCAACTCCGACTCGTAGCGGGCCGCGGCTTCGTCCGGCTCCAGCTCGCCCTCGATGCGGTGAATCTGCTCAGGGCGGAGGGGCGCGTGGTCCAGCAGAGCTTCGCGAGTCATGCGGTAGTTGCTGGCGGGGTCATCGGGAGAAACGCAGCGCTCGTCCACCCAATAGAGGTCGAGCATATCCCAGGGCATACGGCTGCGCCACGGCTGGTCGGGGTCGGCCAAGGCTGCAAAGACGGCACGGGGTGTGGAGCCGCCGCTGATGGCGATCCGCGCGTAGCCCTGCGCGGCCACCGCTTCTCCGGCCATCTCGACAAAGTACTGCGCCGCCCGACGAGCCAGCGCCGGTGTATCCGGTTCGACGTAGTACATGATCTGGAGCTGCCTGGACATGCGTGCGAGTAATCCTTCATTTCTATATTACGGTCAAAGGTAATACAAAGGCTGTGCTATGCGACTCACGCCGGCTGGGAGCGCCGCGCACATCTACAATTACCTGCCCAGATACGTCCGGTATTGCTGCTCAATGATGCCGGCGGCGCGAGCCAGCACCAGCTTCGATAGGTTGTATTGGTAGAGGCTCTCGACCAGATTGCTTTGCGCGGCGGCCAGCGTGGCTTGCGCGGTGACCAAAGGCAGGTTGTCGTCCACGCCGGCGTTAACGCGGTCGGTCTCGTCGGAGAGGGCGCGGGTGGCGAGATCGACGTTGGAGCGGGCGACCTCGACCAGCCTGGCCGTCGCATTCAAGTCGAGCAGAGCCGTACGGACTTGCTGGTCGATGCGGCCGCGCAGGTCGTCGAGCTGGGCGTTGACGGCGTCCAGATTCGCCTGGGCAGCTTCCGTGTCGCCGCGCAGCTTGGCCTCGCGGAAGAGCGGCAGGCTGAGCGTGCCTACGGCGGCGAAGTTGCCGTGCGAGCCGGCGCCGCCTACCTGGCTGACCCCGTAATAGCCGCCGAAGCTGAGGCTGGGCAGCCGCTGGCTGCGATAAGCGGCGTGGATGGCCTTCATTTCAACGGCCTGATTTTGCAGTGTCTGGTAGTCCTGGCGATTCTTATAAGCAATGGCCCTGACCTCCTCAGGCGTCTGCGCGGCCAGATCGCTGTAGGGAGCCGGGTCGGTGAGGGCGATCCTCTGGCCGGGGTCGATGCCGATCTCGCGCTTGAGCAGGATCAGGTTCTTTTCGAGGGTGTTCTGGGCGGCGAGGAGGGCCAGCTCCTGAGCCTGAAGCTGCACCCGCGCCCGCAGTTCGTCCAGATTGGCAGCTACACCGGCCTCGTGAGCCTCGTGGGCATGGCGGACTAGCACCTGGTCCGCCGCTTCCAGGGCCCTGGCGTTGTCCACCTCGCTCGCAGCGGCGATAGCGTGCAGATAGGCCGAGGCCACCTGCTGCACTACCTCGCCGCGAGCCGACATCCTGGCAAAGTGGGCGGCGCGTTCCGCCGCGCCGACTGCCTTCCAGCCGGCGATGACCGGGCCTGAGAAGAGCATCTGGCCAAATTGAATTTTGCCCTCGGTCAGGTCGTCGCGAGTGATCTCGGAGAACCCTGGGGGCAACGTCCCGCCGGGAAAGAGCGACGAGAACATTTTGATTGTGCCGGGACCGAAGCCCATCGCGGCCAGGTTTTGCTGGTGTACGCCGAGGTCGCCGGTGAGAGCGATGGTGGGCAGAAAGTATTGTAGGGCCTCGTTTTTTTGCCCCTGGAGCGATTTCTCGCCGTTTTCGGCTTCCTTGAGGCCCAGATTGTTCTTGAGGCCGAGAACGATGGCTTCGTCGAGCGAGAGCTTTAGAACCTCGTCGGTTGCTGGATGGGCGGTCAAGCTGCCGAAGAAGGCGTTGGCGGCGGAAGTGGGGTTGGGTGCCTGGGAGTGGAGCGCCATAGACGCGCCCGCCAGAATCAGGCCCGCAAGAAGGCCCGGCGCCGCCGTCCGCCGGAAGAGAGAATGATGCGCTCGATTCACTCCTCTTATTCTCTCAGATGAACGAGGCAGCGTGAAGATACCGCGAGCGGAGGGAAGACGATCCGCGACAGAACCGGGAAGGTTCACGAGGCAGGATTCCCGCTCCTTGCGCGGCGAATAAACTCTCGCACCTTGGCAGGATCCTTGCGGCCCGGCGCGGTTTCCACGCCAGAGACCGCATCCACGCCCCAGGGGCGCAGCATGGCAATGGCTTCGGCCACGTTGGCCGGGGTCAGCCCGCCGGCGGCAACGATGCGCATCGGCGCTCCGGTGTTTTGAAGAAGCGTCTTGCGCGCCGCCTCCCAGTCGAAGGCCAAGCCGGTGCCGCCGACCGCCGTGGCCGTGCGCGAGTCCATCAGCACCGCGTCCACGTGCGGATTGCGTGCGTGTTCAGCGATCTGGGCCGCGTGCTGCGCGGCACTCTCCGCGCTGAAGTGGACCACCCGCAAGACGCGCAACTCCGGCCCCAGGCGCTCGTGCAGCCGGGCGGGCAGTTCGGGCTCCGCGTCAAAGTGCAGTTGCACGCCGGTCAGGCCGCAGAGTTGAACCGTCGAGACGATCTCCTCCAACCCGGCATCAACGAAGACGCCGATCTTCTCGACGGTGGCCGGCAGGTGTGGCGTGATCGCAGCGACTTCGGCCGGCGTCACGCGGCGCGGACTGGGCGCAAAGACGAAGCCCACCGCGTCTGCCCCGGCTTTCCACCCCACAGACGAAGACCTGTCTGCGGGGACCCCGGCTTCGACAGCCACGAGCGCGTCCTCCAGCGAGGTGTTGCCGCAGATTTTGATCCAGATGCTCATCGGGCTGCTCCGATCACGACGGCTCCGGCCAACAGAGCCTTGAGCGCCGCGCCGGGGTCGGGCTGGCGCATCAAGCTTTCGCCGATCAGGAAGGCGTCAAATCCCGCTGCGCGCAGCCGGACCAGGTCTTCGGGCGTCGCGATTCCGCTCTCGGTCACGCGTACCACTGCGGGCGGTATCCGCGCAGCAAGTTCTAGCGAGGTTTCCAGGCGGACCTGAAAGGTACGAAGGTCGCGGTTGTTCACACCGATGGCGTCGGCCCCGCTCTCGCCCAGCGCGTTGAGGACACGGTCAAGCTCATCAGCTGTGTGCACCTCGACCAGCACGTCAAGGTTGATTGCTCGCGCTGATTCCGCGAAGCGCTTGAGTTCGCCATCGGTGAGCGCGGCGGCGATCAGCAGGATGGCGTCTCCGTGGTGAGCGCGAGCTTCGACGATCTGGTACTCATCGACCGTGAAGTCCTTGCGCAGGCAGGGCAGCGGAACCGCGGCAGAAGCCAGCTCCAGGTTGCACAGGCTGCCCTGAAAAAACGGCTCGTCGGTCAACACGGAAAGCGCCGCCGCGCCGCCGGTAAAGTAGCTCCGCGCCAGCTCAGCCGCGTCAAAATCCGCGCGAATCAGCCCCTTGGAGGGCGAGGTCTTCTTGATCTCGGCGATGACGGCGGGGCCGGTGGCGGCCTTCCTGCGCAATGCCGCCGCCCATCCGCGCGGCTGATGCAGAGCGGCCAGCCGCTCCAGCTCCGTTACGGGCACGGACGCCTTGGCCGCGGCCACGGTGGCCCGCGTCGTCGCCAAAATGTTGTCCAGATGAGAAGACATACCCTGAGTTGAGTATACGAGGAAAGCAGCGGCCACAACCTATACGAGTACACTGAGACAATTGCGATAGCCATCTCTTCGCAGCGGCGTCAAAACCATATGAAGCACAAGCGGCTGATCTTGAACTTAGTCTTTTTCTTGGCGTTTGTGTGCTTACCGGCGGCGCCGGCCCAGACTCCCGCTCCTTCCCTCCCCCAGGCTCCCGTTCTGAGTACACGCACGACTCTGGTTCTTGTTCCCGCTCTGGTCAGGACCAAAGACGGAGCGCCGGTTTTCACGCTCACCGCGAAGGATTTCGTTCTTACCGACGATGGCATTGAACAGAAGATCACGATCGATGAAGAGACGGGCAGCGAGCCACTAGCGCTGGTGGTTGCGGTTGAAACCGGCGGCGCCAGCTCTCGCCAACTCGAAAAATATCGCAACCTGGGCGCCTCGATCGAGGCGGTCATCGGCGGCGTCAGTCACGAGGTTGCGGTGGTGGAGTTCGACAGCGAAGCTCGGCTGGCCCTGGCCTTTACCCCTGATTTGAATGCGGTGGGAGAGGCCCTGCGTGGCCTTGAGCCGGGAGATCGCGGCGCTGCCATCCTCGACGGCCTGCGATTCTCCGTCGATCTGTTGCGCAGGCAGCCGCCCTCCTATCGCCGCGCCATTCTGCTCATCAGCGAAACGGTGGACCATGGCAGCAAGGCGAATCTGGAGCAAGCTCTGCATGACGTGAGCGACACCAATACGGCGATCTACAGCCTGAACTTCTCTTCCGCCAAGTCCGCTGCCAGCCACGAGATCGCCTTGATCTACCACGACCCGACCCCCGGCCCGGCTGGCGGTTGCATGAGCCGTGGCCCGGATGTGGACTTGAGTAAAAGCCGTCTGGAACAGGCCTACGATTGCCTGGGCTTGCTGGCTCCGCCGCTTCGGCTGGCTAAGGCAGCGGCAATCGCAGCCGCAGACGGGCTCAAGCACAATGCGGCGGAGAGCGTGGCGCAGTTGACGGGAGGCGAGTCTTTCAGCTTCAAGGACGCGCGCAGCCTGGAGCGCGATGTGCAGGCCATCTCCCACCATCTGCCGAATCGCTATCTTCTGAGCTTTTATCCCATCGCTCCTCATGCGGGCTTTCATGCCATCGGATTGCGCCTGACAGAGTATCCAAATCTGGTGATCACGGGTAGGAATGGCTATTGGGCTGACGAAGCAACATCGGCGGGAAACAGTCCCAGGTAAACGTGTCGTGGGCAACGGACCTTGATGCGGAAACCTGGATTTCATTCAGCCCTCAACCGCCATGCGCACCGCTTCTTCGGCATTGGCGGCCACGCGCAGCAGCTCGCGGTTCTTCTGCTTGATGAAGCCCGCCGCCACGGCGGAATCGAGGAAAGCCAGCAGCCCGTCCCAGTAGCCGGCGGTGTTGATCACGATGCAGGGTTTGGCGTGCAGACCGAGTTGCGCCCAGGTGACCACCTCCAGCAGCTCTTCCAGCGTGCCGTAGCCGCCGGGAAGCACGAGAAAAGCGTCGGCCAACTCGACCATGCGCGCCTTGCGATCGTGCATGGTGGGAACCAGCTCGAATTGCGTCAGCCCGTCGTGGGCGATCTCGCGGCCTGCCAGCACCTCGGGCAGAACGCCAATGGCATGCACGCCCAGGGCGAGCGCTGCATCGGCCACCGCGCCCATCAGCCCGATATTGGCCCCGCCATAGACCAGCCCCAGTCCGGCTGCGGCAATCGTCGCGCCTAGCGCGCGAGCCTCGGCGAAATAGGCGGGATTGCTTCCGACGGCCGATCCGCAGTAGACGGCCACGCGGCGAACAGGTTGAAGAGAATCTGTCATTGTCTCTTCAGGATAGCGCGCAGCCAAGGAGAACTAACCAAGAAACGGTACACTAGACGCAGGACTCTTCCCCCCTGGACGCCATCTTGCCGCCGCAGCTCACCAACCTGAATCCCGAACAGCGCGCCGCCGTCGAGGCCACCGAAGGCCCTCTGCTGATTCTCGCCGGAGCCGGCTCGGGCAAGACACGGGTGATCACAAGCCGCATCGCCTGGCTGATCCGCGAAAAGGGCGTCGCGCCGGAGTCGATTCTGGCTGTCACCTTCACCAACAAGGCGGCCAGCGAGATGGCCGAGCGCGTGGACCGGCTGCTCGACCACTCCTCGCTGGCCAAGCCGCTGCTGTGCACCTTCCACTCCTTTTGCGTGCGCATTCTGCGCCGCGACATCGAGGCGTTGAAAGTGGGCAAGGAGGGGCTGACCCGCGACTTTGCCATCTACGACGAGAACGACCAGCAGGCCATCGTCAAGCAGATCATGAAGCGCATGGGCCTGGACACCAAGCAGCTCACACCGCGCACCGTCCTGGGCCGCATCTCATGGGCCAAGAGCCACATGGTCGATCCGCAGGAGTATTACCTCAGCTCCAGGGATCCCAACAGCGAACGCATCGCCCACATCTTCAAGGGCTACCAGGCCGAGCTGCTCAAATGCAACGCCCTCGACTTCGACGACCTGCTGCTGGAGGCCGTTCGCCTGCTCAAAGTCTCCACGGAAGCCCGCGAGCGCTACCAGCGCCGCTACCGCTATCTGCTGGTCGATGAGTACCAGGACACCAACCGCCCCCAGTACGAGTTGATGAAGCTGCTCGCCGGCGAGCGAAAGAACGTCTGCGCGGTGGGCGACGAGGACCAAAGCATTTATTCCTGGCGCGGCGCCGACATCCGCAACATTCTTGAATTTGAGAAAGACTTTCCCAACGCCCGCATCGTCAGGCTGGAGCAGAACTACCGCTCCACTCAGGTGATTCTGGAGGCCGCTGGCGCGGTGGTCGCCAACAACATCAAGCGCAAAGGGAAGAAGCTGTGGACCGACCGCCAGGGCGGCTCGCTGATAGGCTTCTACGAAGCTCCCGACGGCGAAAACGAGGCGCTCTTCATCGCCGACCGCATTCAGACCTTCTTGCGCGCGGGAAGCTCGTCCGATACCCAAGAGGCCGGAGGGCATTGCGCGGTGCTCTACCGCACCAACGCCCAGTCCCGGCTGGTGGAGGAGGCGCTGCGCCGCTACAACATCCCCTACACTATGGTCGGCGGCTTCAGCTTTTACGAGAGAGCCGAAATCAAGGACCTGCTATCTTATCTTCGTTTGATCCGCAACCCCCATGATTCGATGGCCTTGCAGCGGGTCATCAACACTCCCGCCCGCGGCATCGGCAAAACCTCATTGGAGACCCTGGAGCGGCTGGCTCTGGAGACCGGCGTCTCCACCTGGGAGGCCCTCAGCGCCGCCATCTCGAACCGCCTCATTCCCACCCGCGCGCTGATGGCCATTGAGTCCTTCCGCCAACTGATTCTCGACGCGCAGGCGATGATGGACCCCGACTTTGCCGGCAAGCTGGCGGCCGACGTGGCTGCCGAGGCGGAATCCGATGAAGAGGCCGACACCGGCTTTGCCTTTGGCTCAGCCGAGGCCGACTCAGCCAGCGCCGAGTCTGCTACCAGCTTTGATTTTGGCGGCGGCGAGACCTTTCAGCCTCCGCTTCTCGACGCCGCCAGCATCTCGCCCTTTGCTGCTCAGTCTAAGCGGCCCTTTCTGACCATGCCGAAAAAGGACCGAGTGCCCCAAGTCCCGATTTTGGGACCTGGGATCGACGATCCGAAATTCGAATCGGAATCCAGCGAAGAAGCGCAAGAAATGCCCGCCTTTCGCAAACCCGGAGACGCGGCCACCCTGCCGGAGCTGATCCGCTTCCTCATCGACCGTACCGGCTACATCAAAGCCCTGGAAACCGAAGGCTCGCCAGAGGCTTTCAGCCGCATTGAAAACCTGAAGGAACTGGCCAACGCCGCCCACGACGCCGAAGCCCGCGGCGAGACTCTGGGCGAGTTCCTCGACCACGCGGCTCTGGCCTCTGACACCGACCAGTTCGACCCCGAGGCCCGCGTCACGCTGATGACCCTGCACGCCGCCAAGGGGCTGGAGTTTCCGCTGGTCTTCCTCACTGGTCTGGAAGAGGGCCTCTTTCCCCACTCGCGCACGCTGAACAACCCCGACGAACTGGAAGAAGAGCGCCGCCTCTGCTACGTCGGCATGACCAGAGCGATGAACACCCTCATCCTCAGCCGCGCGCATTATCGGAGAAGATACGGCAACGACTCCCCGGAGATGAGCATCCCCTCCCGGTTTCTCGAGGAAGTCCCCAGCCAGCTGATCGAAAATCTCGGAGGCCGGCCCCAATCCTCATCATGGGCCACTCCCGGCTACCCCAAGAGCTACGGGCGCCGCCCCGGCGCTTCAGACGACTTTGCCGACAAGCACTACAACTACGAAGACGAAAACCAGGAAGCCTTCGCGGCCGGCGAAAAGCGCTTCGCGCGTGATGGCAATCAGAGCGATGGAGCCAGCGCCAATCGCTCTTCTTCCCAGCCCATTGCCGCCTCATGGATGACGGCCAAGACTCAACCTGCTTCTACGAGACCAGAATCAGAACCAAAAGTGGTATGCGCGGGAGAGCCGCCGGAAGCGCCGCGCTCCATCGACAACATTGCACGCTTCTTTGCAGGCAAGTCAGGCCACGGCAAACCCGGCTCGCTTCCCCGTCCAGCATCGGCTCATCCGGCCATGGAGCAGCCCCAATCCAGCGGCGCTGTCAATTTGAAAAAAGGCCAGCGCGTGCGCCACTCCAAGTACGGCGAAGGCACCATCCTGCTGCGCGAAGGCGACGGCGAAGACGCCAAGCTCACGGTCCTTTTTTCCCAGTACGGCATGAAAAAGCTGATGGAAAAATTCGCCAATTTGCGCAAGGTTTAGTTTCTATCGCCCCATGAACACAAAAACGGAGGGCATGGTCATGCCGAAGCCAAAATGGGTACCCATATTTCGTTGAAGGGATAAGGAATTCTCTTGCATTTTCGCCACTTCTATCCCTGCTGCGCTACCATAATGTCAGGATTGGGATCGCTTATGTTTGTTGTTGTCTGGCAGTTCGAGATTGCCGAGGAGCAGGTTGCCGCCTTTGAGGCCGCCTATTCGCACGAGGGTGCCTGGGCGCAACTCTTCCGCGCCTCGCCCGAGTATCAGAGCACCGAGTTGCTGCGCGACGCCTATATCCCCGGCGTCTACCTCACCATCGACCGCTGGAGCAGCGAAGAGGCATTCCGCGCCTTCCGCAAGGATCACGACGCCGACTACGAGGCGCTCGACCGCGCCTGCGACGCGCTGACCAGCCGTGAAACCCGCATCGGCGCTTATACCGTTTGAGCTTCTGGTTGGGGTGCCCCGCGCCGGTCAACGCAAGAGAAGCAGAGGATTGTCAGAAATCCACCAGCTTTCACCATCTCTTCGCTTTTATTTTCTTTCATTGTCTGTTCAGCCCTGCTACAATCCCATCGAAATGCAATCCCGCCGCCGAGCCGTTTCCTGTGAGGATTGCAGGAGCCGCGCAAGGCGAGCACACTTTCAGGAGAATCCCCCATGGCAATCGCCGATGACCGCGCCAAGGCCGTAGAACTAGCGCTCGCACAGATCGAAAAACAGTTTGGTAAAGGGTCGATTGTCCGGCTCGGATCGAAAGAGGCGCTGGTGCCGATTGCCGTGATCTCCACCGGCTCAATCAGCTTCGACGCGGCGCTGGGCGTGGGCGGTATTCCCCGCGGCCGCGTGACGGAGGTCTTCGGCCCGGAGTCCTCGGGCAAGACAACCATCACGCTCCAGATCATCGCCGAAGCGCAAAAGGCGGGCGGTCTGGCCGCTTTCGTCGACGTGGAGCACGCTTTGGACCCCAGCTACGCCAAGAAACTGGGCGTGGACATCGATAACCTGCTGGTCTCGCAACCCGACAGTGGCGAGCAGGCATTGGAGATCACCGAAACCCTGGTCAGGAGTGGAGCCATCGACGTGCTGGTGGTCGATTCGGTGGCCGCGCTGGTGCCCAAGGCCGAGCTGGACGGCGAGATGGGCGACTCCCACATGGGCCTGCAGGCGCGGCTGATGTCTCAGGCGCTGCGCAAGCTCACCGGCACGGTCTCGAAATCCCGCACGGCGCTGATTTTTATCAACCAAATCCGCGAGAAGATCGGCGTGATGTTCGGCAACCCCGAAACTACCACCGGCGGCCGCGCGCTGAAGTTCTACTCCTCGGTGCGCGTGGACATTCGCCGCATCGCCGCGATCAAGGACGGCGACGCGGTCACCGGCAACCGGACCAAGGTCAAAATTGTCAAGAACAAGGTGGCCGCGCCCTTCCGCGAGGCGGAGTTCGACATTATTTACGGCGAGGGCATCAGCCGCGAGGGCGACGTGCTCGACCTTGCCGTGGCCAACAATATTGTCGAGAAGTCCGGCGCCTGGTACGCCTACGCCGGCGAGCGCATCGGCCAGGGCCGCGAAAACACCCGCGCCTTCCTCAAGGAGAACAAGGATGTCTTCGCCAAGCTGGACGCCGAGCTGCGCAAGAAGCTGGGAATAGGCGGCGCCAAGGCCGACGTTCCCGAAGTCCCCACCGCCGGCCCCGCCGAAGCCAAGGAAGCCGTCCGGGGGCGCAAGGGATAGGGAATGCATTGCTTCTGGATGATTCCCAGGTCTGAAAATCCAGACCTGGGCACCCAGCCACCCACGAGTTTCACAATTGGAATGTATATCAGATGCAAAATGACTTGGCATGCGGACGTAAGAACTGTATCTTCCCCACCGCAGCATGATCGAATGAGGTGACTATGGCGCGTGGCGCGACGATTTACGCGGCAGGACTGGGGATGGCGCTCCTTATCGCCGGATGCTCGGTCTCGCCGCTGGTGAAAAATGCATCGAAGTTTGCGACGGAAGCGACGGCAGCGTCGAAGGATGCAACCAACGCCTACCAGTTGGTCGAGCAGGAGCACTACAATGCGGAAGTGGAGCGGCTGGTCACGGACTTCGGAACCGCCAAATTCGATCTCAACAGCATTCAGCCCTTCATGCCGCCCGATGAGATGGAAGCGCGGACCAAGCTCATCAAGGGCCTCAGCACGTACGCCGAGACACTCGCGGTGGTGGCCGGCGACCAGCCGCTCACCGATGTCGATACGCAGGCCGAGGCTGTCGGCAAGTCGCTCAAGGATTTGAGCACATCCGATGCGCTCGCCTCGATGGTCAAAAAGGCGAAGATTGACACAACCAGCCTGAATGCGGTGACCACGGCGGTCGATGCCCTGGGACGGGCGATCATCAACCACCAGCGGAGTTCGGAGCTGCCCGCCCTGCTCAAAGAGGCAAAAACTCCCATCGCCACCATCTGCGCGCTGCTTCAGGCCGACATAGGAGACCCCGAGAAGAGCGGCCTGCGCAACCAACTCAAGAACGACTATCTGACCGAGATCGAGAAGCAGGAAAAGTTCATCAAGAATAATCCCACCCTCAGCCCCACCGACAGGCAAGCGGCAATCAAAGCGCTGGCCACGCTGGCCAAGGCGGCCAGGGACGGCGACAAGACGCTGGCGGCAACTCAGAAAGAGCTCGCGGATCTGGCCAAAACCAACGCCGCGCTGGCCGAAACAGACAAGAACAAGGACTCGCCCGCATTCAAGACCATGCTCTCCGAGCTGGTGAGCGACGGGCAGCAACTGCGTGGCTTCTATGAGAAGCTGCCAACAAAGTAAGGAGACCCCATGGCGGACGACGATACCCTCTCCATTCCGCAAGGCCACGATGCGCTGCAACAACTGAAGGAGAGCCTTTCTCAGCAATACGGTCAAACCCCCGCGGGGCCGGTCAGCGACATGATCGACGAGAGGCTCGACAAGATCGACGCCGCATTGACGGCCTTGGATCAGGCCGGCATGGCCTCGAACACTGTGGCAATCAACGCCGCCGCAGCCGCCATGACCAGCCCGCTCAAGGACCTTGACAAGCTGAAGGACCAAATTCAATCCATCGGTAAGGACATTGGAAATGCGGCCCAGATTCTTGGCGAGGTAGATCAGTTCATCTCCGGCGTGACATCATTCTTCGGCATTAAATAGCCGGACGCCCACCCTCGCCCAGTAGCGAAGGACGGGACGCTCGGTTTTCAAATAGCGGAGAGGTTGGCTATCAACCGCCGATGAATGAAGCCAGCGCAGCATGCCAGCGCGCCAGTTTTTCTTCCCGCGTGATGCGCGCGCAGGCGGGACTGGTGGAGTCCAGCACCCGATGAGGAATCGGTCGAAGGTCAACAAGCAGCGGCGATGCCTTGCGGCGAAACAACTTCTCCGCCGGCTGGCCGTTGAAGCAGATGAGTTCAATGCGCGGATGTGCGCCGAGAAACGCGCGGAAATCGTTTGGCTCGACGGTCTCCATGCGAATCTCCGCATCGCTGCTTCCGGCGCGCTCGGCGGCGCGGCAGACATCCCATAGTGCAATGCCGCTCTTGCGCAGCTTTTCTAATCGATCCGCGTATGACAGATCCGGCGTGGCGCCGACCAACTCGCCCATGATCCACCAGAAACTATTTCTGGGATGGGCATAGTATTCGCTCGCGGCGAGCGACTTTACGCTGGGGAGCGTTCCCAGGATTAGCACGCGCGCCTCCGGGGATTCAACCGCGTCGAAGCTGAACGATTTCATGGGCAGAATTCCATTCCTGGCAGTCAGGCCGCGCTCAGTGCCGCCCGTGGACAAAGGCCAGCAGCCGCAACAGCAGCAGCAAGACGGCAAACGCCACCACGCAGGCCAGGAACAGGCGACGGGGGCGCGGCTTTACGGGTCGAAACTTCGCTTGACGGCTCATGGGCAAGGCAAAAGGATGCGAAACCCATCTTACCGCGATTCGCACAAGGGATGCGCATTCGGGACGCTATCTTGCTTTCCGCTCAGAATACTCTGTTGAGAAAAATTAATGACATGGGGGTTTTGCCGCGTTGTTTTTTCTGCTAAAGCTCCGGCCCTGTCCGGACGATAGCCTCTGCATGTAAGCGTGATCGCGGCGTCCATGGAGGGCGATTGGAAGCCCTGCACGAGGAGATGCCGTAGGAGAAAACACCATGAGAGGCAAGGTGCTGATTGTCGAGGACGAACCCATTGTGGCTCTGGACCTGAAACAGGAGCTGGAGATGCTGGGGTGCGAGGTGCTGGGCGTAGCCGAGAGCGCCGACGAAGCGCTGGTGGCCGCCGGGGTTCACCGGCCCGACCTGGCGCTGATGGACGTGCGCATCGTGTGCAGTGTGGATGGGATTCAGACGGCCGGCCTGCTGCGCGCCGCCTACCAGATTCCGGTTGTCTTTCTGACCTCTTACAGCGACGAAACCACCATTGCACGGGCCGCGCGGGAGATGCCCTACGGGTACCTGACCAAGCCTTTCCAGAGCGGCGAGCTGAAAGCCACGCTGCAGGTGGCGCTGCACAAGGCCAAGGTGGACGCGCGCCAGGAGGCGGCGCACCGCAAATTGGCCGCCACCATCAGCGGAATGCGCGAGGGCGTGCTGATGGTCTCCACCGAGGGCCGGGTCGAGTTTATGAATGCCGCCGCCGAGGGGCTGGCCGGCTGGACGCTGGCTAAAGCCAAAGGCCGGACGCTGCATGAGGTTTTGAAGCTGAACGACTGCAATCAACGCGCCGCGGACCTGCTCAGCAACCGCGAAGACGCGATTTCAGTGGAGGAGTTTGGCTGGACTCTGCAGCAGCCCGATGGCAAATCGGTGCGGGTGGATTTCAGCCTGGCGCCGCTGGCCGGCGTCTCCGGTTCGCGCAAGGGATTTGTGATCACCGTGCGCGATGCCGCCCAGCGTATGCGCTCCCAGGCCATCGACGAAACGCTCGATGAGGCTCACTCCTTCGATCAGTCACCCACGGCCATGGTGCAGTTGGATGGAGACGGCCGTATCGTGCGCGTGAACCAAGCGCTGCAGCGTGAGTCGGGAGTGTCGGCCGATAGCCTGGTGGGCCGTTCGCTGACCGGGCTCAGCATGGCCCGGACCCGCGCATCGCCAAAGACTTGATGCATACGCTGCTGCAAGGGGGCACGTTTCTGGGCACCGCGCGACCGCGCTCGGTGAATTGAACTTGCTGCTTTGAAAGGGCATGACATTTCAGGCTGCTCGGGATTCCAGGTGAAATTGGCGGAAAGCATCCCTCCGGGGCTAAAGCCCGCGTAGATGTGTTGGCGTTATGTGGGGGTTGAAACCCCCGCCTCCCTCCGGATCAAGAACGTGGCGAGGGTAGGGTGCCTGGAGGCGGAGGATCGTCGCGGAGTGTTCCGTTTCAGGCCGCTTTGTCTTGATGTTCTTCGTTGGGACTCCATTTGATATTCCCAATTCATTCTGCATAAAGTTGCTCGCTTCTCGCTCTCCCAGGACGATAGTGTAATCATTGTGCTGCCCGCGCCTCTCTGATCGCAGTGCGGCATGAAACCGGGGGTTTGCTCGATCGCTGAAATCTGAACCCTGGGGGCATTGATGTCTTTCGTCGAGGGTCCGCAACCCGTTGATCCCATAACTGCCGGGCAGATTCCG
>PMTP01000063.1 GCA_003167305.1 Acidobacteriaceae bacterium
GCCGTTTTACCTCAGGCGAAATCAATGAAGATGAAATCTATTCTTGAAACCAGCGCTGCCGACTGCCATCCCGCCAGCGTGCCGGATTACACCCCGCTCCCCGAGTTGCGCGCCTTGCAGTTACAGCGTGTGCAAGCCGTCGTTGCGCGCGCCTGGGATCATGTCGAACTCTTCCGCGCCCGCATGGATGAGCGCGGCCTAGTACCCGAAGACATTCATTCGCTCGACGACATCGCCAAACTGCCCTTCACCGTGAAGTGCGATCTGCGCGACACATATCCCTTTGGACTTTTTGCCAGCCCCATGAAGGACGTGGTCCGTCTGCACGTCTCCAGCGGAACCACAGGCAAGCCCATCGTGGTCGCTTACACCAGTGACGATGTAGACGTGTGGACCTCAGTGATGGTGCGCTGCATGGCCGGCTGCGGGTTGCATCGCGGAGACATTCTTCAGAACGCCTATGGCTACGGCCTCTTCACCGGCGGCCTGGGCACGCACTACGGAGCCGAAGCTCTGGGCGCGACGGTCGTCCCCACGTCGGGCGGCAACGCCGACCGGCAGATCATGCTGTTGAAGGATTTTGGCGTGACGGCGATCTGCTGCACGCCCACGTATTTTCTGCACCTGATCGACCGCGCCGCGGAACTCGGCGTGGACTTGAAGGGACTGCCGCTGCGTGCGGGAGTCTTCGGCGCCGAGCCGTGGACCGAATCGATGCGCAGGCACATCGAAAACAAGAGCGGCATCGAGGCCTTCGACATCTACGGCCTCTCGGAGATTATCGGTCCGGGCGTCGCCTGCGAATGCCGCCGCCATCAAGGCCTGCACATCTTCGAGGATCACTTCTATCCGGAGATTGTCGATCCCGAATCGAGCGAGCCGCTGACGGATGGGACGGAAGGCGAGCTGGTGCTGACCACCTTAAGCAAGCATGCGATGCCGATGATCCGCTATCGCACACGCGACATCACCATGCTGTTGCCGGGTCGTTGCGAGTGCGGCCGCACTCTCAGGCGCATGGGCCGAATCGGCCGGCGCAGCGACGACATGCTGATTATTCGCGGCGTCAATGTATTTCCATCGCAGGTGGAGTCCGCGCTCTTGCAGATCGAAGGCACGCTGCCGAATTATCAGATCGTGCTCACCCGCGAGCAGGGCTTGGATCAGATGGAAGTGCGGGTCGAAGTAACGCCGCATATGTTCAACGATCAGATCGGCGCGTTGCAGGGGCTGCAAGATAGAATTCAGTCCGCGCTCGATCATGTGCTCGGTATCCGCGTCCAGGTTGCGCTCGTTGAAGCGTATTCGCTGGAGCGCAGCCAGGGCAAAGCAAAACGTGTCATCGACAGGCGGACATCATGAAGATCAATCAGATTTCGCTATTTGCGGAAAACAAACCGGGACACATCAGTGCTCCCGCGCGTCTTCTGGCTCAGGAAGGCATCGACATTCGCGCCTTGTTCCTGGCCGACAGCCAGCACTTCGGCATTGTGCGCATGATTGTCTCCGACTGGCAAAAGGCTGCCGCGGTTTTTGAAGCCCATGGATTCGTCGTGAAAGTGACGGAGGTTCTCGCCGTCGAAGTGCCCGACCATCCGGGAGGCCTGGCGGATGTGCTGGGAGCGCTGGACGGAAGCGGCATCAACATCGAGTACATGTATGCATTTCCGTATCCTCGCGGAGACCAGGCAATCCTCATCTTCCGCTTCGCTGATCCGGACGCGGCGATTGCGCGATTGCAGGCAGCAGGCATCAACCTGCTGGCCAGCGACGAACTGCTGAAATAAAAGGCCAACAACTATGCCCGCATCAAAAACCATCACCCGGCAATTAGAGAACGCCTCCTGGATTCGACGCATGTTCGAGGAAGGCGTGCGGCTGAAGCGGGAGCGCGGAGCCGACGCGGTCTTTGATTTTTCGCTCGGCAATCCCGACGTCGAGCCGCCGCCCGCGGTGATGGATGCGTTGCGGCGTGTTGTGGCAGCCAACCGTCCCGGCTCGCACGGTTACATGCCCAATCCCGGCTATCCGCAACTCCGCGAGACCGTCGCTCAAATGCTCCAAAGACAGACCGGCCTTGCATTCACCGCCGAGGATGTCTTTATGACGGTCGGCTCCGCGGGCGCATGCAACGTGATTCTCAAATCGATTCTCGATCCGGGCGACGAAGTCATCGTCCTGATGCCCTGCTTCTCCGAGTATCCGTTTTATATCACCAACCATAGCGGCCGCATGGTCCCCGTCGAGACCGATGCTTCCTTCCTTCCCGATGTGGAGCGCATCGCCGCGGCGATCACTCCGCGCACGCGCGCGCTGATTCTCAACACGCCCAACAATCCCACCGGCCGCGTTTATCCGGAGAGCGTGTTGCGCGATCTGCAAACGATTCTTTCGCACGCCGCCCAGCCCATCACCGTCATCAGTGACGAGCCGTACAAGTCTTACGTCTATGACGGAAAGCGTCAGCCCGAGGTGGCCTCGTTCATTGCTCAAACAGCGATTTGCAATTCGTGGTCCAAATCGCTGGGATTGCCCGGCGAGCGCATCGGTTACCTGGCGCTCTCGCCGCAACTCGAAGATGCCGCAAATCTGCGCCGCGCCTGCGCCTTCAGCAATCGCATTCTGGGTTTTATCAACGCGCCCGCAATCTGGCAGTGGGTGATGCTGGAGTCGCTCGATGAGACCATCGACGCCGCGCCCTATGAGAACAAGCGCAATGTGCTTTGCGATGCGCTGCAGGCCATCGGCTACGAGGCCTCGCGCCCTGAAGGCTCCTTCTTCGTCTTCCTCAAGACGCCCATCCCCGACGACATTGCGTTTACCAAACGTCTCGCAGAGGAAGGCATACTGGCCGTGCCTGGCACAGGCTTTGGGCGCTCCGGCTACATCCGCCTCTCGCTGACGATTCCGTTGGAGCGCATCGAGAAATCGATCAGCGCATTTGAGCGCGCATTTCTCTCCTAGCTTCGATGAGCCGGTTGAGAGAGGCTCACTGTCTGCTTGTGCGGAACTGCCCACGCCGTATAGCTGTTGAAGAGAAACTGTCCGCCCAGGATCAGCAGCCACACCCACAGCGCAAAGCGCAGCGGTCGGCGCGGGACGCGGGTGCTGACCAGCGTTCCAACAATGGATCCGGCGACGCCACCCGCGATGAGGTGAATCAGCAGCTCCGGATTCGAGGCGTGCGAGAACCAATGCGCGCCGCTGCCGATGAGCGAAACGACAAAGCCGAAGGCGATGTCCGTGCCCACCACTTGCGCGGGCAGAAGTGGCGTCAGGCTGAGCAGCGCAGCCGAGCCCAGCGCGCCCGCGCCGGCGGAAGAAAAGCCGACCTCGGCTCCCACCGGAAACATCAGCCATGAAAGCAAGGAGCTGCGATCCCGCGCGTTGACGTTCTGCCGCAGCGGACGAAAGGATACAACGATCTGATAGGCGGCAGTCGTCACCAGAATCGTGCCCAGCAGCGCGTTCATCAGGTTCTGCGATCCGGCGTTGACAAGATGTTTCAAGAAGAGCGAGCCGATGATCACGCCGGGGACGCCGCCCATCAGCATGAAACCCAGCGTCCGCCAGGCAACGTTGCGGCGCATGATTTGCGCTGGAACCAAAATCAATTTGACTGCCGTCGCGAACATCAATCCGATGCCGACGGCAATCGGCGCGGGAACTCCGAGAAATAAAACCAGAACCGGCACGGTGACGGTGCCCGCGCCCACTCCGGTGAGCGCGATAAACAACGCGATGACGAATCCAATGATGTATTGCATTCTCTCTCTCTCTCTCTCTCTCTCTCTCTCTCTCCTTCGCAACTGCTGACTCGCCTTATTGCTTCGGCGCGGCTTCGATGTGAATGCCGCATTCAACTTTGCGGCCCGCCCAGCGTCCGGAGCGCGCATCGTTTGGATCCAGCGGGAGCGATGTACAAGGTTCGCAACCGATGGAAGTGTAGCCGCGCTCATACAGCGGCAGCAGCGGAATCGACAGCGATTCGCAAGCGTACCAAACTTCGCGCGTGGTCCATGCGGCCAGCGGCGCCAGCTTGAGCACTTGCTTGCCGCCGGGCAGCGTGAAGAGCGCCGACTCCTCAAGATTTGTACGGCTCTTGGCCTGCTCCCTGCGCAAGCCGGTAATCCACACGCGGTATTCGGCAACCGCCTTGAAGAGCGGCTCAACCTTGCGCAGTTTGCAGCACTGATCCGGCGCGGATTGATAGAGGAGTCCGTGCTCCGCCTCTTGCTCGGCAACGGTGTGCGCCGGTAGCAGGTTGATGAGATTCAATTGCCACTCGCTTGCAATGCGGTCGCGATAGGCGTACGTCTCGGCGAAGTGATAGCCGGTATCGAGAAAAAGAATCGGAATGTTCGCATCCAACTCGATGGCCAGTTTGGCGAGCAGAACATCTTCAGCCTGAAAGCTGCACGTCAGGCACGCATCCTGCTTGGCGGAGATTTCGCGTTCCAGAGCCGCGCGCGCTTCATCGAGCTTGGACTTCACCTGTGCATTGATTTCAACTGTGCTCATTGTCTGCATCCTTTTCGATTCTGTCGAAACAGAGGTCTCCTAGATTTCCCAGTCTGCGTTTCCTGACGACAAAAGAATGCCGCTTCGCGCCAGCAGCTCATTCACGGCTGCAATCGCTGCAACCGGTTCACTTGCGTTGAGGGTGATTTGCTCGCCATCGGCTTGCGCGGTGAGAGTCTCGCCCGCGACCAGATAGACGATCAGCACGACCATTCCGGAGAGAATCTTCGAGCGAATCAAGTGTTCAATCGTGCTGCTGCTGATTCCGAATTCCGCATCGACTTCAATGCGCGAGGTGATCGCGCCGCGAACAAAGAGCGAGCGTTCGATGCGATCAATCAGCTCAACCGGCCCGGTCAATTCAAGAACTCCACCGCGATGACCCCAGCGCGCGGCTCTCTCCTCCGCTGTCACCGGACCTGAAGTTGAAGCAGCCGGGCTGGAGGCCGCTGTGATCATGCCTGCCGCGACCGTGCTGTTGCTCTCGGCGTCGATCAGAATGAATGCGCCGGTCGAACGATTCTCGCCGTACAGGTCGAGAGCAATCGGACGCAGCAAATCAATGTTGACCACGCCGATGCCATTCATCTCCAGCGTCTCAGCGGCTTCGTGCGCCAGCGTGCCAATGTTGGTGCGATGCTCCAGCGATGAAACAAATGCTGGTACGGTCTGGCTGGTGTGCTTGAACAGATAGCGGCGATTGCGCGCAAGCGGCCGCGCATCCATCCAGACGAGCGCAGCCTGAATGCGCCTGGCGACCGTTGCCTGCGCTTGCGTGGAAACGATTAGATCGCCGCGGCTGATGTCGAGTTCGCGATCCAGAACCAGCGTGACTGATTGCGGCGCTATGGCCTCATTGAGGTCTCCATCAAAGGTAACAATGCGCGCGATCTGCGCGCTTCTGCCGGAGGGAAGCACGGTAATTTTGTCGCCGGGGCGTACTGTTCCTGAAGCAACCTGGCCGGCAAATCCGCGAAAGGTATGATCGGGACGCAGAACGCGCTGCACGGGAAAGCGAAAGGGTGCGGAGCGCGTTTCGAGCGCTGATGGCAGCGACTCCAGAAGCTCCAGCAGCGATGACCCCATGTACCACGGCATCGCATCGGAACGATGCACGATGTTGTCTCCGGCAAGCGCGCTGACCGGAACAAACCGAACTTCAACAGGGCTGCCGGTATCGGCTGCGATCTGATTGAGAACGGAAGTGAAATCCAATTCGATGGCGCGGAAGGCAGCCTCGTCGTAGCCGATCAAATCCATCTTGTTTACTGCAACGAGAACGTGGCGCACGCGTAGTAGCGATGCGATATACGCATGGCGGCGCGACTGAATCAGGACGCCTTTGCTGGCGTCGATCAGCACCACCGCGGCATCGGCCGTCGATGCGCCGGTGGCCATGTTACGCGTGTACTGCTCATGGCCCGGCGTATCCGCGATGATGAACTTGCGGCGTGGCGTGGAGAAGTAGCGATAGGCGACATCGATGGTGATGCCCTGTTCGCGCTCGGCGCGCAGGCCGTCGGTGAGCAATGCGAAATCAATCTGTCCGGGAGCGGTAGTTCCCTTCCCTTCAATGGAGCGCACCTGATCTTCGTAGACCGATTGCGTGTCGTAGAGCAGGCGGCCGATGAGTGTGGACTTTCCATCGTCCACGCTGCCCGCCGTCGAGAAGCGCAGTAAATCTTTTTCGCGCTCATCGGCGAGAAACTCGCCCACTGAAAATGGTTGTGCCGCGATCGTCGCCATTTAGAAGTAGCCCTCCCGCTTCTTGATCTCCATCGACCCTTCCTGGTCGTGGTCGATGACGCGATTGGCGCGCTCCGACGAGCGAAACGAAAGCAGCTCGGCGATGATGGCGGGGATGGTCTCCGCCTCCGAGCGAATCGCGCCAGTGCATGGGCTGCATCCCAGCGAACGCAACCGCGACTTGACCATCTGCGGCTGCTCGCCGAGCCGCGCGACAAAAGCCTGTTCAATGGGAAGCAGCGCATCGCCGCGCACGTACATCGGTCGCTCTTTAGCAAAGTAAAGATCGACTACAGGGATATTTTCTTCGTGGATGTATTGCCAAACGTCCATCTCCGTCCAGTTGGAGAGCGGAAAGACGCGAATGCTTTCGCCGGGATGAACGCGTGCGTTGTAGAGATTCCACAATTCGGGGCGCTGGTTCTTCGGATCCCATTGACCGGCCGAGTCGCGGAAGGAATAGATGCGCTCCTTGGCGCGGGATTTTTCTTCATCGCGGCGCGCGCCGCCAAAGGCCGCGTCAAAGTTGTAGTGGCGCAGCGCATCGAGCAGCGCCTGCGTCTTCAGCAATCCGCAGCAGCGCTTGGTGTCGAGCGCGATAGGATTTGTTCCCGCTGCAATCGCGGTTTCGTTGCGCCAGACCAGTAGTTCCGCGCCCACCGAGCGGGCCATCGCATCGCGGAAGCTGATCATTTCCGCAAATTTGAAGCCGGTGTCCACATGCAGCAGAGGAAAAGGAATCGGCGCGGGAGAAAAGGCCTTCTGCGCCAGCCGCAGCATGACGGACGAATCCTTGCCGATCGAGTAGAGCATGACGGGCCGCTCGAATTCAGAGGCCACCTCGCGCAGAATGTGAATGCTCTCCGCTTCCAGCAGTCGCAGATGGCTCAGGCGCTCAGAAGCGGATGCTCTCGCGGGCGGCGATGGAGGAGATAGGATTTCGGCAACCGGCATGCATGACCTCTTTCAGTGAGTGGATCGCTGAAGGCCAATGCTGCGGGTCCGCACACCGGCTTTTCAGCGAGGGGTGCGTCTTCTGATGAATTGCGAATGGGGAATCAGAGACTAGAGCATACACCCGTCGAAGATCATCGACAGGCAACAACAAGAGCGGCTTTGGGAGGCGCGAATCATGTGTATTCCCATAGTACCAATACATTTGGATAAATGCAATCCATAATGATTTGCATTCAGAAAGACTGGAGCGCCGGGCGGGAGTTGAACCCGCGTATACAGGTTTTGCAGACCTGCGCGTTAACCGCTTCGCCACCGGCGCCTTTGAATTTGATTGCCCAGTTGCCTACTTCTTTCCGTTGTCCTTGAAGTTCAGCGCAACGTAGTAATACGTGTACGAGTGGCTGGTTGTCACTTTCGTCAGGAACTCCCCCGCGCCGAAGTAGCCAACCCCGCCGCCCAGGTTGAAGTGCTTATTGAGTTCATACCAGGAGTAGCCATCGATCTCCGCGCCCAGATGGCGGCCGTGGTCGGTCTTGTTGGTCACAATCGCGCTGCCCGAGGTGTTGTAAATCGAGTCCAGCGCCGAAGCCGCCCAGTCGTCCAGCCCCTGCACCGTTAAGGTGAGCCGGCGGCGGGGCTCAACGGTGGCTCCCACGCGCACCGACTCAATGTTCTGCCAGCCGAACAGGTCGGTGATGCCAAGGCGGTCGTGGGCTGTCGGGTAGATCGTGTCGAAGGTGGAGTGCTTTGCGTTCGTTGCCGGATTGCTGTTGCCCGATGCGTAGTCGTACTGGGTAAAGACGCGCGGCTTGGTCGCAACATCAAGGAACTGGTATGCCGCGCCTCCCTGCGCCGCCCAGGCGCCGATGCTTTGCGTTCCCACTGTACCGCCTTCGTAGATCACCTCGCCCCCGTAATCGAGCGCCTTGTGAGCTTGTGCCTTGAAGCGCACACCAAAAGCCTTCTCGTTTTCCTTGCCGGTGGTCTTGCTCTTGGCAGCTTCCACCACCTCTGCCGGCTGCACGCGCCACAGGAAGAACGGCTCAAGGTTCGAGTGCGGCACAAGAAAATCATCAATGCGGCCGTAGGCTCCGTAGATGTTGTTGCCTTCCTGGTGCGGGCTCACACCATAGGCCTGCGGCACCACAGCCGATGCGGCGAAGATGCCCAGGTGCTCGCGCTTCGCATTCAGGTTCAGCACCGCCGCATCGTAGGAACGGGCCTGATTGCGCCACTCGGAGTTGGCGATGATGGTGTTGTTGTAGTTGATAAGCTGCCGGCCCACGCGCAGGCTGAACCAGTGCTTGTCGGGCGCTCCGATCTCGACGTAAGCCTTCTT
>PMTP01000130.1:0-2917 GCA_003167305.1 Acidobacteriaceae bacterium
CTCCTCGATTATCGCGCGGGCCATGTTCATTCCGTAAAGCAGAATGTGCATGGAGAGCAGCATCTCCATCAGGTAGGCCTTGAAGAACGGCTCCATGCCTTTGTTCTTCCCGGTCTTGGCAGTCTCGCCCAATTGTATGGTTTCGATCGGAACCCACTTGAGAATCGCGTCGATTTCAGCCGGCTTGACCTCGCTCGAGATCAGGCGCTGATGCACCACCGCGCGGTTCAAGTAATTCTGCAGCCCGCCAATCCCTGCAAAGTCTCCTAAGGAGAGCGAAGTGTAGGACGCTGTGATGGCTCCGGCAGATGAGGAATCGATGGCGAGAATTCCGTCGATGGCTTTGCTCTTGAGCTGCATCCGCAGGGCCGCGCGATCCTCCGGTGTGGCCGGCGCCACCACGTCCACGGTCAACTTGGCGGAGGTGTCGTAAAGCATCTCGCGGCGAACCTGGCCGGCCAGCGCAGCGTTGTCCGCGGCGATCGCGAGATGCTTTCCCGTTCCGGCTTGGCCACTATTCATGGCGCTCCAGCCAACCATCCCTGCAATCAGCAAGGGCACCAGCACCGTGGAAAACAGGAAGGCACGCCCGCGAATCTGCTCCAGATACTCGCGTTTGGCGATGAGGAGAATGTTACGCATGGTTTTTGCCTCCCACGGTCTCAATGAAAATCTCTTCCAGCGACGGCTCGACCAGCTCGAAGCGGTAGATCGTCGCCATGGCCGCGGCTTCATGCAGCAGTTTCTGCGCGTTGCCGTGCGGTTTAAGCTTGATCTCCGCGTGGCCGGAGAAGTTTTTCGCCTCGGCGATCTCATCGCTGAGCAGGAACGCGGAGCTTCCCTCGAACTCGACGATGACGTGGTTGCGCTCGTAACCGGCTTTGATCTGGCGCAGGTTGCCGGCCAGCACGGCTTCGCCGTTGTTGATCAGGCATATCGAGTCGCACAGCTTTTCCACCTGGTCCATGCGATGCGTGGAAAAAAGAATCGCCTTGCCTTGGTCCTTGAGTTCCAGCAGCGTGCGCTCGACCAGGACCGCATTGACCGGATCAAGGCCCGCGAAGGGCTCGTCCATCACGATCAGGCCGGGCGAGTGCAGCAGCGTGGCGATGAACTGAATTTTCTGCTGCATCCCCTTGGAGAGCTCTTCGGTCTTCTTCTGTAACGCGTCGGCGATCTCCATGCGCTTGGCCCAGGCGTCGGCCCGCCGGCCCGCCTCTTCCGCGCTCAGCCCATGCAGGCAACCGAAGAAGAGCAGTTGGTCGACGACCTTCATTTTTTTGTATAGGCCGCGCTCCTCGGGCAGGTAGCCCACCCGCTCCAGGCTCTGGCGCTCGAAGGGCTTATCAAAAAGGTTGACTTGGCCCGAGTCGGGCATGGTGATGCCCATCATCATGCGAATGGAGCTGGTTTTGCCCGCTCCGTTTGGCCCCAGAAGGCCGAAGATCTGGCCCGCCTCAATGGAAAGGCTGAGTTTGCTGACGGCAACCTTGTTCTCGTAGGCCTTGGTCACTCCCGCGAGTTCGACAACTGGCATGGATTCTCCCGCTGTACAATTTTCAGTCTGATGCAGACTGGTTCCCGCTGAAACCGTGGGCCAGCCTGCAAGGAGTGTAGCAAAGTACACTGCGCGGACGGCGCCTACAGCCGGATACGCAGGAAGGCACAAAAAGGTTCCGGGCGCTCAAGATGCGCCATGGTAGCCGGCTCAAACGTCTTTTCCGCCGCGACGCAGGTCTGACTCAACTTGCCCGATTACTTTTGAGGAAAAAATCGAAACGAGAGTGCACCGAAATGAGACAAATGTTCAACCCAAAGGGAGGCAGATAAGAGGACCAAAGAGTACATCCAGCGGCGCAGGTGACTTGTGACCGGGAACAGAAAAGATGGTAGCCTAATAAACGATGCCCAATAATGATTTTTTGAAAACGGAACCCGTTCACGGACCAGCGCACAGGCCGCAGTCCATCGATGAAGTTGACGTGCGTCAAACCATCCTCGAGGATCTTGCATTAAAGACTCTCTATATGTCCGGTTCCCTCTCCATCCTTCAGCTTTCCGAGAAGACCCGGCTCAGCTTCGAAGTGGCCAAGGAGCTGGCCTTTCAACTGCGCACGGAATTGCTCTGCCAAGTGACGGGAATGCACGGCCATGTTCCTCAGATTGCCATCACCTCGGAGGGGCGTTCGCGGGGGGCGGACCTGATCGCGCAGAATCACTATACGGGTCCGGCGCCAGTCTCTCTGGCGAGCTACGTGGAGCAGGTGCGAATGCAGAGTGTGCGCAAAGTAGAGGTACATGCGAACGACGTCAAGCGCGCTTTTGCGCACCTGGTGATTGACGACGGGACACTGCGGCAATTCGGAACCGCGCTCAACTCCGGCAGCTCGATCTTCCTCTATGGCCCTCCAGGAATCGGGAAGACCACCGTGGCCGAGACCATGTCGCGGGTGATTTCGCAGGATGAGGTATGGATTCCGTACGCGATCGAGGTGGAAGGCGAGATCATCACCGTCTACGATGCGGCGATTCACAAGCGGATGGCGGAGTCGGAGCCAAAGGACCGGGATGAGCGCTGGGTGCTGTGCCAGCGCCCCGCGGTTCTGGTCGGCGGCGAGCTGACGGCCGAGATGCTGGACCTGCAATATAACCCCACGACCAAGTTCTATGTCGGCCCGGTACAGATGAAGGCCAATAACGGGGTTCTGATCATCGACGATTTTGGACGGCAGCGGCTTCGTCCGGAGGATCTGCTGAACCGCTGGGTCGTTCCGCTGGATCGCAGAATTGATTTTCTGACTCTGGCGGGCGGAAAGAAGCTGGAGATTCCCTTCGAGATGCTGGTGGTCTTCGCATCCAACATGGATCCGGCCACCTTGGTGGACGCCTGCTTCCTGCGCAGGATTCAAACCAAGAT
>PMTP01000130.1:2936-7866 GCA_003167305.1 Acidobacteriaceae bacterium
CTGTGGGCGGCGCGCTACGAAGGCAAAAAGCCGCATCTGGACCACGCGTCGATGGCGCAGGCGGTCGAGGCTTACTTCCTGGCCAGGTCGTAGAGAGTCAGCAATTGGACAAACCCCACCTCCTATCGAAAGGCCTTCGACAGGTTACTCGACGATCTTCACGGCAAGCCCGAGCCTGTTATCGCCTTATTCGCTCCATTCACTCCGTGCCCCATCCTTGTGGCGCTCTTCTGCCGCAAGGGTGGGATACCACGAACTTCTCCATCGGCATTGTGGTTTCCCACCCTTTTCACAAAGAACATGAAAAGGATGGGGCACCGAGGTTGATGCGCCAGGTTTGTAACCCCACGCATCAGCCATTTAGCATCCGGAGTGTGGCAGAACTTGATAGTCCGGTGATGTATGTGAAGGGCGTGGGTCCGCGCGTGGCGGAGTTGCTTGCGCCTAAAGGCATCCTCACCGCCGAGGATCTGCTCTACCATTTACCCTTCCGCTATGAGGACCGGCAGAACCCACGCTCCCTGGATGAGTTGCAGCCGGGCGAAACAGCCTCGGTCATCGCCGAGGTGCGCGGCTCCTTGCTGATGAAGACGCGCAAAGCGCCGATCTTCGAGCTGACCGTCGGCCAGGGACGGCTGGCGCTCAAATGCATCTGGTTCAATGCGGCCTATCTGGAAGGCAAGTTTCACGCCGGGCAGACGGTGGCCGTCTATGGACGCGTCGAGCCGTCGCGCTCTTCGAGCAACCTCAAGATGATTCAGCCGCAGTGGGAGCTGCTGCCCGACGCCACGGACGACGCCGAAACGCGCCTCCTGGAAGTGGGGCGTATCACGCCGGTCTATGAGTCGCTGGGCGGAGCGCGGCTGGCCTCGCGCTGGCAGCGCAAGACGATCTTCCATCTGCTCGAATCTCTACGCGGCATGGTGCCGGAGTGTTTGCCGAAGGCGATGCTGGAGCGGCTGATGCTGCCCGACCGTGAGCGGGCGCTGCGGGAGGCGCATTATCCGCCCGATGGAACGAATTTTTCGCAGTTGCTTAGCTCGGCAACGCCGGCCCACCGGCGGCTGATCTTCGAGGAGCTGTTCTTTCTGGAGCTAGGCCTGGAACTCAAGCGCCGCCGCATGAGAGAGCGCGCGGGCATCAGCTTTGCGACCGATGACAAGGTGCGCGAGGCGATCAGAGAGGTGCTGCCGTTTCATCCCACCAAGGCGCAGAAGCGGGCGCTGGGCGAGATTGTGGGCGATATGCGCGAATCCAGCCCGATGCGGCGGCTGCTGCAAGGCGATGTGGGCTCGGGCAAGACCATCGTCGCGCTGCAGGCGATGCTAGTGGCGATGGAGAACGGCTACCAGGCGGCGTTGATGGCGCCCACCGAGATTCTTGCCACACAGCATTATCTGGCGGTGCGCAAGCTGCTGGAGCGCTCTTCGCGCCGCTACCAGATCGCTCTGCTGACCGGCTCGCTCAGCGAGGAGCGCAAACGCCACACGCGCGGGCTGATCAACCGCGGCGAGGTGCAACTGGTGATCGGCACTCATGCGCTGATTGAAGAAAAAGTGGAGTTCGACCGGCTGGGCCTGGTGGTGGTTGACGAGCAGCACCGCTTCGGCGTGATGCAGCGCTTCAAGCTGATGAAGAAGCCAAATCAGGCCGAGCCGGACGTGCTGGTGATGACGGCGACGCCGATTCCGCGGACGCTGGCGCTCTCGCTCTACGGCGACCTGGACGTGAGCGTGCTGGACGAGCTGCCACCGGGACGGACGCCGATCGTCACGCGCCGCGTTCCCGGAGAGATGTCCGATGAGGTGTGGGAGTTCGTGCGCAAGCAGGTGGCCAAGGGTCGGCAGGCTTACATTGTTTACCCTGTAATCGAGGGCAGCAAGGAGGACCAGCCGGAGCTGGACTTCTCGCACGACGATCCGGAGGCGGGGATTGATGCGCCCCTTTCCCTAGCTGGATCCCAGGTCTCAAAATCGAGACCTGGGGCACCCGTAAGTAAGCTAGTCCGAAAGGGGAAGACAGCGGAGCTGTTTCCGAAGGCGGCGCAGGAGGCCAATCCTGGCGCGAAGTCGGGGCTGAAGTCGGCTGTGGAGATGCACGAAAAGCTGCGCGCGGGAGCGCTGGCCGGACTGCGCGTGGGCCTGCTGCATGGGCGCCTGGACGCCGACGAGAAGGAGATCATCATGCGCCGCTTTCAGCGCGGCGAGATCGACGTGCTGGTGGCGACGACGGTGATCGAGGTGGGCGTCGATGTACCCAACGCGACAGTGATGGTCGTCGAGCACGCCGAGCGCTTCGGTCTCGCCCAGTTGCACCAGTTGCGCGGCCGGGTGGGCCGTGGCGCGGCCAAGAGCTACTGCATTCTGATCACCGGGGAGCGGGTAACGCCCGTGGCCGAGGAGCGGCTGAATGCGATGGTCCGCTCGCAGGACGGATTCGAACTGGCGGAGCTGGACCTGAGCCAGCGCGGACCGGGAGAGTTTTTCGGCACAAGGCAGGCCGGTCTGCCCGACTTCCGCGTGGCTAACCTGCTGCGCGACCGGCAATTGCTGGAGCTGGCCAAGATGGAGGCCGCGCGCTTTGCCAACGCGACCGGCGCAGGTGGTAGCGAGGCGACCGAAGCTGAGCGGGCGCGCGTCTGGGCGCGGCTCAAAGAGGCCTGGCAGCGGCGCTATGGCTTGGTGGAGGCTGGTTGACCGCGCAAACGGCCTCTTGATACCATGAATACAGTGTGCTTCCATCCAGGCAGGACAGGCAAATCCAAAGGATAGATTATGTTGTCCTTCGGACAGATTAGATGCATGACAGGATTGGCAGACGCGTTCAGAGGACATAACGCTACATGAAAAATAGGCCGCTCTTTCTTTTATTTCTCGCACTTTCTCTTATCCCCATCTCCGGCTGCAAGCCCGATCCAGCATTGCTGATGACCGCAGTCAAGGCCGACAATACCGCGGAAGCAGTCAGGCTTATTGAAAAGGGTGCCGACGCCAACTTCCGCACCTCGCCGAACGGATGGAGCGTGCTCCATTACGCGGCCATGAATGGCAATGTAGAGATCGTCCAAGCGCTTCTCAAGGCTGGCGCCGACGCCAACTACGCGGGAGCCAAAGATGGACAGGCGAATTCAGCCAAGGCCTTGAAACCATTGTCGCTGGCGCAGGGAATGCTGGATGTGGTCACCCAGATCCAGACCCCACTGATTGAGGCGAATCTGCGCGAGAGCGGTCTGGACGATCCGGCGCTGTTAAAGAGCGCGACGGATCCTAACGCGGCGGAGCGATACCAGAAAGTGGTTGATCTGCTGACAAAGGCTACGAAGTAAGAGCAGCCATCCAGCCGGTCACGCGATCCCCTGGGCACGGACGCCGTGCATCATCTCGACGGGAAAGGTCTGGATCTCCAGATCGACGCTGGCAATCTCGGTATCGCAATCCTGCATGTGGCTGCGGGTGCACTGGCAGAGTTCGGTGAAGCGGATATGCCCGCTCTGGCTGAGTTCCAGGCCGGCGGCAATCATCACGCTGTAAATCTCGACGCAGACCTGGCGCTCGAACTCGAAGAGCATGCTGATGGTGCCGGAATTGTTTGAGCCACGGCTGAGAACCCAGCCGCCACAGCCCAGAATCGCTCCAGTGAGGGTTTGCACCAAACGCGACGGCTCTTCGAGCGAGATGGCATTCATCTGCATGGCCCAGGGAGTGCTCATCGTCCGTTCTGCGTTTAGGGTCTGCACTATCAGCCTCACACTCGCCTTATCGGAGGCATCGAACGCAGCGTGAAGATTGTGCCGGAGTCGCACGGCGCATGACCGGCTTTGAGACAATACCGCTGGCAACAGGCTCTGAATCGCTTGCGCTGGTAATTGGAGGGGCTTCCGATGTAGCTTCAGAGAAGCATGATTGTCGGCTCCGGAATCGACTTGGCAGAGATCGGGCGTATCCAGCAGTCCATGGATCGCTTTGGGCAGCGCTTTCTCGACCGCGTTTACACGGCGGCGGAGCAGGCCTATTGCCTGCGCAAGCGCAAGGCCGCGGAGAGCTTTGCCGCACGGTTTGCCGCCAAGGAGGCCGGAGCCAAGGCCCTGGGAACGGGCATCAGCCACGGCGTCAGTTGGCTGGAGATCGAGGTCGCGCGCGAGCCCGGCGGAAGGCCCACCCTCAAGTTTCACGGGCGCGCGGCGCAGTTTGCCGCCCACCTCGGCGCCACCCGCGCCGCGCTTTCCATCACCCATACCGCTACGCTCGCCATGGCCAGCGTGGTACTCGAGGACGGGCGCTGACGCCAGCGCATCTGCTATCCTCAATGCATAATCCGGGTATTTTTCTCGCCGGAGGAGTGCCGTGCCGAGCCGCAAAGAGATTCAGTGGTCGCAACTGAGAGTGGGCGCGTTGGTTTTGGCAGCCATGGCCGTGCTGGTCGGGCTGATCCTTCTCATGTCCGGGCAGAGCGGCGGACTGTTTGAGCGCAAGCTGGTGCTCCGCTCCTACTTTGAGAACGCTGCCGGCCTGAAGGATGGCGCGCCGGTGACGCTGGAGGGCGTGACCATCGGCAACGTGATTCACGTGCGCGTGGTTGCCGACCGCAACCCCACGCCGGTGGAGGTGTCGATGCGGGTGGGCCACGAGTTTGTGCCTAATCTGCACGTCGATTCGACCGCCACGATCTCCCAGGCGGGCGTGCTGGGCGACAGCTACGTCGATCTCAGCTCTGCCCACGCCAGCGGACCCGCTCCGGCCAACAACGCCGAACTGAAGGCTGGCGGCGCGCCCAGCATCCAGGATGTGGTCCGCAACAGTAATGAATCCCTCATCGAAACCAACAAGCTATTGCATAAGGTTGAAATCACGATCGATGCGGTCAACTCCAGGCGCGGCACGGCGGGCGAACTGATCAACAATCCCGACCTCTACCATAAGATTTCCCGCAT
>PMTP01000130.1:7901-11431 GCA_003167305.1 Acidobacteriaceae bacterium
GGCAGCGCGGGCAAGTTCATCAAGGACGATGCGCTCTATAACAACCTGAACGCCGCCGCCGCCAACGCCAATCAGATGGTGGCCGAGATCAACGCCGGCAAAGGCACGCTGGGATTGCTGGCCAAGGATCCGGCCTTCGCGGCAAAGCTGGACGACACCGTCACCCGGCTGGACGGCTTCCTCAAGGGTTTGGATGAAGGCAAGGGCACGCTGGGGCAACTGGCGCAGAACCGCGCGCTCTACGACCATACCGACCAGATGGTGGGCCAGGCCGAGCAATTGGTGAAGAGCATCCGCGAAGATCCCAAGAAGTATTTGGTCATCCGCATGAAGGTCTTCTGAGGATCTGATTCTTCATGATTCGCCGCTGCGACGACCGCGATTTCGATCTGATTTGGGCCATCATCAACGAGGCCGCGCAGGCTTACAAAGGCATCATCCCCGCGGATCGCTGGACGGAACCGTATTTGTCCGCCAAAAAACTGCGCCATGAGATCGACGACGGAGTCGTCTTCTGGGGCCATGAAGAGGCCGGAACTCTAGTCGGCGTGATGGGCATTCAACAGGTTCTGGATGTGACGCTGATCCGCCACGCCTATCTGCTGACCAGCCAGCAGAGGCGCGGGATTGGAGGGTGCCTGCTCTCCCATCTGCGGGAACGGGCGCAGGGTCCGGTGCTGATCGGCACCTGGGCGGATGCGGCGTGGGCGATCCGCTTTTACGAGAAGCATGGCTTTCAGAAGGTGACTCCGCAGGAGAAGAACCGGCTGCTGAAAAAGTATTGGAAGATTCCCGAGCGGCAGATAGAAACCTCGGTGGTTCTGGCGGATGCAAAGTGGCATGAAATGCAGCGATAAATCTTCCCTCTAACTTGCTGATTCGCTGCCTCTGAACATCTTGCAGAACTCCTGAAAGCCCTTCAGCCGCACCACCTGGAAGTAGTCGCTGGCCACGAAGTAGAAGACCGTGGCCGTGGCCCACACGGCGTGCAACGCCTCCGAGCCTAACTGGTCACCAAAGGGCAGCGGCGCGGCGGAGAGCACCATGGCCAGCACCAGCAGCGCTAGGTTGACGATGCCCATCACCATGTTGATCTCCACCAGCTTGGCCGTCATGGGCCTTCCCATGTGGAGAGATTGACCGAGAGCGGAGAGCGCGGAGCGATTCTCCAGCAGCATGACGAGCGGAGCAATCGAGAGCGCCCAACTGAGGAGCGCCCAGGCNNATGGAGCTGAACCATCCCCAGCAGGTGAGGGCAAAAAAAGCCAGCCAGGCGGCCTGCAGGGCAATCATCGCAACAGGGCGAAAAGACAACGTTGAATCCATTCGCTTCAGGATGAAGCTGCGGCCCAGGCCGGAAACGACCACCCAGGCCAGCCCAGCCACCGGCAGAAGCCACCGGAAAATCACCATGAGATGAGGCTGATAGAGCGCCCAGGCGCTGCTCAGTTGCACTGCGGCTACCCAGGGGTTCTGCGGATCGAGGGCGGTGAGGCCGGCCGACTCTGGCGGCACGGCGGCGAAAATCTTCTGGGATTCGATCCAGCAGAGCAGAAACAGCGGCACGCCGAAGAGCCAGCGCCAGACCACCTCAATCGCGGTAAGCGAAGGCCGCTCAAAGACCCAGCCCATCTGCCCGACCAGAGTCTGGGTTCCGCGCAATGGAGTGGGCACGGCTACTTCACCACCAGGTTCACCAGCTTGCCTGGAACCACGATCACCTTAACCACTGTTTTGCCCGCCGTGCGCAACTGGATCTTCTCGCCGGCCAGCGCCGCGGCTTCGATGGCTTTGGCGTCGGCGTCAGCGGCTACGCGCACCACAGTGACCAGCTTGCCGTTGATCTGGACGGGAATTTCGAGTTCGTCTTCCTTGGCCAGAGCGGGATCGTTCTGCGGCCAGGGAGCGCGTAGGACAGAGCCTTTCTCGCCAAGTTCTTCCCAGAGTTCGGCAGCAAGGTAAGGCGCAAAAGGAGCCAGCAGCAGCACCAGCGAGCGCAGCAATTCGCGCATCACCGGCGCGGGAACCTCGCCCGCCGCCAGTTGCGCGTCCGCGGCCTGAACCTCGTTGACCAGCTCCATGATCGCCGCCACACAGGTGTTGAAGTGCCATCGGCCCTCAAAGTCCAGCGTGATCTTGGCGATGGTTTGGTGCAGCTTGCGCAGCAGTTTAAGCGAGAGACCGGCCGGGGCTTCGACGCTCTGGCCGCGTGCGGTGCGAGCCAGCGGCGCGTACTTTGTGGCAAGCCGCCAGACGCGAGCCAGGAAGCGGCTCACGCCGGCGACGCCGTCCTCCTGCCACTCCAGATCGCGGTCCGGAGGTGCGGCAAAGAGCGAGTAGACGCGCGTTGCATCGGCGCCGTACTGCTCTGCCATATCGTCAGGCGAAACCACGTTGCCCTTGGACTTGGACATCTTCGCCCCATCCTTGATGACCATGCCCTGAGTGAACAGCCGCGCCGCCGGCTCGTCATTGACGATCAGCCCCAGATCGCGCATCACCTTGGTCCAGAAGCGCGAATAGATCAGATGCAGAATCGCGTGCTCCACGCCGCCGATGTACTGATCAATAGGAAACCAGTACTTGACTATCTCCGAATCGAACGGCGCATTGGCGTTCTTTGCATCGGTATAGCGGTAGAAGTACCAACTGGAATCGACGAAGGTGTCCATCGTGTCTGTCTCGCGCCGCGCGGGCCTGCCGCAGTTGGGGCAGGCGACGTTGACAAACTCCGGCACGCGGCTCAGCGGCGAGCCGCCCTGCTGGGTAATCTCGATCTGATCGGGCAGCACCACCGGCAATTGCTTGTCGGGCACCTGCACCAGCCCGCAGCTCTCGCAGTGAATGATCGGGATCGGCGTGCCCCAGAAGCGCTGCCGGCTCACGCCCCAGTCCTTCAGGCGGAAGGTGACCTTCGGCTCGCCAAAATTCCCGGCGACTGCAATCTCCTGGAGGCGCTTCTGCGCTTCTTCGCAACTCAAGCCGTCGTACGCGGCGGAGTTGATCAGCACGCCCTCTTCAGAGCAGAAAGGGAGCTCTTGTGAGACTGCGGGGTCGATTGGCTTGATCACCTGGGTAATCGGCAAGCCGTACTTGGTGGCGAACTCGAAGTCGCGTTCATCGTGCGCCGGAACGCTCATGATGGCGCCGGTGCCATAGTCGGCCAGGATGTAGTTTGCCACCCAGATGGGCACGCGCTGGCCGTTGTAGGGGTTGACGGCAAAGCGGCCTGTGGGCACGCCATGCTTTTCGATCGCGCCCAGGTCGCCGGCCTCGCGCGCTTTCTTCTGCTGGTCGATCATCTCATCGACCTGCGCTTTTAGCTCTGCGTTTGCCGCTGTAAACTCCGCCACCAGCCCATGTTGCGGAGCCAGTTGCACACTGGTCGCGCCGAAGATCGTGTCCACGCGCGTAGTGAAGACGCGGATGCGCGTGCGGTCTGTTCCCTGTTCCCTGTTCCCTGTCCCCTCGTCGTTTTTTTCCGCAAGGAAAAAATCGACATCCGTTCCTTCGCTGCGCCCAATCCAGTT
>PMTP01000130.1:11466-14318 GCA_003167305.1 Acidobacteriaceae bacterium
GGACACCAATTCACCTTGCTTTTTTTGCGATAAACCAGGCCTTTTTCGTACATACGCAGGAAAAACCACTGATTCCAGCGATAGTATTCCGGCAGGCAAGTGGTGATTTCCGTCGCCCAATCGTAGCCCAGCCCCAGGCGCTCCATCTGGCGCTTCATCGCGGCGATGTTGCTGAGGGTCCACTGGCGCGGAGGGGTGTTGTTCTTGAGCGCGGCATTCTCGGCCGGCAGCCCGAAGGCGTCCCAGCCCATCGGATGCAGCACGTTGTAGCCGCGCATCCACATATGGCGCGCGAGGGCGTCGCCGATGGAGTAGTTGCGCACGTGGCCCATGTGCAACTGGCCGCTGGGATAGGGCAGCATCTCCAGCACGTAGTACTTGGGCTTGCCGCAGTCCACCGGCTCGGCCGCGTACAGTTTGGGGTCCGCGGCCCACCGCTGCTGCCATTTGGGTTCAATCGCCGCCGGGTCGTAACGCAGTTCGTTTTCTTCCGCCATAACCCCTTTAGTGTAAACGGGTGGGCTATGACGACCTGCGAAGAGGGCGACTCCGTTGAAACCGGCAGGAGGCGCCCATCTGCCAGCTCACTTCTTCGGGCGCGACGCCGGTGGCACCAGTCCAGCCACGCGGTAGTAGACGGCGAGTTGTCCGTAATGCTCCCCTGAATGCTCGATAATCTCCCAAGCCCCGTCGGAGAAGCGGGTCTGCTGGCTCGAGAATGGATCGGGGTACAGGTCGCTGAGTCCGCTGTCGCCTTTGCTCTTGATCAGCGCCGCGCCATCCGCGAAGGACTTCTTCACAAATTCGACCACAGCCGCTTTGGTCTTGTAGTCGGATCGTTTGGCGTCGCCGGAGGGCGGCTTCACACCAGTCGCCGGATTGATGAAGTAGTAGTTTGCTCCGGCGGCGTGCAAGAGCTGTTCGGCAAACGACCGCTGGGCTGGGGCCGGTTTGAAGTCGTATTTGTCCTCGGGGAAGTCCTCGGCCATCGCCGTGAGCTTTCGCCCGATGTAGTTCCAGTTGTCAAGCAGAACCTGAGACGGACTCGATGGGGGCTTGGGTGCCGTGTCCTTCTTTGGCGCGTCCTGGGCAGCCGCTATCTGAATGCAGAACGCGGCAGTCAGGATAAGGGCAAGATACTTGCTAAAAGTTCTCATGCGAAGATCTCCTTTGAATCAACTCCATGAGCTAAAACAATACCGCTTTTCAGGAGCGCATGGCTACGGCTGTTTTTCGAGCGAGCGTTACAATATGCCGAGTCCACCTCACTCTGACTTGCTTCGCTTTTTCGTTGGACGGTTGAGTTCGACGACGGCGCCCGCCGTGAGCTGCACAAAATCCCGGCTCCCGTACAATCGGAGACAGGAGCTGATCCGATGACGCGAGTCTACATGGACGCCAACGCCACCACCCCTTTGCTGCCGGAGGTGATGGAGGCGATGCGCCCGTACTGGATTGAGCGCTTCGGCAACGCCAGCTCAATTCACCTCGACGGACAGCAGGCTCACTCCGCCGTGGACCGTGCCCGCGCCACGCTGGCCGAGTTCTTCAACTGCCACGACGCCGAGGTGGTCTTCAACTCCGGCGGCACCGAGGGCGACAATACCGCGATCTTCGGCCTGCTGCGCCCCGGCGATCACTTCGTGACCACTTCGATTGAGCATTCTGCAATACTGGCGGCGGCGGAGCGCATGGCCGCGTTCGGCGTGGAGACTACCTTTGTCGCGCCCACCGCGAGCGGCCTGATCGACCCGGCGGCGATTGAGCGCGCGCTTCGCCCCGAGACGCGGCTGATCAGCGTCATGCTGGCCAACAACGAGACCGGCGTGCTGCAACCGGTCGAAGAGATTGGCAAAATCGCCAAGGCGGCTGGCGCCTTCTTTCACATTGACGCGGTGCAGGGCGCGGGCAAAGTGCCGCTGGACGTGCGCCACTTCGGCTGCCATCTCTGCTCCATCAGCGCCCACAAGATGCACGGGCCCAAGGGCGTGGGCGCGCTCTTCGTCCGTCGCGGAACGCCGCTGGAGCCGCTGCTGGTGGGCGGAAGCCATGAGCGCCGCCGCCGCGCCGGAACCGAAAATGTGCCGGGCATCGTCGGCCTGGCCAAAGCCGCCGAGCTGGCGATGCACTCGTTGGAAGATGGAACACTCGTAAGCCTGGCAGCTCTGCGCGACCGGCTGGAGGCGGGCATTCTGGAGCTTTCCGGCACCGGCGTCAATGGCGCAGCGCCGCAATCCGCCCCGGAGGGGTGGCGTGATAATAGCCCAGGGCACGCGCAGCGCAGCCCTGGGAAAGAGGCCAGTAGCGACCACGCGCCCCGTAGGGGCGCTGCGAACTCTTTCGTTCACCAAAATCTGGGTTTCCCCGGTCCGGATTTTCGGACCGGGGAAACCACGAACCCGAACCGCTCCTTCAACGAGGAATCCACGAACCCCGTTCCCCGCGTGGCCAACACCACCAACATTTGGTTCGATCATCTGGAGGGCGAGGCGCTGGTGATTGCCCTCGACCTGAAGGGTGTAGCCGTCAGCGGCGGCTCGGCCTGCCACTCCGGAGCAACCGAGCCGAGCCATGTGCTGCTGGCGATGGGTCTGGACAAGACCCGCGCCCGCTCGAGCCTCCGCTTCAGCCTGCTCAAGACCGCAACCGAAGCCGACGTGGATTATGTTTTGAAGGTAGTTCCTGAAGCCGTCGCCCACCTGCGCGCAATTTCGCCGGTGGCGGCGGGAACTCTTGGATGAATCTTGTGAGAGCGGGGTCGGCGGAGCTGATCACTCCAGCATTGCTGGCTCCCCTAGCTCCGCTAACCCCGAATGCCGGAAGAGCTTTATGACCGAGCGCACAACCATTGC
>PMTP01000032.1 GCA_003167305.1 Acidobacteriaceae bacterium
CAGCCGGGCTTGACCGGCTTCCATTGCAGCAGAAACTTCGTTACCTCCGACGACTGCATATTACGAATATCTTCGAACTCGCCGCTCTTCTGGCTATAAAGCAGCGCGCCATGCTCGTCGAGGACCGCGAGCGCGGGCACTCCCTTATGCAGCGGCACACCGTACTTTTCGGCGATCTCCAGGTTGGCGTCCATGTGCCCAATGTTCACGTGGACCAGCACGAAATTCGCATCGAGAATGGGCAGGTTGTTTGCGTCGTGGAAGTAGCGGTCGAGCACCTGGCAATCGCCGCACCAGTCGCCGCCAAAGTCCAGCAAAATGCGCTTATGGCTTGCGACGGCGGTTTTGAGAGCGGTGGCGATGTCGGCTTTGGCCTGCGCCGGGTCGGGATAAATCTCGCGGCCGGCTGAGCGGGCACTGCCGACGCCAAGCGCCAGCACCGCGGCAAGAACAAGAAACTTGGTAGTCTTCAATGGAGAACCCTCCACAACTGTTCTCAGTCTGCCATAAACCCTCGCCGCGACGCCACAAACCTGGGACGCCGCGACCTATTCCTGCACCGGTTTGGCTGTGAATGCTTCCTCAGGCGGCGCGTGGCATATACTCTGAGGACAAGATGAGAAACTCGACCAATCTGCGTATGCGGCTGGAGTCGTCGCAATTCCCAGACCTGGGGGCGATGATGGAGGGCTATGCGCGGGCGGCGTCGGAGCTGGGCCGGAGCGAGTTCAAGCAGAAGCTGGACTTTACCTCGGATTCCATTGACGCGCTGGACGAGATTCTGGTGGTGGTGGGCGAGAGCCCGGAGCTGGAGCTGGACTTCGAGGTCCGGCTCTGGGGCAGCTACCTGGGCGAGGTGCTGCGCCGCCGCTATGCCGGCGCCTGGGAGATGACCCAGTATCCCGGCGGCGTGATGGCGGTTCCGGCCATCGAGGTGCGTGGCTCGCGCTTGTTTCCGCTGATGAAGATCTACCGCCGGCTGACCGTGGGCGATGAGGAAGACCTGCGCGCCTTCTACGCGATGGTCACGGAAAGACTGGGTAAGCCGGCGCAGGTGAACTGACCATCTGCGGTGGGGCAGACGCCGCTTACGAGGCAATAGACTTGTGGAGCTAATCCTATTAGCAGACCTGCGCGGGCATCCGGCATTGTGCGACAATATCCCTTGAGAATGCGCGACGGCGCGAGCTGGGCGCGGAGGATAAGACAATGGGCGATCTATTGCAGCCATGGCACCTGATCGTGCTGGCCGTCTTGGCATTTCTGCTTTTCGGGGCCAGGCGGCTTCCTGAGTTGGGCAAGGGATTGGGCGAAGGACTGAAGGGCTTCAAGGAAGGCCTCAAGGGCATCACCGACCCCGCGCCCGCCACGCCAACCGTGCAGCCAACGGTGCAACAGACCGTGGCCCCCGCGCCTCCTCTGGCCTCAACGCCGGCCGCGCCTCCGTCCGCGGAGATGGACCATGTCGTTTGCAGCCGATGCGGTAATCGATTCGAAAATCCGCTTGGATTCAAAGTGGCGGAATATGTTTGCCGCTCTTGCCAGTCGCGTGGATAGCAGACGGTGAGAGCCGGTTATCCATGGCTCACGGCGCATTCGTTGGTTCGTTCAAGCAAAAAGGCCTGTGCGGACGCACAGGCCTTTCGTGTTTTTTGCCGGTTGAGTGGAAACCATACCAGCCCAGATTAGCGGTAATCCTGCCCCGATGGGTAATAGCCGTTCTTGTTGATGACCTCCATGCCGGGCCGGTCGACGCGCACCTCGATCTTGCGGAACTTGCCGTCGATGAACGGCTGGTGGCTGTAGTAGCCCAGCGTGTACTGGTTGCGCGCCTCTTCGGCGATCTTGGCATAGCTCTTTTCGATGCCGTCCGTGCCGCCCTCGAAGTCCGGTGTGCCGCCGGTGGCAAAGATGTACTTGGCCAGGAGGTTGTCATACATCATGCCGGGTATGTGGAGGCGGCTCACGTAGCTCTCGCCCCAGCGGGCCGAATCGCCCACCAGCGTGCCGTAGACCGCGATCTTGTTGGTCCACAGGTAGCGCTGCACCTCAGCGTACTTGGCCTTGCTGCCGTACTCCTTGCCGTCGCTGATGACGTAGATGATGCGGCGGCGGCCCTTGGGGCGCGTCGAGAGTTCCTTGGCCGCGGCCAGGATGGCGTCGTTGAGGGTGTGAATCTCCTTGGGGATGGTCATGAACGTGTTGCCGCCTGCCGAGCGTCCGGGCTGCAGGTTGGGGTCGACGCAGTTGCCGTTCTGGCGAACGTTGCAGCCGGCCATGGGGCCGTCATTGATCGGCACCAGCATCTCGCTGCCGGTCTCCTTGGTGAGGGCCAGCACGGCGGGCAGACGCGCGCTCTGCGCGCCGGTAAAGCCTGTCCGCTCCTGCGCGCCGTGGTTGTAAGAGAAGACAGCCACTTCGTCAATAGGCGTGAGCGCGCCCTGGATGGCGCCCAGCGAGTTGTTCACCTTGGCCATCACGTCCGAGGTCAGGCTTTGATCGAGCACGAAAGCAATCGAAAGCGGGAAGGAATCCGTGGTGAAAAAAGCAATGGGCTCACGAGTGTCGTTCTCGAAGACCTTGAAGTCGCGGTAGGTGAGGCCGGCCACCAGCTTGCCCTTCGTGTCCTTCACGGTGACCGGAACTTCGACGAAGTTCACGTGCATGATCAGGGTGGTCACTTTGTCAACGCCCTCGCCGGCAGTGGGTATCTCAGGCGGCGCGGTTTGGACCTCGTCCTTGACCTGACTGCCGGACGCCTGGCTGCTGCTCCAGGGGCGCTGCTGCTGAACCGAGGGATTCGAGGACGAAGCGGCTCCGGACTGCTCGTCTCCGGCGCCCTTGCCGGGGGTAATCGGTCCGTCCACATCCGACAGCGGCTTGGGCGCCTGGGGCGTAGGAGCGTCGGGCACGGTGGGTTGCTGCTGTTGGGCCAGAGCCGTCCAACTCAGGCTCGAACTCAGGAGCGCTGCCAGCGCTATTGCCGTAAAACCTAGCTTCACAGGGTTTCTCCAGTGGTCAGTGGTCATTTTTCAGTGATCAGATAAAAACGACCTTTGATCGCCGATGAATCTGGCGTTTCCAGTGGCCAGCGGTCAGCGACAACTGAGAACTGACCACTGACAACTGAATACTGACGCAAGTCTTCAATCGTCAGAGTATCAGACGCGCCAAAGCCGCGCTGGTTGCGTCCAGCAGGAAATCCTGGCGTATGCTTTCCTCTTGAGCCCCAAATGCGTCTAAAGGACCAGAATGTGTAATCGTTGGGGATTTGCCGTTTTACTCTGTGGCCTGCCGGCGCTGCTTCCGGCCGGATGGGCCCAGCTTGCTCCATCGCCGGATGCGCCCCCGGTCAGCACTGCCCCGGCTCCGACCGAGGAAGAGCCGGTGGCGACGCTCAAGCTCAGCGTCAGCCTGGTGGATGTCGTCTTCACCGTCAAGGACAAGAGCGGCAACCTGGTTCCTCACCTCGGCAAGGACGATTGCACGGTCTCGGAAGACAAGGTTCCGCAGACGCTCAAGAACTTTGCAGCCGAGTCGCATCTGCCGCTGACCCTGGGGATTCTGTTGGACACCTCGGGCAGCCAGCAGCGCGTGCTCTCCCTGGAGCAGGATGTGGGCAGCCAGTTCCTGGAGCGTGTCCTGCAAAAAAAGGATGAGGCCTTTCTGCTCTCCTTTGATGTGGATGTGGACCTCTTGCAGGACTACACCAACAGCGCGCTGCAGTTATCGCGCGCGATGAGCCATGCCGAAATCAACACCGCCGGCGGCAATGGCGCGGCGGGCATTCCCGGCGCAGGCGGCGGCACCATCCCCACCATCGGAGCGCCCAAGGGAACCTTGCTCTACGATGCGGTCTATCTAGCCGCCAACCAGAAGATGAGCCAGGAGACGGGTCGCAAAGCGATGATTCTGCTCACCGACGGCGAGGATGAGGGCAGCCGCGTCAAGATCAACGAGGCGATTGCCGCGGCGCAGAAGGCCAACGTCATCGTGTACACGATTCTGATTGCCGACCGGGGCTTTTATGGGGGATTTGGCTACAGCGGTTACTCGGCGATGAAGAAGTTGACAGAGGAGACCGGCGGCCGGCTGATCGACGTGGGCAACAACGGCAAGAAGCTCGAAGCCGCCTTCCAGCAGATCGAGGACGAGCTGCGCACCGAGTACGTCGTCACCTACACGCCCATCAACACCAAGCTGGACGGTGGCTTCCGCAAGCTCAGCGTCGAATGCCGCGGCGACGGCATGAAGGTGCAGGTCCGCAAAGGCTATTTCGCGCTTCCACCGCAGGAGTAGAACCTTCAATAAGATTGCCGTACGCGGCAGCCTGGCTGCTTCGAAAGGGCATGGCTGAACAGGTAACGAGAAAACCTGTTTCCCGGTTCGTATGGTTCTCGGGGCGGGATACACTGATGCGCGTAGAATGAAGATGAACCGGGGCCGCGTTCCTTGCGCCTCCGAGGACGATGATCCTTCTGGACCCAGACCTGGAACCTGACCCCGCGCCGAGCATGGCTTCGACGGAGCGGACGGCTGCTCTGGGCACCTTGGTAACTCCCCGCTCCCGCCGCCTTCCCACCGCCCGCACGTTGGCCCGTTTTCTATCCCAGGCGCAGGCCGCTGTTCGCTTACGCGGCGAGGTAACCGTGCTGTTCACAACCGACGCCGCGATGCGCAAACTCAATCGCCGGTTCCGCGGCAAGAACAAGGCAACCGACGTGCTTTCGTTTCCGGCGGATGGCATCGGCGCTGAAGAAATCGCCGGCGATCTGGCCATCAGCGTGCCCACCGCGCTGCGCCAGGCCGTCGAGCGGAATCACTCGCTTTCGACCGAGATCAAGGTGCTCATCCTGCATGGCTTGCTCCACCTGGCCGGCCACGACCACGTGGCCGATATGGGCAAGATGGCCCGCCGCGAGAGGCTGCTCCGCACACGGCTGGGCCTGTCGCAAGGGCTGATCGAGCGCGCGGAAACTCGGGTGCCCCAGGTCCGGATTTTCGGACCTGGGAATCCACAAACCTCAACCCGCAAACGGGGGGCGGGTGGCCCAGGTCTCGATTTTGAGACCTGGGAATCCACGAACCGCAACCCGCTACCGGGAGTCCGGCCATGACCCCGCTCTTCATTCTCCTTATCCTCTTCCTCGCCGCGGTCGAGACGCTGGCCTCGTACATCAGCCGCGTCTACAGCGAGTTCGGCAAGATTCTGACCCGCGAAATCGAAGAAAACCTCGACGCCTGGGAGGAACTGGTCGAACCGCAACTGGGCCTCACTCGCGGACACGCGGAGATCTGCGCGGCCGTCTTGCAGCAGCTCACCCTGGGCATCATCGCCCTCGAGTTCGGCGCCGTCCTCTTTGATCGCGCCCCATATCTGGCCCGCCCCACCCCCGGCGAGATCGCCCAGGCCGTTCTCGCCGTGGTGCTGGTGGTGGTCTTCTGCAACCATCTTCTGCCCACGATGCTCTTCAACCGCACGCGCGGGCGCTGGGCGAGGCGTCTGGTCTGGCCCATCCGTTTGCTGCTCTGGCTGATGACGCCCATCACCGTCTTCGTGCGCTTCTTTTACTCCGTGGCCTCGCTGGCCGAGGAGCCGGTCACTGCCGAAGAGGAGAGCGAAGCTGATGTGGAGGCGCTGCTCGAAGCCGGCGAAGAAGAGGGCATCCTTGAAGAGAGCGACCGCGAGCTGGTCCGCTCCGCCGTCGAGTTCGGCGACAAGCTGGTCCGCGAGGTGATGACTCCGCGCCCCGAGGTCTTCGCCGTGCCCGCGACCCTCACCCTGGAAGCCTTCCTCGAAGAGCTGCGCGAGCACAACTTCTCTCGCGTGCCGGTCTACTCGGGCTCCATCGACAACATTACCGGCATCGCCTTCGCCCACGACCTGCTGCAAATCGCCGATACCGAGGCCGGCGCACGCACCGTCGCCAGCATGGCGCGCGAGGCGGAGTTCGTCCCCGAAACCAAGCGCGTCTACGAGCTGCTGCGCGAGATGCAGCGCGAGAAGCAGCACATGCGCATCGTGATCGACGAGTACGGCGGCGTTAGCGGCTTGGTCACCATCGAAGACCTGCTCGAAGAGATCGTCGGCGAAATCCGCGATGAGCACGAAGAGGAGACTCCCATCGAAGAGCCGCAACGCGAACCCGGCGGCGTCTGGCTCATTCCCGGCAGCTTCCCCGTCGACCAATTGCCCAGCCTCTTCGGCGAGTCGGCCAGCCTGAGTGATCTGGACGGAGCCTATGAAGCCACCACGCTGGGTGGCCTGGTCAGCGAGATCGAAGGCCGCATCCCGCTCCCCGGCGAAGTTGTTCTGCTGGAATCCGCCGGCCTGCGCATGGAAATCGTAGCCTCCACCGACCGCCGCGTCGAGCGCCTGCGCGTCTTTCCGCCGGCAGGTGAAGCGGGATCAACGCCTGCTTCTTAATTCCCGAACAGAGGCTGGGTGCCCCATCCTTTCGCGTACTTTGAGAAAGGGTGGGAAACTACAAACCTCAACCTGAACCCGTCGATCGGGCTAATCTCCCCGATTCTTCCATGCGCGCCACTCGTCGGCAGTCAGCTCCCAGACTTCCGCCTGAAATGGACCCGAAACGTAATCCCGCTCAACCACGGTCACGACGCGCATTCCCTGCTTCACAGAGATTCGGCGCGACGGATAGTTGGAAACAGCCTTGGCAACTCGCAAAATGGGAAATCCGAGGTTATCAAACCAAAAGTCATTGGCCCATACGCAAGCCTCGCTCATCATCCCAAGCCCATGCCAGGGAAGGCCAAGCCAGAATTTGCGATTATCCCAAGCGCCTTTGAACAGGCTGATGAGCCCGATCATTTGGGATGGCTCGGTGGCCAGGCGGATCGTCCAGTGCCACGCTTCTCCGCGCGCTGCCTGGGGAAGTGCAATGTCCCGGCAATACAGGAGCGCGCCATCGGGCGGGTAGGGCCAAGGCACGCGATTCAGCAGAAAACGAACGATCTCCCATTGCGGGAAGAGCGCCTGCATCTGCCGCGCATCGGCCATCTCCAGCGGGCGAAGAATAAGGCGTTCAGTTTGGCCTTCGCTGCCCATACGCAATGATAGCCCCCTGGCTCTTCGAAATCCGCGATAATAGTAGTCAGGAGTCTGAAAACCCTTTGAAATCTGGATTTGTCGCCATTCTCGGCCGGCCGAACGCCGGTAAAAGCACACTGCTCAACGCCCTGACCGGCGAAAAGGTCGCCATCGTCTCCGCCAAGCCGCAGACTACCCGCAATCGCATCGCCGGGGTGGTCGAGGTTCCGGCGCGCAAGGGCGTGCATCCGGCGGCGCAGATCGTCTTTGTCGATACTCCCGGCGTCCACAAGCCCGGCTCGCACCTCGACCGGCGGATGTTGCAAGAGGTCTACGAAGCACTGGAAACCCGCGATGTGGTGCTGGTACTGATGGATGCGACGCGGCGAGTGCAGTTGGAAGCAGCTGCGGAACCTGCCACCCGGGTGCCCCAGGTCTCGACTTTGAGACCTGGGAGTCCAGAATCCCCCAAACGCGAGCGCACCAACTGGGCCAGCGAGGACGAGTTCCTCTTCGGCCTGATCCGCAAGCTCGACTGCCCGGTCTTTCTGCTGCTCACCAAGATCGATCTCGTCGCCAAGGACCATCTGCTGCCGCTGATCGACACGCTGACCCGGCACTTCGGCTTTGCACAGGTTATTCCGGTGAGCGCCCGCAAGCGCGACGGTCTGAACCTCCTTATTCGCAAGATCGTCGAGGCGCTGCCCGTTGGCGAGCGCTACTACCCCAAGGACCAGTACACCGACCAGCCGCAGCGCTTCATGGTCGCTGAGTTGATTCGCGAGAGCATTCTGGTCGAGACTGGCGAAGAGGTTCCCTACGCCTCGGCCGTGGTGATTGAGCGCTACGAAGAGGCCGAGCCGCCGGCTCCGCCGCGCAAGAAAGGCCAAGCTCCGGCCCGGTTACCGCTCACACGCATCGCGGCGGCGATTTATTGTGAGCGCGACGGACAGAAGGCGATTCTGATCGGCAAAGGCGGCTCCAAGCTGAAGGAGATCGGCACCGGCGCGCGGCACAAGATCGAGTCGCTGATCGGCACACGGGTTTATCTGGAGCTGCATGTCATTGTCGAACCCGGCTGGCGGGAGTCGAAGAGCTTTGTCGAGTCGCTTGACTGGCGGAATCAGTTGGAGCGGCTGGCCGGAGATCAGATCATAGTAAAGCCGCGTGACGAAGATGGTTTGGTTTAGCCAAGACACATTTAGCTGGAAGCGGGGGGCTTCTCTGCCGAAGGCGGCTCCGGCGGCGGGGTGGCCAAGGGCAGAATCTGCACCAGCGAGGGTGCAGCGGGTGCGGCCGGCCCCATTGCGGCCTCATGCTGGCGGCGCCCCGCCGCGTCCAGGTCCACCGGAATGCCGCCCGGCACAATCAACGACGCATTATATTTGTAGTCCAGCTCACGCGTCAGGCGATAGACCACCGGCAGCGCGATCAGCAGCGCAACGAAGGCCACCCAACTGCCGTCCAGCCCAAAGCCTCCGCCGGTCAGCCAGAACGGCCCCATCGGATTGCCCTGCACCACCGGCGAATGATTGCTGACGCCGCTGATGGCCAGCCCGAAGACCAGCGCGCGGCTGGCCTTCCAGCCGAAGTTGATCCCCCAGCTCACCCACAATGCGCGGCTGCGTAGGTAAGCTGTAGAGAGCACCAGACTCAGCATCACCGAGACGGCAATGCTGGCGTGGTTCGATCCGGGCAGAAGCGCCTGCACAATGGCATAAAAGGCCGCAAAGCCGAGCGCCGCTCCCAGCGGACCCACCGCGCGTTCAAATCGTTGAAACCCGTAGCCGCGAAAGGCAATTTCTTCAGCCAGCGCGGCCAGCGCGAAGAATGCAGCGTCGGCCATGAGCCATCCCCAGGCAGAAGGCCCCAGAACCAGCACAATGGCGATGCCACCGCCCACGACCATCGGTAAAACGCAAGCCACGGCCAGCGCCCAGCCCACGGCCACGCCCATTCCCGCCTCGCCCGGACAGCCGCTCCGCCATGGCAGCCCCTGCGCGCTCACCGGATGGGCCTCGCGGTCGAGCCAAAAGCCCATCACCGCATAGCCCAGCAGCAGCAGAAATGCCAGCAACGCTTGTTCTACCAGCGGCAGAAACGGTTCGGTCGCATCTCCCAGCGCTAGGCGATGAGCCAGCCCCCGCGCCAGAAAGAAGTAGAGGACCGCGGCGACAAATTGGACATACGCCCGGAAGCGGCTGTTGGCGGGCTGGGGAGTGCTCATGGTCATCAACCTTCCGTATAGAACTGCGCGATCGTGCGAAATTTGGCCTGGCGCGCGGCCACCAGCTCGTCGACGGGCTGCGCCTTCAGTTCGTCCAGGTGCTTCTTGAGCGCCATGCCAACCAGGCCGCATCCCGCCACGCGGTCGGTGTGAATCCCCTCCGGCGGTTCCAGAATAATTTCGTCCACGCAGCCCAGCGCGGCCACTTCTGGCGCACTGATGCGCATTGCTTCCGCGGCCAGTTGTTTGTGCGCCGCATCGTGCCACATAATGGCCGCGCACGACTCCGGCGTAATGACAAAGTAGAGCGCATTCTCCAGAATCAGCACACGATCCGCTACGGCCAAAGCCAGCGCGCCGCCCGATCCGCCCTCGCCGCTGATCACCGAGATCGTCGGCACCCTCAGCCGCGACATCTCCAGCAGATTCCGCGCAATCGCCTCGGCCTGGCCCCGCTCCTCCGCGCCCAACCCCGGAAAAGCCCCTGGCAGATCGATAAAGCTGATCACCGGCCGCCCAAACTTCTCGGCAATCTTCATCGCCCGGAGCGCCTTGCGGTAGCCCTCCGGATGCGGCATTCCGAAGTTGCGCCGCACGCGATCTTTCGTCGATCCGCCCTTGCGGTTGCCGATCACCAGCACCTCTTCGCCCTGGAGGCGCGCCATTCCGCAAGCCACGGCCTCGTCGTCGCCATAGGCGCGATCCCCGTGAATCTCGCTGAAATCCGTAAAGATTCGCTCAATAAAATCCATTGGGTAAGGCCGCTGCGGATGCCGCGCCCGCTCGATCCTGATCCATGCCGGTGATGACATCTGTGCCTGAGGGGAAGTTGCCTGTTCGCTCATCAGCTCCTGTGCGGCTCCCGGCGCGTAATCCAGCGCAATCCACCGCTAATGCTGATTCTACGGGCCGCGGGCCGCCGAAACAAATCGTCAACACTCCGGGGTGGGTTCCTGGCATACACGGCGCTGTTTTTGAAGATTGCCGGATCATTCGACAATCGAAAGAAATTGTTGGCTTCACGGCGATTACTTGTTCAGGCCTTCTCTCCCGAGGGACAATAGAAACTAATATGAGAACTCGCCACTTCGTCTACTTTTTCCAAGTGGGTTCGCTGGTGATGCTGCTGGTGGCAACGGCGCTGCTGGCGGCCATCGCCACCATGCACTTCGCCATTCACGGCGCGGAAGTGCAGGTGCCCGCGCTCAAAGGGATGACCGTGGCCGAAGCGCGCAGCCAGACCTCGGGACTGGGCCTTGATCTGGACGTGGACAATCGCTACTACTCGGGAGACGTAGCTCAGGGACATATTCTTACGCAGTCGCCCGCGCCGGGAACGGTGGTGCGGCGGGAGTGGCGCGTGCGCGTCTCTGAGAGCCTGGGGCCGCAAAAGGTGGAAGTGCCGGAGACCGTGGGTTTGGATGAGCGCGTGGCGGCGCTGGAGTTGCGGCGCGTAGGCCTGGAGGTGGGCGTGACGGCGCGGCTTCCCTACGGCGCGGCGGCCGAGGGAACGGTACTGGCCCAGGATCCGCCGGCGCACGCTCAGGGCATTGCGCGGCCCAGCATCAACCTGCTGGTGGCCGCGGCAAGCGACGATGCGCCCGACGGCTTTGTCATGCCCGATCTGGCTGGCCTGCCGGTGGTCAGCGCACAGGCTGAGCTGTCCAGGGTGGGCATCCAGTCCGCGACAAAATTTGTGGATGTACCGGTTGCGCCGATCGGCAACGGAGACGCGCTCTCCATGCCGCCTGTGAAGCCGGGTGCGGTAATAGTGCAATGGCCGCCGGCCGGCGCGCGTGTCGAACAGAGCGATCTGGTGAAGCTGACGGTGGCGAAGTGAGAAAGTCAAGGAAATAGGGAGTAGGAAACAGCGAATAGGGCCGCTGTTGAGGCATTCGGACTTCCTATCGGCGCTCGTGGCATAAGCGGTAACTACGCTTACTTTCAGGCGAATCTTTCAATCAGCGCAATAAAAAAGCCATCCGTACGAAATGCTCCGGGCAGCAGGCGGAGGCAGCCTTCGGGCGTGAGGCTGCCGCACAGGCGTTCCGCGCCTTCAGGCGTTAGAATGTCTTTGCGAAGAAGCTGATCGATGCGGCTTTCGAGCGAAAGCAGGCGAGCGTTCGGGTTTGCGGCAAGCACTGAGGCGACGACCTGCTCGTTCTCTTCCGGCTCCAGCGAACAAGTGGAATAGACTACGAAGCCGCCGGGGCGGACGGCGCGTAGTGCGGCCGTGAGAATTGCCCGCTGTTGTTCGGCTTGGCGAGCCAGGTCGTCCGGGCGCAGGCGGTGGCGAATCTCCGGATTGCGGCCCAGCGTTCCGGTGCCGCTACAGGGCACATCGGCCAGCGCAAGGTCGAAGGACGCCTCTTCCGTCAACGCGGTTGCGTCGGCCAAGCGGCATTCGATCCGGCCGCCGAGGCTGGCCAGCCGCTTCCGCATCTGCTCCAATCTGGGCGTGCTGGATTCGCAAGCCACGATGCTGGCCGTCGGATTGCGCTCGGCCAGGATCAGCGTCTTGCCGCCGGGCGCGGCGCAGGTATCAAAGATTCTTTTCACTTTTTGGTCGGGATTCTCGCTGGCATGGCTGGCCAGCTCGGCCACCAGTTGCGAGCCCTCATCCTGAATGCGCACGCGGTCCTCGCGGAAGGCTTCGGTCGCGATTACGTCGCCGGAGACGACAGTGCGCGCGGCGGTGAGCACTTCGCCGGATTCGAGGACGATGCCGGCTGCGCTGAGTTCGGCCAATACAGTTGGGTGCCCCATCCTTTCCGCGTTTTCCTGCGGAAAGGGTGGGAGACCATGAACCCCGACTAGCGGTTGTCTATCAGTAATAGCATCGGCGATCCGTACCGTCAGAAAGGGCTGGCTCTGGTCGTGGCGGCAGATAGCCCTCACCGCTTCCATGCCGTAGAAATTAATCCAGCGCTCGACCATCCACGCGGGGTGGGCTTCCAGGTCTTCCGAAAGTTTTCCCTTTGGGGCTATACAGGCTGCGGAAATACTCGATCCAGAGGGAGGTTGGAGTTTCAACCTCCGCATAAAGCCAACAGAATCAATGCTGGCTTTAGCCACGGAGGGATGCTTTCCGACAATTTCACCTGAAATCTCGAGTTCTTCCGCAGCCTGTTCAGCCTTCGCCAGCTTACGCAGCACGGCGTTGACCATGGCGGAGGCGAAGCGATGGCCGGCCTGCTTGGCCAACTCCACGCTCTCGTCGATCGCGGCGCGGGCGGGGATGCGGTCCATGCGCAGCAACTGAAATGCGCCCAGGCGCATGGCAATAAGAATCTCCGCGTCGAGCTTGGCGTTGGGCCGGGCGAGCAGAGAGTGAAACTGGTGGTCGAGGAGAATCTGCCAGCGCAGCACACCCAGCACCAGCGCCGTGGCCAGGTTGCGGTCGGGTGCCGAGAGTGCGTTGACGGCTTTGCCGCGCAGCAAATCGTCGCTGTGGGAGTGGCCGCGCTCAACGGCTAGAAGAACGTTGAAGGCGGCTTTGCGGGCGGGGGAGATTTTTGCCGGACGATTCTTCGGAGCACTCTTCGCCGCGCCTGCCTTCTTCTTGGCGGTCATGGCGTCGCGGCCCCGAGTCGCTCACCTTCAGCCAATACAGCCCCACGCAGAAACTCACTGGCCGTCAAGCGCTTCTTGCCTTCGAGTTGGACTTCAACCAGTTCCAGCCAGGTTTTTTGAGCGCAGGCAACAAAAAGACGATGGCCTTCCACGTGAATCCGGCCGGGTTCAGCGGCAATTGGCGCCGCAAAGGTTGAAGCGTCCACGACGCTCATGCGATGAACGATCAGTTTCTTGCCGTCGAGCGCGGTAAAGGCGCCCGGCCAGGGCTGAAAGCCGCGCCAGCGATTCTTCAATTCCGTCGCCGTGCGCGCGGCAAAGACCATGCGCCCGTCTTCGCGATTCAGAATCGGAGCAAGTGTCGCTGCCTCGTGGTTTTGCGGCTTGGGCTGGATGCTACCATCGGCCAGGCCGGCCAGCGTCTTCACCATCAGCTGTGCGCCGCCCCAAGCCAACTCATCGAGCAACTCCACTGCGGCCAGCTCCGGGGCGATGCCGAAGGCCCGTTGCAGCAGAATCGGGCCGGTGTCGAGGCCCTCTTCGAGCAGCATGGTGGTGTTGCCGGTGAAGACATCGCCGTTGGCCACGGCCCATTGAATCGGCGCGGCGCCACGGTAGCGGGGCAGCAAGGAGGCGTGCAGGTTAATGCAGCCCAGCCGCGGTAGCGCCAGCATCCAGGGCGGAATCAGGCGTCCATAGGCCACAACAACAATGGCTTCGGGGGCAATGGCTTCCAGTTGCGCGCGAAACTCCTGGTTGTTTCGAATCTTTTCCGGCTGAACGACCGCAAGGCCAGCTTCCAGAGCGGCCAGCTTGACGGGCGTAGCGGTGAGTTGGCGATCTCGACCCACGGGCCGGTCGGGCTGTGTGATCACCAAGGCAAGTTCATAGTCCGCCGCGCGCAGCGCTTCAAGCGTCGGCACAGCAAAGCGCGGAGTCCCGCAGAAGACCAGTTTCATCTCTCTACCACTTATCTTCACGGATCAGCTTCCTGATCTTGCGCTGTACCAGGTCGCGCTTGAGGGCGCTCATGCGGAAGATGAACAACATTCCGTCCACGTGGTCGATCTCATGCTGGAAGCAGCGCGAGAGCACGTCTTCGCCATCCATCTCGAACCACTTGCCCTTTTCGTCCTGGGCGCGGATGCGCACCTTGGCGTGGCGCACCACCTTCTCGCGGATATCGGGAAAGCTCAGGCAGCCTTCTTCCTCGTAGAGTTTGCCATCGCTGAAGATGATCTCGGGGTTGATGAGCACCAGCTTGTCTTCAGGCACTTTGCCTACGCTCAGGTCGACCACCGTGAGCCTTTTGGAGACGCCCACCTGCGGCGCGGCCAGTCCGATGCCCTGCGAAGCATAGGTGGTCTCGAACATATCGGCGACGAGCTTGCGCAACTCGTCGTTGAACTCGGTGATGGGTTCACCGGGCCGCGAAAGCACCGGATCGGGATATTTGACAATTTTAAGAATCATCCGTCAGCTAGAATCTCCGTAACTGTTCGATGTATCCGTCAAAATTTCGTCGCAATTCCAGCGCCGAATCGCCGCCGAACTTCTCCTGCGCCACGCGCGTAATGGTCAGCGCAACCATCGCCTCAGCCACCACGCCCGCCGCAGGTACCACGCAAATGTCGCTACGCTCGTAGCTGGCGCTGGTCTTCTCGCGCGTATCAAAGCGCACCGACTCCAGCGGCTTGCGCAGCGTCGAGATCGGCTTCAGGTAGCCGCGAACCACAATGTCTTCGCCGTTCGAGACGCCGCCCTCGATGCCGCCGGCGTTGTTCTGCGGACGGGTGAAGCGTGTCGGCTTGCCGGTCTCTTCTGCGGAGTAGTGAATCGGGTCGTGAACCGCGGAGCCGAAGCTCTCGGCCGCCACCATGCCGCGGCCGATCTCGACCGCCTTGACTGCCTGAATGCTCATCACCGCCCCGGAGAGCATGCCGTCCAGCTTGTCATCCCAGTTGGCAGAGCTTCCCAGGCCGGCGGGCGCGCCATGCACAACCACCTCGAAGACGCCGCCCACCGTGTCGCCGGTGCGCGCAGCATCCTCGACCTCTTCCTTCATGCGAGCCTCGGTTGGCTCATCCACGCAGCCCAGCACAACCTCATCGCGGGCGGCCAGAGCAGCAATCTCCTCCCACGCTGCTGCGCGCTCCAACTCGACGCGCCCCACGCGGATCACGTGGCTCACCACTTCAATCCCCAGCGTCCGCAGCATCAGCTTGGCAAAGGCGCCGGCGGCCACGCGGGCCGTGGTTTCGCGCGCCGAGGCCCGCTCCAGCACGTAACGGGCATCGGGAAAGTTGTACTTGAGCGCGCCGGCCAGGTCCGCGTGGCCGGGCCTGGGCGAGGCAACCGCCTGATGCAGCGCGGGATCGCCGGCTTCAACAGGCAGCTTGGCCTCCCAGTTCTTCCAGTCGCGGTTGACGATCTCGATGGCAATCGGCGAGCCGATGGTCTTGCCGTGGCGCACGCCGCTCAGTACGTGGGCATTGTCGGTCTCAATCTTCATGCGCCCGCCGCGCCCGTAGCCCTGCTGCCGCCGCCACAGCTCGCGGTTGACGAACTCCAGATCAACAGGCACGCCGGCAGGTAGCCCCGAGACCAGCGCGATCAGCGCCTCCCCATGCGACTCCCCGGCAGTTGAAAAACGTATCATAGCCTCTTAATTGTAACGGACTCGCTATTTCTTTCTTGCCGGTTCTCGCTTTCCATGAACCGCATGAGCTGCTTCCTCTTCAAGACCGAGCCCGATGTCTACTCCTTCGACGACTTCCTGAGTGACGGGAGACCGTTTGGGATGGCGTAACCAACCCCACCGCCGTGATGTATCTGCGCGAGCTTGGCGGTCACAATGGCCTCGGCGGCGGCGACAACCTCATCCAGCGTCAGGTGAGTCGAATCCAGCAGAACGGCGTCCGGGGCCGGTTTGAGCGGCGAATCGGCGCGGTTGCGGTCGCGCTCATCGCGGGCGCGCAGGTCGCGGATCACCTCTTCGGGTTGGATGGCCGGGGCGGGGCCGAGTTGGGCAACCTGGTCGTAACGGCGCAGGCCGCGCACTTCGGGGGCGGCATCGAGGAAGATTTTGACCTCGGCGTGAGGAAAGACCACGGTGCCGATGTCGCGGCCCTCCATGACTACGCTACCCTCGGCGCCCATCTGCTGCTGTAGGCGGACGAGCCAGGCGCGAATGGCGGGCCATACGCTGACCTGGGAGGCGGCGTCAGTGACCGTTTGATTGCGGATCAGGCCGGTCACGTCCTCGCCGTCGAGCAGAACGCGATTCTCTTCCTCACCGGGTTCCAGGCAGATCACTGTTTCGGCGGCTAGGGCTTCCAGGCGCTGACTATCCTGTAACGGAATATCCGCGCGGAGGGCCTTGAGGGCAAAGGCGCGGTACATGGCCCCGGTTTCCAGGTTCAACAGTCCGAAACGCTGGGCCAAATGGCGGGCGATGGTGCTCTTTCCCGCTCCGGCAGGGCCGTCGATGGCGACGATGACCTTGCGGGCCGGAGGGAGAGAGCTGAAAGAGGAGGCACTCATCCGCGCTTCTTCGTCCCCTGCTTGGGCCGGGCAGTAAAGCCAAACCGCTTGCTGTTTCCCGCTTTGGCGCCGGCGGCAAGTGCGGGCTTGCGGCTGCTGCCCCGCGAGGCGCTGGCGCCACGAACCGGGCTGCTGGCGCCGCGGGAGGTTGTGGCGGACTTTCCGGCGGGCTTGGAGCCGTTGGAGTTGACCTTGCGTTGTCCCCAGGCGGGCGCGGGAGAGTTGGCGGAGCGTGTTCCGGAGGCGCCATTGGCCGGCCGAGCCGCCGGGCGGCCATTTCCGTTGGAGGGTTTGCCATTGTTCGAAGCTGTGCCGGCATGGGCGTCGTTGCGCTTGCCGTTGGCGCCGGCGGCTGCCTTGGTACTCCAGCGAGCAGTAGAGGCCGACCGCGCGCCACTGGCTGGCCGCACACCGGCGGGCCGGGAGTCGGAGGCAACGCGGCGCGCCGGACGGCTGCCGGAGGACGATTGCGCCGGCTTGCGATCGCGGGAGTGAGTGGCCGGGCGGCTGAAGTGGGGCCGGGAAGCAGCGGATTTCCCACTGGCGGCCGGTTTGCGGGTGGCCGCGGCGCGGGGAGTGTGAGCCTCGACGGGCTTATGCGGGGCTGCAGCATCCGGCAAACTCTGCTTGGCTGCCGCAGGCTCCGGCAACTCCTCTTCATGGTCGTTGAAGCGCAGGAAATACGTGGAGGCCGGCATCGACGAACTGGCGTAAATGGTGGGTGCGACCGCGAACTCCGGCAATGTGCCGGCAACATAGAACAGCGGCGCATGCCCCAGCGAGATGGTGTGGACCTGGCGGGTGGCGACCAGGCCGCGCAGCACTTCACGCACCTTGCTGCGGGCGGTGAGCGGCGCCAGGTAGAGCTCGACCTCTTCCATACCGGCGGCGATCACTGCTTGCAGGTAAATCGAGGCAAGCACCGAGATGGCGGTCACCTGAGAAGTGGAGGCGCCTTCTGCAATGGCTTTCTGGAAGCGCAGGCGGAGCAGTTGCCACTGAGTAGCCTGGCCGGGAGCGGAGACAACCGGAATGATGCGAAGCTGTTGCCAGAGCTCGGTGATGGCGCGCAGAACGGCGGCTTCTGTGACTTCCCTGCCCAGAGCGTGAGTGAGCTTGGCAAGGGTGGTGTCGCCAGCCTCCAGCAGCTTGTAAGCCTCGATGGCCAGTTGCGAAACCTGGCGCGAACCAGTCAGTTGCGGGGTGCGGCGCCAGTCGCGGTCGCCGCGCAGGGCATAGACGTAGGGCAGAACCCAGCTTGCCACCACGAAATCAGGGGCCTCGCCGGGCAGACCCAGCAGGTTCAGGCGCACTGCCACGCCGTCTGTCTCCAGGCGCACCAGCAACTCTTCGGCTAAGGCAACGATTTCGCGATCAGGGGTGGCGTCGCGCTTGCCGGCGACAGCCTCAACAAACGACGGCGCGATGGAGGAGGAATACTGCCTTCTGGGCAGGAAGAGACACAATCCAGTCTCCTCAATCCACGTCCGGGCGTCCTCAAGTGTGAGTGCCCCATGTCCGTCCAGGCGCATCCTTTCGGCGCGCGATGCTTCCAATTGTTCCGATGTCAAAGAAAAACCTCACTTCCAGGCTGGCGTTGGCGCCGGGTAACCCCGTCCCCTAAGAGGAGGGCTGCCACCTTCCATGCACTTCAAATACGATGGAAGGCCCGCTGGATCTCTTTCCAAGAATACAGCAAAGCTATTGGACGTCCATGGGGGCAATTGGTTGGATGGCTCGTTTTAGCCAGTTCCGATAGTAACCATTCCATGCGAACCGAGTCAAGAGGCGTGTTCACCTTGATCGCTGAATGACAGGCGATGGAAGCGGCTATCCGCGTCCTTAGAGCTGTAAGATCATGATTTTGCATAGGTTCGTCTGAATCAGCGCTGGATTGCTCGATGACTTCGGCCAACATCCGCTCCAGAGCCGCTCCTTCCAGGCCAATCGGGGCGGCCTTGACTGCAAGTGTTTGAGGACCAAAGGGTTCTACATCGAATCCATTCCGTTCCAGCTCCTCGGCGATGCTAGTGAAGATTACCATTTGTGATGTCTTTAGTTCCACCAGCACGGGCATTAGTAACCTTTGGCGCTGCACCTTTTCGACGGTGCGATCCCGTAAAATTTTTTCAAAAAGAATTCGTTCGTGTGCCACATGCTGGTCGATAATCCACAATCCGTCCTCGCCGGTGGCCAGAATGAACGAGTCGCGCAACTGTCCCAGCGGGCGCAGCGAGCCGAGGTGGTTCAAATTGGCGGCGGCCTGCTCGGCCTCGACCAGAGACGTCTCCGTCGCCGGATTCGTTCGGGCTGCATCGCCGGGGCCTGGGGAGCAATCGCCGGCGGGCGGCAGGCTGGCCGGCTGGAAAAGCGCCGCCGCGGCCTTGCCCCACGCTTGCCGGTCATTTCCGTCCCAGCCCTCGCTCTGGGCGGCAAAGGGCAGTTTGCCGGGAACGGGCGCGGGTAGCCGCGGCGTCAGCTCAAAGGCTGCGGCGTCTGCCCCGGCGGACTGGAATGCGGCCGGATCGGAGTCGGGCTCGGGCAATCGTGAATCGCTCTCCGGCGCGCCGGGCAAGGGCGAGGCGGACGGGGGCATCAGCGAGGAACTGGCGGCGGGTGCGGAGTCCAGCGCGGCCAGAAAGCCGGCGGCGGGCCGGGCTTTGATCAGCGCGGTGCGCACGCTGTCGCGGACAAAGTCGTGCATCAGGTTCTGCTGGCGAAAGCGGACTTCGGTCTTGGCCGGGTGGACATTTACGTCCACCTCTTCGGGCGGCAGCTCCAAAAAGAGCAGAACCACCGGAAAGCTGGTGGGCGGAATCACATTGCGATAGGCCTCGGAGATGGCGTGCAGCAGCAGCCGGTCGCGAATCAGGCGCTTGTTGACAAAGATGTAGATGGAGTTGCGGTTGAGCTTTTGCAACTCCGGCTTGGAGTAGAACCCGGTCAGCCGCAGGACGCCGGGCGCGCGCGCTTCCACAGCGGCATCGCGCTTCCACGGCGGCGGCTCCGGCAGACCGGCGCGTTCCAGCGGAAGTTCCGCGGCCACCGGCAGCAGCAAGGCAAGCGTCTCCGGCCCGAAGATTTGATAAATCCGCTCGGCGGTTCGCGCCACCGGCGGCGCGGAGACGATGGTGTGCGTGGCTGAGAGCAGCTCGAAGTGCTTCTCCGGGTGGGCCAGGGCGTAGTGGGTGACGAGCGCCGTCACGTGGGCCAATTCTGTGGATTCGGCGCGAAGAAATTTGCGGCGGGCCGGGGTGTTGAAGAAGAGATCGGCGACGGCGAGTGTGGTCCCGCGAGGCAGTGCCGCGTCGTCGACGTGGAGGATCTTTCCTCCTGCTATCTCTAACCGAGTTCCGGTAGATTCGCCGTTCGCGAAGGACCCTGTGGAAGTCTCCAGCGTGACGCGAGCCACCGAAGCGATGGAGGGCAGCGCCTCGCCGCGAAAACCTAATGTATCGATAGACAGCAGGTCGTCGGCGGTTCTCAGCTTGGAGGTGGCGTGGCGCTCGAAGGCCAGCAGCGCGTCGTCGCGGTTCATGCCCTGGCCGTCGTCGGTGATGCGGATGAGCCTGCGCCCGCCCGCCTCGACCTCGATGCGGATGCGATTGGCGCCGGCGTCCAGCGCGTTCTCCAGCAGCTCTTTGACGACTGAGGCAGGCCGGTCCACCACTTCGCCGGCGGCGATCTGGTTGGCAACCTGGTCGGGAAGTACGCGGATGCGGCCCATCTTGTCTTAGGGTAACGCAGGCAAGCGCGCATCCCGTCTCTTCTATAATCTGGTGCTATGGCAGGCGGCCTCACTTTCGGTGGAAAACGCGAGCTGCTGGCGCGCGGATTGCTCTGGAGCGGCGCTTCTTTCCTGCTTTCGCGGCTTCCGGCGCGCGATTCGCTGCTGGTTTTGAACTATCATCGCATTGGCAATGCCGAGGACGATCTCTTTGATCCCGGAGTTTTTTCGGCGACTGCGGAGCAGTTCGACAATCAAATCGCCTACCTGAAGCGCCGCCTTTCGCTGGTAACTCTCGATGAGGCGTTGGCCTTTCTCGACGGCACGATCAAGGAGACGACCCGCCGCTGCCGTGTGCTGATCACCTTCGACGACGGCTATCTGGATAATTACGAGATCGCCTATCCGATCCTCCGCTCGCACGGCGCGCAAGGGGTGTTCTTTCTAGCCACCAGCATGGTAGGCTCCTGCGAGCTTCCGTGGTGGGATCGCATCGCCTATCTGGTCAAGACCGCGCGAAGGCGCCAATTCTCGCTCCGATATCCGGCCGAGTTATCCATTGATATCGACAAGAACGGCTTGACAAAGAGCTTGACTGCGATCCTGAAGTTATATAAGCGTCCCGATAACTCCAACTCCGAGCAATTCATTCGGGAGTTAGCGGAGGCGGGCGAGGGAGAAGAACCGCCAGGAACGCTGCGGCGTTTTTTGAATTGGGATGAGGCCCGCGAAATGACCGGCGGCGGGATGGCGATCGGCTCCCATACGCATTCGCATACGGTGCTCAGTCAACTGGATCCCGAGCGGCAATACGAAGAGCTGTCCAAATCCAGAGCAATTATCAAGAAGCATCTTGGCGCCGACGCCGATACCATCGCGTATCCGGTCGGCCGCAAGTCGAGCTTTACCAGCCGGACACAGATATTAGCGCGAGACGCAGGCTACCGCGCCGCGTTTTCATCCTATGGCGGCACAAATGTGCGTGGGAAGACATCCCCTTACAATGTGAAGCGAATCAAAATGGTGGGCCAAAGCTGGAGCCGCTTCCGGGTTCGAACCGCTGTCTTCCGGTCCACAAGCAGCTATTGTCCTTGAACTCTTTGCTTCAGTGGGTCTGGCGCTTGTCCTGATCAGGTGCTGACGCGGTTGGCGCTAGAACGACGGACGTCCATTAGTCCATGGGATCCACTGTATGCGGATGCCGGCTCCAGGACGGCGGGACCACAAGGATCACGCCAAAGTGCGGGAGCCTGTGGCGCACTCCAAGACGGCTAATCGCGAAATGAAGGGAGTGAAATTCGAGGGATGAGAAGACAAAGTGTCATTTGCATTCTTGGCTCCGACGCCGATCTTTTTCATGTTGCGATGGTAGTGACTGGACTGTGTAAACTGGAGGCTCAGGATCGCATCAGTCTCACCATGCGGCATTCGTCGGCTATTGGGCAACATGCAATCGTTCTTGAATGGGATGGAACGACGGCCGCGATTGATCTTTCTGACCATAGCGACCGGATGACCCCGGAGCTCTCCTATTGCGATCTTTATTTCAAGCGATGTGTCAGGCCGGAAGACCTGAAGCTGGGTGATCGCATCCGGCCGTTTGGCTTGAACTACGCCTGCCGTTCAACAAGAGCGACTCTACGGCTCCTAAGCCTCTTCGGTCCGATGGATGCGATACGCCGTCGTGGCGCATGGAAGAAGTTCTTCTTCGTTCCTTTCGTAACCGAGTTTGAACGCGAACCAACCCGAGCGGCATCGCCCACGATTCTCTTTCAGGCCCGGCTTTGGAGTCCGATGGAGTGCCNNCGCTATGTTCGCTGGGCGCGCGAGCATCTGATTTCCATCGGTTTCAGAGGACTCTTCGGGTCGCTGGGATTCAAGATCGCGGAGGCGTTTGCTGCATCTCAATGCCTAGTTTCCGAACCAACAACGGCCTATCTTCCGGCGGACGCGCCTATTGCCAGGTTTCATAGCACAGAGGAATGTATCGCAGTCTGCGACCGCTTTCTTTCTCATCCCGGCGAGGCGAACGAGCTGCGAAATCAGGCATGGGAATACTATCGAAACGAGGTGGAACCAGGCGCACACATGGCGAAGCTTCTTGGGTTGATATAATAGCCTCGAACCGGTCTCAGAAACCGTCTGCATCGACTCGCAAAGAGCGCCAAACACGAGGACAGCATGAAGAAGCTCCCACTCTGTGTTTTTTCCCAGCCCACCGACCTGCGCGAAGGTCTCTTCGGTAACGTTTTCTATCACACTTTTCATATACTTCCCTACCTCTACGAAAGGGGCATCTTTCCTGCCTGGGAAATCCGTTCGTCCCAGTACGGCGCGCCACCAGACTTCATCACCATTCCCGGCGCACTCGAAATTGCCTATACGCCTCCACAAGCACCATTTCGTCGTATCTCCCTCAGCGAGCTTCGTCGCCGCCATGCCAAAATCCTCGGCAATGACTGGGCACAACTCAGCCTGATTTGGCACGCTTACTTCAAAGTTCCAGGCCGCATTCAGCAGTCAGCCGACCAGCTCTTCCCCCCGGGCCGCGTCCTCGGCCTTCACTATCGCGGCAACGACAAGTTAACCTCGCTCGATGACAGCAACCCCATTTCTCAAGAGGACTTCCTCACCCTTGTGCGCGAGTTTCTAGCCACTGCCTCCCCATATGACGTAATCTTCGCAGCCACCGATGAGTTTTCCTTCGTCAACAAGCTTCGCGCCGCTGTCACCCTCCCAGTAATCAATCTTGGAGGAGTCGGCTTCCATAAAGCCCTCAATCAAACCACCCCAAGAAAAGAAAAGACCGACCGTGCCGTACTCGATTGCGTCCTCCTGTCCCGCTGCAGATGCGTCTTAGAGACATCCTCGGCTCTTCCCAGCTTCACGAAGATACTTAACCCCAGCATCGAGATTTACCGAACCGCCGCCAGCAAGCTTTTCGAGGCAAACATGCCCTACTTCCCCGGCGCCTACATCCCCATCCTGTCCGTCTCAAGCCCGGAGTCCCGAGCCATTCTCGACGCAACCCTCGCCTCCGATTGGACCCTTGACCCAGCAGCGAAGCGCTTCAAAAAGAAGTTCGTCTACAGCACCTATCGGCCGCTTCACCACACACTCTTCACCATTGCAGAAAAGCTCGGAGCCAGCGATATGATTACTGTTCATCACTAACCTGTAGCCTTGCCGTTGAGAGCGGCCGGTTCAGCGGCTTGCGGCATCCACGGCGGCATCGATGGCATCGAAGACTTCGGCGCCCATTGCCAGATCGAACTTTCTGGCGAAATGCGCTCCCGATGCTAGAATGCCCGGAATATCTTCCATTCCTAACGTTTTCGGATGGTGCCCGCTCAGGCTCCAGTCGATATAACGCAAGCTGTCTTTTGAAATTTTCAAATCCGGCTGATTGCACAGAATCGTGTGCCAGTGGCTTTCATCTGGAATGAATCTCCTGGAGTAATGGGCAAGGACCTTTCGATTTTCAGCGTTCCGCGCCAATAGCCGCTCCGCAACCTTGCGATTGCCGGTGAACCACGTCGATCCACCATAACATTTCAGGGTCTCCGAAAATGGATTGAACGGGCCGACGAGCAATTTCGACCGAATTTTTCCCACGGGAATCTTGATCGACTTTCGTCGAGTCCAGGAATACCACGGGAGCCAGAGCTGGACAGCGATATAGCGGTCATAGGCGAGGGGCACCCAACCGGCGCTGTTGAAGGCGTGCGGCGCGTACTGTACGCATGGATCGGGAGTCCAAGGATACTCCACCAAACGGTGGTCGAGGTAGGCATCGAAACCGCCACTGGCAAGTTGGTCAAGCGAAGCTCTAGCAGGTCGCACCGGATAGTCAGTGGAGCTCAATAAAACAAACCATTCCGGGCTGTCCGCGCGCTGATACATAACGCGCAAGGCGGCGAGAGACCCAAAAACAACTCCCATCCCGCCCCATTTGGTATCGATATGCGGTCGAACGAAGGTAACTTCGCTGGGAAAGTCGAATCCTTCCAGTGAGCATTGGCTGAAGTCGTGATGGCAGACGATGGGCGGATTGTTGTACAGCTTCATCAGCCGCCGAACCAGCCTGAGAAGCTGCGCGGGCTTATCGTGCGATACGATAACAAAGCCGATTGTAGCTCCCATGAGCGAGCAGTTCTCCCTATAACATTCTTCCATTCAAGTGACGCATGTATTCGTAACGGCCTGCATTCGCCAAACTGGTGAGATAACCGCGCGGTCACCTCCGCAGCCGCTCGCAAAGGCTGATGCCATTCTTGCGGCTCCCACATTAAGCCTTCGATGCTGCCCAGTCTCGTATCGCGATCAGAGGACAGTTTTCCACAGGAATTGTAGAACGTGCAGACCACACGATTGGGATCCAACCCTCAGATCATAGCATGGAAGTGATTCGTGACTCGCCACGCTGGTAGGGAGATACTGAGGCCTGCGTCTGGGCAGCGCATTGTTAGATTCTTGCAATCAACCGTCATGCGCGCCTCATCGTCAATTCTGATGATGGAACACACGTTCCGCACCCCGCCTGTTCCCTGATTAACAGCACCAGACGGTCCAGGATCAGGTCCGGCTGGATCTCCGGGCGCTGGGAATATCTCAGGGCTCCTTGCGCGAGAATTTCATACTCTCGCTTGTCATCCCATATCCTGGATAGAGCCGCAAGCCAGTCGTCAAGAGGCGCGTGTGGCTCGACAAGGATGCCGCCGGGGCCGACGGATTCAGGCAGGCCGCCGATTCGAGATGCAAGCACCGGGATCCCGCTTAGCTGAGCTTCCGTTGCAAGGCGACCCCATGCCTCCTCCCACTGACTTGGCATGAGAAGTAGCCTCGCCCGGCCATAGAACTTCCTTATGTCAAACCGGGATTTGTGCCAACTGATGTTCTTCGCCCGGCGCACCCTTTCTCTGTAGCGAGCCAATGAGTTCCGTTCCCAGCACTCGACGAAATCGAACGGAATATCCGGGCGTTCTTCAGCCAAGCGCAGCGAAATCTCCACGCCTTTCTCCTCCACCGGATTCACGAACAGAACGCGTTCCTGGGTGGAGTGCACCCGGTACTTGTCAGGCAAGACGAGGGGCGTCATTACCTCAGCCTCGATCCTAAAGTCCCTGTGCAGCTTGTTGGCGATGAACCCGGAATTGGCGATGTACCGAAGGGATGGGTGTTCGATCAAGTTCCCGCCCCAAAAGGTGGCGTCGCGGACGAAAATGACAGCTGGGACCCCAAGACTGGCAAATAGATCAGAGTAGGCTCGAAGAGGGCAGGTTTGCAGTAGGACAATATCCGGCTTGAACCTTTCGATCACTCCTGGGATGCCGGCTGTTCCCCAACCCCTGAAAACGGGGTATCCGCAGAACTCATTTATCGTGTAGACATCTGTACCGCGCAGTTTCGAGACAACCCGATTCCTGAACCAAAGCCAGTCGCCGGCCATAAGCCCTGCAAGAACCCCCACCTGCAAGCCTCGCTCCCTTAGGCCCACTGCAAGTGAATGGGTCGACACAATCGCGCCTCCGAATTCCTGAGGCAGGTACGGATAGCTAGAAACAAACAGCACGCGCATTCGTTTGAATCTCCTGACCTAAAGGTGAAAGTCCCCTTTAGCAATTTTTCAACGTTGCCGTGCATTCCCCCGTCTGTCCATCGTTAAACACTGGTCGGATCCACGCTCCCAGGTTCCATACGAATCATCATCATCAGAACTGTATCCACGAGTCCAGCGAGTGGCTTCGGCAGCATCCTGGTCAGTATCTTGAAGCGTCCGTGGTCTTCCGGCTCCAGAACGCGCATCAAGTAGAAGAGTCCGAAGAGAACAATCAGCGCCGCGCAACCNNTTGCGCCGCGCCGTTGCCGATGCAAGCGCCGACCGCGCCGTGTGCTGGAATGAGATACCACGCCACGCTAATATCGATGATCCCCGCAAAGACGGTAGCGGCAATCACATAACGCTGCCGTTCCGAACTTTCCAGTAGGTTTTGCGCGGGCGCAAGGAAGGCTTTGAACATGCAGAGAAGCGGAGCCAGCGCCACCACCATCGCGGCGCCCTGGAATTTGTGGCCGTAGAAAAGCAGCAGCGCAGGCACTGCGAGAGACGCCGCGATGAAGTGAAGCGGAATCGACATCAATGCGATGTAGCGGAAGGCGGAGGCCGCTAGTTCGGGCAGCTTGGATTTGTCTCGACCGTATTGCACAAAGATCGTGGTACCGGCCGCTGTTCCGAAGATGATCGCCACCAGCAGCAACTGTTCCGCCATGGTGAATGCCACTGAATAGAACGATACCTGGTTGACATCCGGGCAGAGCTTCTCCAGCAGGATGATCTCCGAGCGGCCCCAGACGATCTGTGCCACAAACATGCTGGCAACGCCCTGCAAAGCGAACGGCATCATGCGCTGGCGTAATCCTGGGGGATGTGCATGAGTTGTCTCCCAGGCCAGCACACGCTTCATGGTGGGAAAGAAGCGCACCAGAAAATCGACGGATCGCATGCAGAGCAGCGCCACGCCGACGCCGACTACGCCCCAATGCAGCACCACCGTTGCCGCAATCGCGATGAAGTAGGTCAAGGCCGCGGCGATGGAGCCCGGCAGATTTGTTGACAAATCTTCCGTGGCAGTGTTGGCCTGAGCCGAGATGGAGTTGATCATCGCGGGCCAGATGCTCAGCACCAGCAAAGCCGAGGCTAACTTGTATTCCGCACGGGCGTCACCGAGCACCCAGAAGAGAAAGCCGCAGGTGGCCACCGTCGCCAGACCGGTCTGCAGCAGCAAGGTGCGGAGATAAATGTAGCGCGCTGTGCCGCGGTCGCCTAAGCCAATAAACTCGGCCATGTATTTCCGGGTAGTTGCGGGAATACCCATTCCACCCAGGCTGCTAACCAGGTTGGCGATATAAGAGACATAAATGATATAGCTGTTCTTCTCCGGCCCGAGATACCGGTTAATCGCAATTGAAGTAGTAAAAGCAACAACTGCGTTAATTATGTTCTCGATGCTGAACCAGCCGGTGTTGCGTGCGATGGTCTGGGTATTTGTCGTCATGGAAAATGCTCTGATCTAAAGAATATGCTCGGCAGCGTTACACGCAGGCAGTTGTGCAAAATGGCAGCCAGCAGATCGCGCCGCTGGCCGTAATCAATAGCAAACTGCCGTCTAGCTTATTCCTTGCAGCGCCGCCTTGGCGTCCTTGGCCGGAGGCGAATCGGGTGCCAGGGAGATGGCTTTCTTAAGATGAATCGCCGCATTGCTTTTATCCATCATCTTGGCGTACACCATTCCCAGGTGATACTGCATTGTTGAGTTGTTGGGATCGGTTTTGACGGCTTCTTCGAGAAGATCCCGTGCGAATCCGTAGGTCCCCTTGTAGTAGTAGGCCCAGGCCAGGGTGTCGGCGGAGCTAGGCGAATTCGGCATACCACGGCGCGCGGTTTGCGCCAGGGTCAAGGCCACATCCACATTTTCGCCATTTTGCAGCATCAAGTAGGCAAGATTGTTGGCCGCGATTGGCTGCTCGGGCTTGATTTGAAGAGACTTCTTGTAGTACTCCTCCGCCTTCTGCTTATTCCCGCGCGATTCCTCCAGGGTTCCCAGAATGGCGTAGGCGCCGGCATTGTCAGGATGACTCTTCGACCATTGCTCCCAGGCTCCGATCGCATTGGCCGCCTGTCCGCGCTGAACCTGCAACTGCGAGTAAATCGCAACCGCTTCGCCGTCGTCGGGATTCACCTCCATGGCTTTCTGGGCGGTGGCGGCAGCCTGATCGAAAGCCTTGCTTTGGAACTGAAGCTGAGCCAGCATATCATAGAATCCGCTGTTCTTCGGACTCTTGGCGATTTGCGCGCTGACGCGGGCGATGGCCTGGGCGGGCTGCTTCTTCATAAGATCGTAACCGACCAGCCCGCGCAAGGCGCCAATCGAATTGGGGTCGTACTGCAGAGCCTGCTCCATCAGCCCCGCTCCTTCCGGGTATTTCTTTTGCAGATAGCGAAGCTCTCCGAGCATAAGATAAGCCGGGGAGCTGTGCGGAGCAATGTTCATAGCAGTCTTCAGGTCGGCCTCGGCCTTGTCCTGTGTGTTACGGGAGACCTCCACGGTAGCTCGCCACAGGTAGCCATTGGGGAAGCGAGGGTCGGTGGCGATGGTCTTCTCCGCCACATCGGAGAGCATACTCATGTCGCCGCGCTGTATTGCCATGCGCGCCAACTCCTCCTGTGCATCCACGTCGCGTGGGTTCAGTTGCGCGGCCTGACGAAAGCTCTTTTCGGCCAGGCTGCTATCGCCTTTGGCTAGCGCGGCTTTGCCCAGCCAGAGCTGAATGAAGGCGTCTTTGGGCGCGTCATTGGCCGCTCCCTGAAGAGCATTGACCGCGTCATTTGTCTTGCCATTGTTGAACAGGACAATTCCGTTCAGCACAGCGACCTGGGGATCCTTGCCGTTTTTCTTCATCAATTCGGTAATTACGGTTTGGGCGGTGGCAAAGTCCTTCACCTGAAGAAGAATGCGGACGTATCCCTCCTGAACGGAGACATTCTTCGGGTATTTCTTGGCAAGGTTTGCGAACTCCGTCCTGGCCTTGTCCATCTGTCCTGTGCCGGTGTAGTAGTCAGCCAGCATTCTGACACCCTGCGGACTGTCCGCAAGGTCGTTTGAAGCCTGGCGAAGCACTTGTTCGGCCCTGGCCTGATCGCCCTGTCTGAGAATCATCTGAACCAGGGATTCCCGCGCACTTAGATTTTTCGGATCGGTAGCGACGGCGCTCCAGCATTCATGCTCGGCATCCTGCAGGCGATTGTTTCTGGAATAGAAAGCGGCGAGCAGTAGCTTGGCGTTCACGGACTTAGGATCGAGCGCGACCGACTTCTTCATTTCGTCTTCAACCGCATCGCCCTGGGCGGAATCACCCACTTCCAGCAAGGCGAGGGTTTCGTGAAGCGCCGCTTCATTGGGGGCCAGTTCCAGCGCGCGATGAATCTCCGTCAGAGCTATGTCTTTTTGTCCCCGCCGGGCAGCGATGCGGGCAAGCAACGCATGAACATCGGCATTGCTCGGCTGCGACGCCAGGGCCGCCGTGGCTTGCGCCTGGGCGTCGTCAATCTTATTTCCGGCCAGTAACATATTTCCCAGATCGATCCGCGCCTTCACGTTCGCCGGCTGCAGGTTCACCGTCTTCTGGAGTTCGCCGTAGGCGGCGCTGAATGCGCCCAAATGGAGGTAAGTCTGTGCCAGGGCATAATGAGCATCGGCGAAGTTCTTGTCGATCTTCAGGGCGTTGGAAAACTGAATGGCGGCTTCCCTGTCTTTTCCCTGGGCGCTATACTTCTGCCCGCTTTCCAGATACTTGTGCTTGCGCACATTGGGATCGCGAAAGCACCCGGACAACAGAGTGAGCGATAGAAAGAGCGCGACAATCCCAAAAGCCGCGCGCCCAAGAGCCGCGCGATGATTCCGCGGTCTCCACGCGCCATCAATGGCGAACTGAAATGCCTTGAATCCGCTTTCCACTTTATTCCATCCTTTCAGGCTGTCGAACGAACGGCTGCAACCAGCAGCCATCGGTCGATATCCATTGCCTTTCCATGCTCCCGCACCTGCGCTTAGTCAGGGATAAAACGCGACAGCAAGGGCGCAAGCTGCATGGTGAATGCCTCGGCGCGCTTTCTGGCCGCTGCCGTGTCTTCGCTGGAAGCGATCGGTGTGATGACCCGGACCAGCGCCCCATCAGTGCGATTCAGCCGTATTGCATCGGCAACCATGTAAATCTTGGCCATATATTCACTGGCCACGCTGCGCCCGTGCGCCTGGTACCAGTAGATTACGAACTGCCTGGCATCGCCGTTGGCAATGATGTATTCACCCATACGGTGGGGCTTACCTTTGGCATCGATCAGATCGACATATTCAGAAGAGACAAAGACCCAGCCGGAGCCGGGCAGACAATGCTTGGGCGAATGAATGGTCTGGCCGGTTCTCTGGGTTGGGAAATAGCCGATGAAGAGGCTGATTGGAGGCGACTGCGCGCCTTGGGAATAGATGCGCGAAAGGAAGTCACCGGCTCCAAGGACGTCGCGCGTCTCCTGGTTGATATCCAGATCTCTGCTCGTCCATCCCGCCTGGATCTGCGGCAACTGCGACAGGGACTCACTGGGGGGATTGTGATCCACATTGGCGCGTAGATGGAGCAGCAGCGCCGTAGCGGCAAGCAGCAAGACAGCACTCCAGAATCGAAGGTTCTTCATATCTGCCGCCTCTTGGCCGGGAACAGGTTCATCGCGCGATGGACGAGATAGAGGCACACCAGAGAAACCAAAAAGATGACCCAGCCGGAGAACTCGTGAAAAAAGCCCAATGCCTTGTCCGGATCCCAATACTGGACGCATAGCCCGGTGCCGAGAATGCGCACCGCGTTGGCCGCAATCGCTATGGGGATGCTGGCCAGCACGAGCGCGACTCGCCGCCAAACGGATTTCTCCATGAAGTAACCATAAAAGACGGCGAGCGTGAAGAGGCTCATCAGGGAGCGGATGCCGCTGCACGCCTCGGCCACCTCCAGCTTCATCAGCGGAAGCTCGATGACATTGCCCTCGCGCAGCACCGGTACGCCGAAGTAAGGAAGCAGGTTGCTGGCCAGCTTGGAGGCCAGAATCTGGAGGGGAAAGGTGATCTGACTGTAGATGATTTCCGGAAGCGGGATGGCCAGCAACAGGACCAGCAGGGCAAAGCGCAGCTCCTTCAAGAGCAGCGCTCCGCCAAAGCATAGCACCAGTCCGGTCAGCAGGATGACCAGCGAAATCCGGGAGAGAAAAAGCTCGGAGCCGAAGATCCCCAAAAGCAGAACGACCAGGCCCAGCGCCATCACGGCAATGCCGCTCCAGGCAGGAGTGATTTTCGTGGCGAGGAGGGTTTTTCTCTTCTCCCACACCAGGAACGCCGCGAACAGGGGCACCAGGAAGCCATGAGAATAATCGGGAAATTGCCACCAGTCGGTGAGCAGTTTCCCCAGCACTTGGTAGTAAACCGCCAGTACCAACAGAAAGATGGTGAGCGAAGCCAGCGCAAGTGGAGGGTTGCGGGAGAGCCAGGAGCTCAGGGGCGCTTGAGTGTGTCCGTCTTGAACCATATTCTCCGTGGTGAAATCCTCGCGCATACCGATCTGTACCACTCTACTCTAGCAATCGGAGCGCCGAAAGGGAAAGGGATTAATTCATTGGAATTCCCCATGATTATCCCTTTGATTGGGAAGTATTCTTTCCATTCAGGAAGAAAACACTTTCCACTTTACCTT
>PMTP01000090.1:0-817 GCA_003167305.1 Acidobacteriaceae bacterium
TCGCGCCGATGCGGTCGGCGTCGCCGTCGGTGCAGAGGCCGGCCTGGCAGCCGTTGGCCACCACCGCCTCGCCCAGCGCGCGAATGTGCGGCTCAATCGGCTCCGGGTTGATGCCGGGAAAGAGCGGGTCTTGAGAGCCGCGAATCTGTACGTGAGCCACGCCCAGGCGAGTGAAGATCTCGGAGATGATCGTCCCCCCCGCGCCGTACATCGAGTCGAGGCCGAACTTCATGCCCGACTTTGCCAGCGCGTCGAGGCTGGTAAAGCTCTCGATGGCCGCCAGATAGTCGGGCAGGAAATTGACCTCCTCAATGACGGCGGGATGCTCGGGCCGAGCGGCGGGCTGGCCCAGCATCGACTCGATCTCCGCGATCATCGAGGGCTTGCCCGAGCCGCCGTACCAGCCCTTGTACTTCACACCGTTCCACTGCGCCGGATTGTGCGAGCTCGTGATCATGATGCCGCCGGCCATGCCGCGCCAGAGCACCGCATAGCTGAGCGCCGGGGTGGGCGTGATGCGGTCGGCCAACTGCACTGGAATGCCGGTTGCGGCCACCACCTCGGCGCACGCGCGGGCAAACCGCTTCGACCCGAAGCGTGTGTCGTAGCCGATGGCCAGGCCCTTCGTGGGATCTTCCTTGGCGTGAACGTAGGCGGCGATGGCCTCGGCGGCGATGCGCACATTGGCGAAGGTATAGTCGTCGGCAATGACAGCGCGCCAGCCGTCGGTGCCGAACTTGATCTCTGGTTGGGCCATGGTTGGATTCTTGCTCCCTGAACTCTAGGGTATAGGATAGTCGAGATTTGTGGGCCAAGC
>PMTP01000090.1:850-4984 GCA_003167305.1 Acidobacteriaceae bacterium
CCCGCGCCGTTCTGCTCGGCTCCTTCTTCGGCATCATCTTCGGCGCCGTCACCGTCTATGTCGGCCTGAGGGCCGGTCTCACGGTCGCCGCTTCCATCCCCATCGCGGTGCTGTCCATCAGCATCCTGCGCGCCTTCGGCCGCAGCTCCATCCTGGAAAACGTCATCGTCCAGACCACCGGCAACGCCGGCCAGTCCATCGCCGCGGGCGTCATCTTCACGCTGCCCGCGCTGATCTTTCTCGGCTTCGACCTCGAATACGCGCGCATCTTCGTGCTGGCGCTGATCGGCGGCTTTCTCGGCGTACTCTTCATGGTGCCGCTGCGCAAGCAGTTGATCGTGGATGAGCACAGGAGCCTGAAGTTCCCCGAGGGCACCGCCTGCGCCGACGTGCTGATTGCCGGCGAAAAGGGTGGCTCCTTCGCCAGCCGCGTCTTCTTCGGCCTCGGNNTCCGCCCCGACTTTGGCCCCAACCATGTGCTCAAGGGCTCGGCCATCAAGGCCGACGCCACCAGCGAGTACCTGGGCGTGGGCTACATCATCGGGCCGCGCACCGCCGGCGTAATGTTTGCCGGTGGCGTGCTCTCCTGGCTGGTGCTGATGCCGCTCATCTACTTCTTTGGCAAGGCGCTGCCCACGCCGGTCTACCCCGGCACGGTGCCCATCGCGCAGATGGGTCCCAGCGACCTCTGGATCACCTACATCCGTCCCATGGGCGCGGGTGCAGTGGCCGCCGCCGGGCTTATCACGCTCCTCAAGACGCTGCCCACCATCTTCAGCGCGCTCAGCTCGGGCTTCAAGCTCATGCGCAAGGGCAGGGACGCCGCGGCCGCCGAGCCTCTCCGCACGGAGAGTGATTTTTCCATGGGTACGGCGATGATCGGCTCCGGACTGCTGGTGATTCTCATGTTCCTCTTCCTCTACTTCAAGCCGGTGCCGGGCGCGCAGCTCGGACCCATTGAAAATCTCGCCGCCTCCCTGCTCATCGTCTTCTTCGGATTCCTCTTTGTCACCGTCAGCTCACGCATCGTCGGCCTGATCGGCTCCTCGGCCAACCCCATCAGCGGCATGACCATCGCAACTTTAATGGCCACTTCGGCAATCTTCCTGGTCTCCGGCTGGACCGCTCCGGCCTTTGGAGCGCTGGCGATCACCATTGGCGGCGTGGTCTGCATCGCCTCGGCCGAGGCCGGCGACACCTCGCAGGACTTGAAGACCGGCTATCTGATCGGAGCCACGCCCCGTAAGCAGCGCTATGCTTTCCTGATCGGCATCGTGGTCTCCACCATCGCCATCGGCTACACCCTCCAGAAGATGAACACTGTGCTTCAGGAGTTCCACGAAGCGCCGCAGGCCTGGGATCTCTCCATTCCGCACTCCGGCGTCGCGGTGCAGTCCAACCCCGCCGGGCTGAATGACCGCATTCCGGTCATGGGCGCGGACAAGAAGATCATCATGCACCCCAAGAGCGAATACATCGTCCTGAACGCGCTTGGCTCCAGTGAGCTGGCCGACGGCAAGTATCTCTACTCACCCACCAGCAAGCAGATCGAAGTGCAATGGATTCCCGGCATCGGTGGCGAGAAGGCTCCCGCCCCGCAGGCCCGCCTGATGGCCACCGTGATCAGCGGAATTCTGAGTCGTAAATTGCCCTGGGGATTGGTGCTGCTGGGCGTTTCCATTGTTTTTACGGTTGAGCTGCTGGGCATTCGCTCGCTGGCCTTCGCCGTGGGCGCGTATCTCTCTATCGGCACCACGCTGGCCATCTTTGCGGGCGGCATCATGCGCTGGCTGGTTGATGAGGCGGTAAAGAAAGCCGGCGGCAACCCTGAAGCCGAAGGCGACGTTTCGCCGGGCTCGCTCTTCGCCAGTGGCCTCATCGCCGCCGGCGGCATCGCGGGACTGGTCGGCGTGGGCCTCAAAGGCTACGCGATGACGGTTCATCCCGACAATCCGCTCAGTCCCATCCACTTCCACATCACCGACAACCCCGCCGTCTCGGTACTAGCCTTTGCAATGCTGGCGTTTTCGCTGTACTACTTCGCCCGCAAGCCGCTGAAGAAGTGAGGCAGGTGGTCCACCCACTTCGGTTTCTCTCTCCTGGCCAAGAACCTGGGTGCCCCATCCTTCGCGCACTATGCGAAGGGTGGGAATTCACGAACCCCAAGCGCGAAGTCGTTTGGCCCCACCGCAGGTGCCTCCCGGAAGGAGGGTGTGAAAATAGCCCAGGGTGAAGTCCGCCCTGGCGGACGAAACCCTGGGTCAGTGACCCCTGAAATCCAACCGTCCCGTAGGGCCGGTGCGAAACTGCGCCACCGCCCGCAGCCGCACCCATTCATGCTCCTGCAAGCAAGCGATGATCTTGAACAGATTCGCGGCGGTTGGATTGCCCTTGAGGCCGACCACCCGATGCAGCAGGTATCCACAGGACCGGCGCAACTAAACTTTGCTGCCTCGGCAGCATCCAGGTAGTCCTGTGAAATCCGGCTCACGTCGCATCTTATGCCATATTCGCTCTGTGCCTTTTAGGACAGAAAGCTCAAATCTTGGCCTGTTAAGGTATCTTTCGGTCTTGATTCTCCGCGTGCGCGCATATTCAGCTGTCCTGAATTCGAAGATGGAAGTTCCGGGTTTGCCGATTGAAGTAGCGCGTGGATCTAACTTCGCACACTCTCTGCAAGGGGGAATGATGATGGTCGTTCATTTTCGCGGTATCCTTTTTGGGTCGTTGGCGCTGGCCTGCCTGATTCCGCCACCGGTCTCGACTGCACAAACGCATGAACCCACTATCTCAGCGGCTCCTGGCACGCTGCTCCGCTGGGTGGTGCCGGGCGCGACGCGATGCGGCATGAAAGAACGCTCCTGGGCCGCGTTGGCGGGAACTTGCTTCTATCCGATTGACCTGCTGGAGAGGACAGGGTCCATCAGGATCGCGATCTGGGGCTCCGGGCCAAAAGAATTCGCCCGCATCTCTGTGGAGCCCTATGATTACGGGACCGAGGAGATCACACTTCCCGACATTCCGCAAGCCAACCCTTCGCGGGAGGACCTGAAGCGCGACGCGGGAGACCGGGTGCTGCTGAGCAAGGTTTGGCGGAGCAAAGAAGGGCCGGCGCAATTTACGCTGCCCCTTGGGGAGCCGGTCAGGCCGATGTCCGTGGGCAAGTCCTTCGGCGTGAAGCGGGTTTACAACGGCAAGCTGGCCGAGCAGGCTCACATGGGGTCCGACTACGACTCGCCGGTGGGCTCACCGATCCTGGCAGTGGCGAGCGGGACAGTAGTTTTGGCCAAGGAATTGTTCTTCGAGGGCAACGCAGTGTTTATCGACCACGGCGACGGCCTTATCAGCATGTATTTCCACCTCTCCGAGATCAAGGTTCAGGCAGGGCAGGAGGTCAAGAGGGGCGAGACACTCGGCCGGGAAGGAGCGACAGGCCGCGCCACGGGACCACACCTGTGGTTCGGCGTCCGCTGGCATGACGCCCGCATCAACCCCAAATTCCTTCTTGAGGACCCGGGCAGAATTCCGGCAGTGAAGCGAGTGTCACCGTGATGCCGGGTGCCCCATCCTTAGCGCACTCTGCGAAGGGTGGGAATCCACGAACCCCATGTGAGCGAAGAGCGAGCGGCTGGCCCCACCGCAGGTGGCCGGAGGGAGGGTACGAAAATAGCCCAGGGTGAAGTCCGCCTCGGCGGGCGAAACCCTGGGTCAGAGTCCCCTGGAATCCAACCGTCCCGTAGGGCCGGTGCGAAACTACGCCACCACCCGCAACAGAATCCCTTCAGGCTCCTGCGCTTCACTCGCTGCCATTATCATGCTCTTGGAGGCAAAAAATGAACCTGACCGGCAACACCATTCTCATCACCGGCGGCGGCTCCGGCATTGGCTGCGGACTGGCGAAAGAGCTGCATGCGCTCGGCAACCAGGTCGTCATCGCCGGGCGGCGCAGGCACGCGCTGGAGGAAACCACCGCCGCCAACCCCGGCATGAAGTCGCTCACCCTCGACATCGAAGACCCTGCCGCGATTCGCGCCTTTGCCGCCCAGGTGGCCACAGAGTTTCCCGCGCTGAATGTGCTCATCAACAACGCGGGCATCATGCGGGCCGAAGACCTGCTCGAGCAAAAGGATTTGA
>PMTP01000090.1:5003-9001 GCA_003167305.1 Acidobacteriaceae bacterium
TTCCGCTGGCGCTGACGCCAACCTATTGCGCCACCAAGGCGGCGATTCACTCCTATACCGAGTCGCTTCGCTACCAGCTCAGGGCAACGCCGATCGAAGTGATCGAACTCATCCCGCCCTATGTGGCTACGCATCTGATGAACGGCGCCGATGACCCGCACGCCATGCCCCTGGATCAGTTCATCGCCGAGGTGATGGAAATCCTGAAGACGCAGCCGACCCCGGCGGAAATCTGCGTGGAAGCCGTGAAAGGGCTGCGCTTTTCCGCAGCCAGCGGCAAATATGGCGTAATCTTCCCCGGGCTCAATGAGGCGCGACCGGATGGTCACTGAGCCGGAGAAGCACCGGGTGCCCCAGGTCCCGATTTTGGGACCTGGGATCGTGCCATTCCAAACTTACCGGCTCAGTGTGAAGATCACATCGACTGTGGTCTCCACCTCGACCGGCTGGCCGTCGAGCAGATAGGGGCGATAGAGCCAGGTTTTCACGGCGTCGAGCGCGGCCTGTTGCAGCATCGCTGGGCCGCCGGTAACGCGCAGGTTCTCGATGGTGCCGCTCCGGGAGATGGTAGCCGCCAGCCGGACCGTGCCCTCGATGCGCGCTGCTCTGGCGATGGGTGGATAGACTGGAACCGTCTTGCGGATCAGTAACCCTTCCTCCACCGCGGTGGAAACGCGAATCGGCGCCCTGTTCTCCGGACGAACGACCGGCGGTGTCTGCCTGCCAAACGGGAGGCCTCCGGGAGTTGCGGCGGGCGGCTCCCAGCTTGCAATGCTGGTATCCAACTTCGGTTCGGGACCGGCAGGAACGAAAATGCCTGTCGGAATCTTGGGCGGCGCAAAGATCACTCCGTTGTGCGTCTCGGTCGTGGGCTGGGCCGTCTGCACGGTTGGTTTTTGAGGCGGTTGTTGCGGCTGCAGCAAGGGCGCTTCCATCAGAAAAGCGCTGAACGGCCTCGGCAGCGCCTCGGGGTAGATCAGCGGAATCAGAATCATCGCCAGCAGGATGGAGGTGTTGCCGAGGAAAACCGCGATCATCCAGCGGCGGCTGCGGGTGTGGATTCTTCCTGTGGATTCAAATGTGGAGTCTTCGAACATGGCGTGCCTCCCGAAGAACGCATTCAGCCGCGCCGGCCGGGAGTTTGGATACCTTTCAGACGCGAGCGGGCTGGCCGATACCCGCGCGCGCTTGGGCGTCAAGCTGGCGCGGGAAGCGGGGCTCGAAGCACTCCGCAACTCCCAATCGGAACCACTGTACTGATGTAGACACCAGAGTTGGGCAAAGTGTTCCCGGCGCGCAAAAATGCCGCGATTCACGATTGGCTCCACAGAGCTATCGCCGTTCATCTTTCAGTTATGATGAAGTTGATTTGCTGGCTATTTCGGTCCTATCTGGCGCAAGAGAATCCGTACAATTAAGGTAAAATCGCATGAAGCTGGTCACGGATTTCGTCTCGGAATAGGACTTCAATATTCATAATCTTGCCATCCACAATATCCAGGATGATCATCCCTTCCTGAGACGACAATTCAATACATTTGTGATTGGGACCGTAGTTGACTTCCGGTTTAGGCTGTGTGTAGAAAGTGGCGCAGAAATCGTCTCCACAACGGCAGCGATCAACTATCCTTTGATCGCCTACCTTCGCGGCCAGTCCTAATTCGCACTGTTTCGTGAGCAATTCCTCAAGTTCATGCGCAAACTCCGGTAGCGCATCAATGAGCAACGGATATGCTGGCATGGTCATAAAAATCGACGCATCAAGCCAACGCCAGCCGGTGGCCGGCTGGCGCGAGTGGCCTGACTCCTTGCTTTACCGCCGCGCTGCCGTCGAACGCAGCGATTCAACGACGGCCTTGACCGTCCCCAGCATCCTCGAGACCTGGCGCACCGGCGCGCTGACCGCATTGGCCACAAAGCCCCCGGCGCGATCCATGGTGTCCAGAAGATCGGTGCACATCACATCCAGCCGATTGCCCTGCTTCCGCACCCGATCGAGAATCTCCATGGCCGTGGATTGCACCTCCGCGGTTTGGATGCGCAGCCCTAGCGCAATATCCGCCAGATCGCCGGTGGCCGCCTCGATCTTGGGCGACATGCGGTTAAGAACCGCCTGCGCGCTCGAAACGAACTCCTGCGCGCTGGTCAGGACGATCTGCGTGGTGGCCACAAGATCCCGCGTGTCGTAGATGACAGGCATGACCGAGGTGCGCAGATTCTCGGTCTCTTCCCGAACAGAGATAGCCGCCTTGCGCAGGGCGACGGTGATTGCCAGCAGCATGATCGTCTGCAGCAGCATAGCCAGCCCCGTGACAACAGCAAAGGCGAGCAGGATGGTTTCATGGTCCAGTTTTAGCATCGAAATGACCTCGTGCAGCCGATCCGCGGGATCGGTTTCGTACTCTTCAGCGCTCCGCAATCCAAGCCGGAGCGTAGTCTCCGGAGCCTGCGCTTGAGCACCGACCGGCCGCTCAAACGCAGACACCGCACAAAGGATCAAAGGCCCCTGGGCCTGCCTGGAATCCGGGCTGGAATTCGCACCAGGGTAAAGGCTAAAGCTCGGTAGGTTCGTCGGGAATGACAGGCGCCTTGTAAGCCTGGCGTCCGGCGTCAACCGCCGCGGTCACCCGGCCGGTCTGTTCGGAGACCAGGCTCTTGCCGCGCTCCACAAACTCTTCCCACTGCGCCCGCCCGCGATCCACAACCTCGCGCCCGCGCTCCACGTATTCGCTCACCTGCTCCTTGCTCTTGTCCACCAGGTCGCCCATTTGTTCGGCGGCTTGCCGGGTGCGCGCGCGCAGGTATTCGGTTCCCTCCCGGGCGCCGTTGACCAGGTCTTCCCGGGTTTCGCGGCCGCTCTTGGGGGCATAAAGAATCCCCACCAGCGCGCCGACGCCCAATCCAGCCACAAACCACGCCAGACCGTTAATCTTGTTTTCTTCTGTCATGACGAAAAATCCCCTTTCGCTCAGCTTCAAGATGGCCTGAGCGTATCAAATTTCTGTCTCTGCCGCAAATGAAATCCGGTTGCGGCTCCCCAGAAAGCATCGACGCACTCCCGGCGGGAGAAACTTCGCTACACACTCGCAGCAATCGACGCACAACCAGTATAAGCAGTTGCAGCTCCGCCAGTGTGAGCAAGTTGACTCATTTTGCATCCTTATGTGCAGCTTGTCCGATTCCACTCCGAAAAATCGACAGAACTAGCTCTTCAGCGCCACCCGAATGTGCAGTTCCTTCAATTGCTGCTCGGTGACCGTCGTCGGTGCTTCCACCATCAGGTCGATGGCCTTGGCGGNNGGCGCGCCGGCCAGCAGCATCACGATCCGGTCCAGGCCCAGCGCGATGCCGCCATGAGGCGGTGTGCCGTACTCCAGCGCATCCAGAAAAAATCCAAAGCGCGCGCGGGCCTCTTCGTCGCTGATGCCCAGCGACTGGAAGATCTGCTGCTGGACATCTTTTCTATGGATTCGGATCGACCCCGAACCCAGCTCCATGCCGTTCATCGCCAGGTCATAACAGTTCGCCCGCACAGAAGCCGGATCGGTCAGCAGGTTCGCCATGTCCGCCTCGTGCGGCGAAGTAAACGGATGATGCGCCGGCATCCACTTGGCCAGCGCCGCGTCGTACTCGAACATCGGGAAGTCGGTGATCCAGATCGGCTGGAAGGCCTGCTCGCCATCGACCGGCGCACCCGGCTCCGCGTCCTTGACCACCTTTTCGGTCACGCCGAAGGCTCCATGCTTATCGGCGTACTTCTTGGCCAGCTCGGTGCGGAAGTTGCCCGCGGCCGAGTAGACGTTGATCTCCCGCTCGCTCAGGCGGCCTTCAAATTTGGTGTCGCTGGCCTTCACCGGATGCGCCGGATCGCCGGCCACGATGATGACAAAGTCGGCCTCCGCCGCCCCCGCCAGTTCGCGCGCCTTGACCGCCGCTTCAGGAAAGCCCTTGGCCAGCCGCTTGAAATCGTCGATGAACTTTGCGCCCTTCTTCAGGTC
>PMTP01000090.1:9010-17202 GCA_003167305.1 Acidobacteriaceae bacterium
CGCCGGATCGATTTGCAGCGCGGCCAGATTCTCATCCGTAAACGCCGGGCGCACATCCGTCAATCCCGGCAAGCGCAAGTCGGGCTTGTCGCCTCCGAACTGCCGCATTGATTCGTCGTAGGTGATGCGCGGGAAGGGTGGTTGTAATGTAACTCCCGCTGCTTTGAAGCCTGCCGCTAGAAACTGCTCCGCCACGCCGAAGACCGTCTCCTGGCACGGAAAGCTCATCTCCAAATCTACCTGCGTGAACTCAAGCTGGCGGTCGGCGCGCAGATCCTCGTCGCGGAAGCAGCGAGCAATCTGAAAATACTTGTCGAAGCCGGAGATCATGAGTATTTGTTTGAAGATCTGCGGCGACTGCGGCAGCGCGTAAAACTCGCCCGGATGCAGGCGGCTGGGCACCAGAAAATCGCGCGCGCCCTCCGGTGTGCTCTTGGTCAGGATCGGCGTTTCGATCTCCAGAAAACCCTGCTGGCTTAGGTTGTCGCGGATGGCCAGCGTAATGTCGTGGCGCAGGCGGAAGTTGCGCTGCATCTCGGGTCGGCGCAGGTCCACGTAGCGGTACTTGAGCCGGACTTCTTCGTTTTGTATCGCCTCTTCCGACGGCGAAAACGGCGCGAGGCGCGTGTCATTCAGCACCAGCAGTTCGGTCGCCTCAATCTCGATCTCGCCCGTCTCCATCTTGGGATTGATTGCGTCCGCATCGCGCAGGCTCACCGTGCCCACGGCGGCGATAACGTACTCCGGCCGCACGTGCTCGCCCTTGGCGTGGCCTTCGGGAACCAGTTCCTTGTCCAGCACAATCTGCGTAATGCCGCTGCGGTCGCGCAGGTCGAGAAAGATCAGGTTGCCGTGATCGCGCCGCCGGTTGACCCAGCCCATCAGAACTACGGTTTGCCCCGCGTGCGCGGCGCGTAACTCGCCACAAGAGTGCGTCCGTTCGAGATCACCTAAAAAGTCGAGAATCATGTCTGTTTCATTGTAATGGAATGAATCTACGGAAGTAAGTTCTTTCCTATCCTGAACCCGATCCAGCCAGATAAAAATGGTGGTCGGGCCGGCCGCCGGCCAGTTGGATTGTCCAATGTTTTAATATCGAAATCGGTGTATTGATGTATAGCCGATCCTCGGCAAAAACTTATTTGACACATCTGCGTCGTCTGTCGACAATGAACCCAAGGAGGTCCGCATGAACACACTCATTCGCGTAATCGTGCTCTTCGCACTGGCTCTTTCCCCAGCCGGCCTGCTGGCGCAGATGCCCCCGCCGCAGTCCGAGGCTGCCAAACAAAAGGAGATGAAACACATCCCCGCGCCCGACTCACCCGAGTGGAGGCAGCTTCGCTCTCTCGTTGGGCAATGGCAGGGCACCGTGGCAGAGGATGGCAAGAAATCCGCCACCACGCTAGAAATTCGCATGACCGGCGACAGCTCGGCGATCATGCATCTGCTCGACAAGGACACCACACACGAGATGGTGACGATGATTCACCCGGACGGAACGACCCTGCTGGCCACGCACTACTGCTCGGCGCACAACCAGCCCCGTATGCGGCTGGTCGCTGCTCCCGGCCCCAACCAGATTGCCTTCCGTTTCAAGGATGGAAGCAACATCGGCCCCGGAGACGGCCACATGGTGGGCCTGATCTTCACCTTTATCGACGCCGACCACCACGACGAGACCTGGATCTACGAGAACAACGGCCACGAACTGCCGCCCACGGTCTTTCACTATATGCGGAAAGGTTAATTCGCAGGCTCGGCAAGAAAAACCGCCAGTTCCCCGCGAGGAACCTTGCTCTGTATGCCTGTGGAGAAGTTCTTCACTGTCAGAATACCGGATTGAAGCTCGTCTTCGCCCAGAATCACAATCTGGCGAGCGGTCTTGTCCGCTGCCTCGAATGATTTTTTCAGCCGGAAGCTGCCCTCGCCCAGCTCGATCCACAGCCCCTGGTGGCGCAGTTCGCGAGCCAGAACCAGCGCCGCGGCGTTCATCCCCTCGCCCAGCGGCGCAATAAAAGCGTCGGCCACCTGCGGTGGGGCAGCCTTTTGGTCGAGTTGGGCAAGCAGTGTAAGAACCAGCCGGTCCTCGCCGATGGCAAAGCCGATCCCCGGCGCACGCGGGCCGCCCAGCATCTCGCTCAGCCCGTCGTAGCGTCCGCCGCCCAGCAGTGCGTTTTGCGCGCCCAAGCCACCATGCGTAAACTCGAAGGTCGTCCGCGTGTAGTAGTCCAGCCCGCGCACCAGCCGGTGATTGAGCGTGTACGGCACGCCCGCCGCATCCAGCGCCGCCGTCACCGCCGCAAAGTGTTTTTTCGACTCTTCATCCAGCGAATCGGCGATCACCGGCAGCCTCTCGATAATCGGCTGGTCGGCGGCAACCTTGCAGTCCAGCACCCTCAGCGGATTGGTCTCCGCCCGCCGCTGGCAGTCTGGACACATCTGCGAAACCACAGGAACCAGCGCAGCACGAAGCGCTTGATTGTAACGTTCGCGGTCCGCGGAGGAGCCCACAGAATTCAGCTCCAGCGTCCAGCCGGTGATGCCCAGCTCATCCAGCAGAGTGGCCAGCATCTCCAGCACTTCCGCATCCCGCAGCGGCGATTCGCTCCCCGCCGACGGCGGTCCAATCACCTCCGCGCCGATCTGCGAGAACTGCCGGTAGCGCCCCTTCTGCGGCCGCTCCCGCCGGAACTGCGGCCCAATGTAGTAAAGCTTTTGCAGCAGCCCGCTCTCGCCCAGCCCATGCTCGATGTACGCCCGCACCACCCCGGCGGTATTCTCCGGCCGCAGCGTCAGCGATTGCGTCTTCTCCGACTGCGCCCGCGCCCGATCCTCCCAGGTGTACATCTCCTTGGAGACGATGTCGGTCTCCTCGCCCACCCCGCGGGCAAAGAGGCCGGTATCCTCGAAGACCGGGGTGCGTATCTCGCCGAAGTTGTAGCGCGCAAAAACGTCTCGCGCCGTAGCCTCAATTCGGTTCCAAAGCGCGGTCTCCGGCGGCAGCAAATCCCGCGTCCCGCGAACAGCTTTCAGTGTGCTCATAGCTCTTTTAGTCTAAATGTTCTTTGGTGGGGTGGATTTGGGCAAGGCCCGGATGGCTCTGGGCAGAAGAGAAAAAAGCCGCGGAGGCTCCGCTTTGAGCGCCAAGCCTGGCCACTTTTACGCCAAACTATCTCTACTTCGGAGTGAAGGCTTTCTTGCGTATTCCGTACTGCTTTTGACGCGGTTTGGCACGATGTCCGAAGCGCCTGCGGCGCAAACTTCCATCGAGATTCAGCCGGTAAATGAACGAAAGCCCGAAGGCTGCCCGTAGTTGCCGCAGGCCGTACATCGTACCTCCGGCGAATGTGTCGGGGAAAATGGGACCAGGCAGAGAAGGAACGCCGTCTGGTAACCATTTATTTTGTTGTATTTGGATGAGACGAAGGAATTTATGAGAATCTATGGTGCCGAAGAAGGGACTCGAACCCCCACACCCTTGCGAGTACGTGGACCTGAACCACGCGCGTCTGCCAATTCCGCCACTTCGGCACAGTATGCAAGTTCAGCATTTCGCTGAACAAGCAGCAGTTCTGAGTCTCGCAAATGCGGCTCCCGGTGTCAAATTTCGGCGCGCGAAAACGGGCCGAGAAAGCCGGAGCTTTTGGCCCCGGCCACGGCGTTAGAATCCTGCTTACACCAGCTTGGCGTCCAACAGGATCTCCGTGTTGTTGGCGAAGAGCTTGGAGATGGGGCAGCCGCCCTTGGCGTCGGCGGCGGCCTTGGCAAAAACCTCCTCAGAGGCGCCGGGAACGCTGGCCGTGGTGGTCAGCGCGATCTTGGTTATAGCGAAGCCGCCCTCGACCTTGCCCAGCGTGACCGCCGCGCTGGTTTCTATCTTCTCCGGAGTGTAGCCCGCCGCGCCCAACTGCGCGCCCAGCGCCATCGAGAAGCAACTAGCGTGCGCCGCCGCAATCAGCTCTTCAGGCGTGGTGCCCGAGTCGGCACCCTCAAAACGTGTGGCGAATGAGTACTTCGCGTTGCTCAGCAAGCCCGTCGCCGTCGAGATCGTGCCTTTGCCTTCCTTCAGTGAACCTGTCCAAACTGCGCTTGCCTTGCTTGCCATTGTGCCTCCTCGGGGGTTGATTGATTTTGATTGGGATTGAGTTGCCGGATGCGCCGCTGCCGGGGAAGCCCCATCCGCGGCTGCAAAATGCAGGACGCCCGTTTGATGCGTCGCAAGCCTGTCAGGATGCGTGGTCTTCCACCCTTTTCGCGATCAAGCTGCGAAAAGGATGGGGCACCCAGTCTTCCAGGGTGCGAGAGAAAGTGCGTAGGCGCACCTCAATTGGAGCGTCAGAATTCCTCGTCGTCCTGCTTGGCCATGGCATCCAGCGGCGCGGCGACCAGCAGATGCGCGCGGGTGAGCACCTTGCGGGCCAGGCCGGTCAGCGCCATTCCGTCCGCATCCTGCAGCGAAACCCAGCGCCGCTCGCCGCCTGGAACAGTCAGCGCCTCTACGTCGTCTTCAAAGACTGTGCGTATACGCACATAGAAGTTCACCTGCATGATGGCGTGGCGCACGGTCATGCGCAGCGCCTCATCGGGGACGGCTGACTCCCGCAGCGTGGGCAGCTCCCACAGCCCCGGCATCACGGTCAGCGAGGCCGGCCGCTGCTCCAGCAGCACCTCCCGATGCGCCAGCCCGCTGCGCACCGAGAGCGCATGAGCCACCTCGCGGCTCTGCATCCGCGGGCGCGGCGCGGTATCGTGCTCCCCCTGCGTCTTGCAATCGGCGGCCAGCGGGCAGACCAGGCACTGCGGATTGCGCGGCACGCAGAGGGTCGCGCCCAGCTCCATCAGCGCCTGGTTGAAATCTCCGGGCCGGAGCGGGTCCACCAGCCTGGCGGCCAGCTCCTCGATTTTGCGCCGGAGAGCACTGCCGCCGCCCACGCGGCTGCCCGCCTTCCAGCCTTCCATCCGGCAGAGCACCCGCTCCACATTGCCGTCCACCACGGCCACCGGCTCGCCGTAAGCGATGCTAGCCACGGCCGCCGCGGTGTAGGCGCCGATGCCCGGCAGCAGGCGCAGCTCCTCCGCCGTCTGCGGCAGGTTGCCATGATAGTGGTCGGCCACAAACTGGGCCGTCCTGTGCAGCATCCGCGCCCGGCGATAGTAGCCGAGACCGCTCCACGCGGCCAGCACATCCTGCTCTGTGGCCAGCGCCAGCGCGAGCAGCGTGGGAAAGCGCGCCATGAAGGCCTGGTAGCGNNCGCCGCCAGGGCAGATCGCGCCGGCAGCGCTCGTACCACTCCAGCAAACGCCCGCGCACCCGTGCGATCTTCTCCGCCTCCCAGCCCCTCTTGCCCATGCGCTCAGATTAACAGGCGCAAGGAAAGGCTATCGGCTTTGCACGGGCGACCTGTCTCTGATCAGAAACAAAAGTGCAAATTCAACAAAATAAATGATGTGAGGAAGAAGGCCCGGGCCTAAAGGCTCCTCTCAATCAAGTCTCAACATTCAGGGGCCTGAAGGCCCCTGCTCCCTCCGAAAATACAAAAAACGTTTGTACGTTTCATTTCTCCCGGGTCAGCGAGGCCGGTAGGCTGATACGTTTGTTGGAAATAGGTGAGGAAACTGGAACTTGACCCGCCCCCTGACAAACCAATCCACCCGAGGTGTAAACTTCTTCTTCGCGGAGAAGCCGTCTTTTCTCCGCGCGAACAGGAAAAAAACATGCGTAAAATCACGATTTGTCTCTCTCTCGCACTCGCCTTCGTCCTCGCCTCGTTTTGCCCAGCCCAAAGCGCGCCCGCCAAGCGCCCCATGACCTTCGACGATCTGATGAAGATGAAGCGGCTGGGCGAGACCGCCGTTTCGGCTGACGGCAAGTGGCTGGCCTACGCTGTTACAACCGTCAACCTCGACCAAAACACCAAAACAGCGGAGTTGTGGATTCAATCGATTGTGGGCGGCGAGCCGAAGAAGTTGGATGTGGCGCAGCCGGGAGACTCGGGGATTCAGTTTGCCTCGGACGGGCACTCCGTGCTCTTTCTTTCCGGTCGAGAGGGTGGCCAACAGATCTGGCAGGCTGACTTCGATGCGGCCACCGGCGCAACCGCCAACCCCAAGAAGCTGACGGCGATCTCGACCGAAGCCGCTGATGCCCTCTGGTCCCCAGACGGGAACTCCGTTCTCTTTACTTCTACCGTTTATCCGGATTGTCCGGCGATTACGCCAGCAGACGCGGCTACCGGCGACAAGTGCAACGCCGACCGCGACGCCGCCGCAGCCGTCAGCAAGGTCAAGGCGCAGATTTTTACGCATCTTTTGTATCGCCACTGGGACCACTTCACCGGCGAGAAGCGCAGCCACCTCTTTCTGCTGACGGTTGCAACGGGCGCGCTGCGCGACCTGACGCCGAACGACCCGCATGACGTTCCGCCGTTCTCGCTCGAAGGCGGCGGCTGCGGCTGCGCCTTTGCGCCCGACTCGAAGGAACTGGCCTTCACCGAGAACCTCGACCCGGAGCCGGCGATCAGCGTCAGCGCAAAGATTTTTACGCTCGACCTGACCAACCCGGCGGCCAAGCCGGTCGCAATCAGCACGTCGCTGGGCGGCAACTTCAACCCCGCCTACTCGCCTAACGGCAAGTACATCGCCTGGCGCTCGGAGGCGCGGGCCGGCTACGAGAGCGATCAGTTCCGGCTGGCGCTCTACGACCGCGACGCGAAGACGGCGTCGGATCTCATCCCGAAATTCAATGATTGGGTTGACGAAATTGCCTGGGCGCCGAATTCAAAAATGATTTTCTACACAACAGGCCAAACGGGCAACTCGCCGATCATGATTGCAACAATCGATGGACATCCAGCGTATGTCACAACGGAGGGTGAGTTTAGTGATCTCCATCCTCTACGTGACGGCTACACGATTATTGCCAGCCGCATGAGCGTTCATAGACCTAGCGAGGTTGTTGCAGTTAGCATCGTGTCCGATATTCCCGTCAGTGATAAACTCCGGGGCATTACCGAACTCAATGGCGCTCTTCTTGCCCAACTCGACCTGCCGAAGATGGAAGACTTCTGGTTCACTGCGAAGGACGGAACCAAGCTGCAGGGCTTTATCATCCGCCCTCCGGGCTTTGATCCGGCGAAAAAATATCCGGTCAAGCTCATCATTCACGGCGGACCGCAAGGCGCTTTGGGCGACTCGTGGAGCTATCGCTGGAACGCGGAGCTCTTTGCCGCCAACGGCTACGTCGTGGTGATGATCAATCCCCGCGGCTCGACCGGCTACGGGCAGGCGATTGTCGATGGCGTGAACGGCGACTGGGGCGGCAAGCCCTTCACCGACCTGATGACAGGCCTGGACTACGCCGAGCAGCACTATCCCTTCATTGATAAGACGCGCGAGTGCGCGCTGGGCGCCAGCTACGGCGGCTTCATGGCCAACTGGATTCTGGGCCATACTGATCGCTTCAAGTGCATCGTCAGCCACGACGGAATGTTCAACCCCGAATCGGCCTACGGGACTACCGAGGAATTATGGTTCAACGAGTGGGAGTTCAAGGGAAAGCCCTGGGATTATTACGGCAAACCCGACGCCGAGAACCCCTACCGCAAGTGGTCTCCGGCGATGTCGGCTAAAAACTTCAAGACGCCCACGCTGGTGATTCACAGCCAGCTCGACTACCGCCTCGATGTCGCCGAGGGCTTCCAGCTCTTCACGACGTTGCAGCGGCTCAAAGTGCCCAGCAAGATGCTCTACTTCCCCGACGAAGGCCACTGGGTGCTCAAGCCGCAGAACTCGCGCCTCTGGTACAAGACGGTGAACGACTGGGTGGATGAGTGGACGAAAGGCAGGAAGTAGGGAATAGAGGCAAGGAGCAGGTTCGCGTTCGTATGAGTGCCGAGTTGGGGAACAGTGGACTCCATTGCGCGAAGGTGATCTGGAGTAAATTCACGAACCGTTGTACTATCAACCGCATGGCGATGACTTATCGAGTATCCGCGACTCTTGGCACCAAGTCCGAGGCAGCGCTGTCCCGCATCATGAAGCGCACAGGTTGGACTATGTCGCAGGCATTGCGCGAGGTGATTTGGGCAGCAGCAGAAAGCCAAAGCTTGGCGAAGCGACCCGCGCCCAGTCGTCGTTCCGCTAAGAATGTGAAAGTCAAGAGCTGACATTGCCCTTTCAACGCAAACCCG
>PMTP01000012.1 GCA_003167305.1 Acidobacteriaceae bacterium
AAAGATGGGGCGCGCCTCGCACCGGGTAGGACGGGACTTGCGCGCCTTTGCGGCGGTGCGCAGCCGCTATGTGGAGGACGAGCTGGCCGAGTTTGTGGCGCGGGGCGGCTCGCAGTACGTGGTTCTGGGCGCGGGGCTGGACACGTTTGCCTACCGCAATCCGTACCCTGGGCTGCGCGTCTTCGAGGTGGACTTTCCCGCCACGCAGCAGGGCAAGCGAGCGATGCTGGCCGAGGCGGCAATCGCCGTGCCCGGCAGCCTGACTTTTGTTCCGCTGGACCTGGAGCATCACACGCTGGCGGAGGACCTGGGCGAGGCAGGCTTTGATGCGGGCAGGCCCGCGTTCTTCGGCTGGCTGGGGGTGATTCCCTACCTGCCGCGGGAGACCTTTCGCGCCACGCTGGGCACGATTGCCCGGCTGCCTGCCGGCAGCGGAGTGGGCTTCGATTACGCGCTTGCGCCGGAGACGCTGAGCGCGGCGGGGCGCACGGCCTTCGACGCGCTGGCGGGGCGCGTGGCCGCCGCTGGAGAGCCTTTCCAGCTCTTTTTCACGCCGGAGGAGTTGGGGCGGGACTTGCGCCGGGCGGGATTTCAGCGCTTCGAGCAGTTGGATTACCGGCAACTCAACGAGCGCTACTTCAAGGATCGCGCCGACGGGCTGAAGCTGTCGGCCGTGGGGCTGGGAATGCTGGCGACGGCGTGGGTGTGAGTAGGGACTTTGTTGAAAGCGGCAGGTTGAGGGCGTGGTATCCCACCCATTCCGCAAAGTACGCGAAATGGATGGGGCACCCAGCTGCATGGGTGTAGTCGCGCGATAAGATAAGTCATGCGCCTGTTTGCCCTTGCTCCGATTCCTCTTGCCCTGTTTGCGCTCTCCGGCTGCGGCTACCACGCGCTGGGCGCGGCCACCCATTTGCCGCCGGATGTGAAGACGCTGGCCGTGCCGGTATTTGCCACCAAGACGGAGGCCTACCACACCGAGACGGTGATGACGCAGGCGGTGATCCGCGAGTTCGCCACGCGCACCCGGCTGCGGGTGACGCCAGATGAGGACGCCGACGCCGTGCTGCATGGCACGATTCTCAAAGAGACGGTTGAGCCGCTCACCTATAACTCCTCGACGCTACAGTCATCCAGCTTTCTGATCACGGTCGTGGTCTCCGTCACGCTCAACGACCGGGACGGCAAAGTGCTTTACGAGAACAAGAACTACGTCTACCGCCAGCAGTACCAGTCCACCACCAACCTGTCCAGCTTCTTCGAGGAGAGCCCGGCGGCCGTCGAGCGGCTGTCGCGGGAGCTGGCGCGGCAGCTTGTGGCCGATGTGCTGGAAGGGTTTTAGAAGCAGGGAACAGGGAATAGGGAATAGGGAACAGGGTAGAACGCTGGCAGGTTTTTGCTGGCATAGGCGCGGCGGGAAGGGTATTCTGGAGGCGCATGATCGGGGCTAATCAATGCCGGAGAAGGCCGCAATGAGCGGGGCGCGCTGGGGGGCGGGATTCACCGCGGCGGGCCGCTTTGTGGCGGAGATCGAGGCCGCGGCTGCCGGCAAGGGCGAGCTGAAGCCCGGCTACGTGCTGGTGGGCGATGAGACCTTCCTGCTCGACCGCTGCCGCGCCGCGGTGCTGAAGGCTTTTGTGCCGGAGGAGCTGCGGGATTTTTGCCTCTCCGATATGGACCTGAGCAGCGCCTCCATCTTCGAGGTGCTGGATCGCGCGCAAAGTCCCTCGCTGATGGCGCCCTTCCAGGCAGTTTTCGTGCGCAATGTGAAGCAGCTTTATACGCGCGGGGCCAAGAAGGATGAGTTTGTCGCGCTGGAGCGCTACTTTCGCTCGCCCAATCCGCAGGCGCTGATCATTTTTGTCGCCGACTTTGTGCGCATTCCCTCCGACTTACGGCGCATGGAGATGGACGACAAGAACCGCTTCGAGCGGCTCACAGAAACGCTGGGTCAGCACTGCGGCATGGTGGAGCTGGCGCGAGTGAACGAGGACGACGCGATGCGCTGGGTTGCGGCCACCGCGCAGGAGCAAGGCGCGCGCGTGGACCCCGATGCGGCGCGCGAGCTGGTGGACGCGCTGGGCGCGGATATGATGATGATCTCCTCGGAGCTGGAGAAGCTGCTGCTCTACACGCTGGGGAAGGGAAGAATCACGCTGGGCGACGTGGAGACGATGGTGCTGTCCGCCAAGCAGCGCTCGCTCTATGAGCTGACCGACGCGATCAGCGCGCGCGACCGGGCGAAGGCGCTGGCGCTGCTGCAAGGACTGCTGAACAGTTCAGACGCGGGCGAGGACGCGGCCATCGGCCACCTTTATATGCTGGCGCGCACCTTCCGGCAGATGCTGGTGATTCTGGAAAAGAATGTGCGCGACTCGCGCGCCATCTGGCAGGCGCTTTGGCAGGGCTTCAGAATGCCGCCCTTTGCCGCCGACGATCTGATACGCCAGGCCCGGCGCTTCAAGAGCCGCCGCGGTCTGACGCGGGCGTTGCGGCTGATTGCCCGCGCCGATCTGGAGCTGCGCTCCTCGCCGCCTGACAAGCGGCTGGTGCTGGAGCGGCTGGTCTACGAACTGGCCTCGGAGCCGAAGCCGGCTTCGGGGATCTTCGCATCCGATCAGCTTTCCTTCGAGGGGTAACCCGGCGGTTCGGGGTGCGCCCGGCGCTTCGCATGGAAGGCCGCCCTATTGATCCGGAACGAAAAGTCCTGTATTGAATCCCACCCTAGCCGGAAAATGTGCAAGAAGCAGGTCCTTCGACTTCGCTGCGCTTCGCTCAGGATGACATCGGCGAGGGTGGGGCACCCATGACAGTGCACGCACTCTAATTTCGAGACGAATTTTCAGCCTTTATTCCAGCAGGATGGCAGGTTCAGACTCGTGGCCGCGTGTGGTCAAGGTTACGGCCGCCGCCAGGATGAGGCCTCCACCGACCCAGGCGAAGGCGCCCAGGTGTTCGCCGAGCAGTTGCACGCCCAGCCAGGAGCCGAGGGCCGGCTCGATGTTCAGAAAGACTCCGGCGCGCGAGGCGGGCACGTGATGGATGCCCCAGTTCCAGAGCAGCGTGGTGACGGCCGTGCAGAACAGGCCGCTGAAGGCCAGCGCGCCCCAGGCCGTCCAGCTGATGGCCGCGAAGGGCGGCGGCGCAACCCGTGCGTGGGTGAGCGGAGTGAGCAGCCAGGGGCCAAGCACCCAGGGAAGCAGCATTGCGCCGCCGACGAGGATGGTATAGGCCGATACCACCGAGGGACTGTGCGTGAGCATCAGCTTCTTGCTGAGCAGAATCCAGGCCAGCGCGGCCAGCAGCGAGACCAGCACCAGCAGGTCGCCGGTAAGCGAGGGCTGGTCGCGGGTGTGCGCGCCGTGGCTGCCGCCCATGGTCAGCAGCGCCGCGCCAATCGTCGAGCCGCAGAGAGCCATCCAGCCGATGCGGTCGAGCCTTTCGCCGGCGAAGAGCGTGGCGGCGACGCCCAGCATCACCGGCATGGCTCCCACCATCAGCGAGGCGTGGCTCACCGTGGTGCGCGCCAGTCCGCTGAACTGGATGAGGCAGGAGATGGGAATCCCGAAGGCGGCGGAGAGCAGCAGCGTGCGCAGTTCAGCGCCGGAAAAGCGCCAGCGGGATACCAGCGCCACCGGCAGCACGCCCAGGCAGGCAAAGAGGATGCGATAGAGCACCATGTACTCGACGCTCATCTCATTGAGCGCGAGGCGGCTGAAGTAGAAGCCCGTGCCCCACAGGCAGCCGGCGATGAAGCAAGCGCCGTAGCCGAGAAACGTGAGGCGCGGGCCTGAGATTGTATTCTTTCCCATCTCTTTTACTGTCGCACACGGCTCCGGGCGGAGCAGTCATTCCGGAGGGTCCAACGCCTCCGTAATCGCCACCCACAGTTGCTCAACGTCGCGCTGCTCGGTGCGGATGTTGCCCATCGCCGCGCGAATCGTGAAGCGGCTGTCCAGCACGGTGTGGGAGACGAAGAAGCGGCCGGAGGCATTGATGCTGCGCATCAGCTCCCGGGTCGCATCCTCTCCCTGGCGCAGCCGGAAGCAGACCAGCCCCATGGTTGCGGGCGCGGCCAGTTCGAAGCGCGCATCGGCAGCAATCCGCTCGCCCAGCCAGGCCGCCATGCGCAGATTTTCGCGGAGAATCGCAGCCAGCCCGTCACGGCCAAAGAAGCGCAGCACAAACCATAGCTTCAGCGCGCGAAAGCGCCTTCCCAAGGCAAGGCCGTAGTCCATGAAATCTATCGCGCCAGCGGCGTCGGTCTTTAGGTACTCGGCCTCCAGAGAAAACGCGCTCCGTAGCAGCGCGGGGTGCGCGGTATAAAACAAACTGCAATCCAGCGGAACCATCATCATCTTGTGTGGATTGACGACGAAGGAGTCCGCGCCTTCCACTCCATCCAACCAATGCCGGCACTCGGGAAGAATTGCAAACGATCCGCCATACGCGCCATCGACGTGCAGCCAGAGACCGTGCTCGCGGCAAAGATCGGCGATCGCGGCGACGGGATCGACCGCCGTGCTGGAGGTTGTGCCTACCGTCGCGACCGCGAAGAACGGCTTCATGTTGTTGACAAGATCGGCGCGAATCGCTTGTGCCAATGCCTCCGGCTTCATTCTGAATCCGGCGTCGGCAGCGATGGGTCGCACATTGCGCTGGCCGATGCCCGCAGCAATCGCCGCCTTCTCCACCGACGAGTGCGTATGTTCCGAGACGTAGGCGACCAAGCGGCCCGACGAGCCCGCCGCGCGGCACTCCGGCTCCGCGCGCTGCCGCGCCGCCACAACCGCTTGCAGCACGGCGTTCGACGCCGAATCCACGATCATGCCAAACCACGCGGAGGGCAGGCCAAGCCATTCCAGCACCCACGAAACCGTGATCTGCTCCAGCTCGGTGGCGGCCGGAGAGCTCTTCCAGAGCATCGCATTCACGTCCAGCGCCGCGATCAGCAGCTCCGCCAGAATTCCCGGAGCTGAGGAGGAGATGGAAAAATAGGCATGGAAGTGCGGATGGTTCCAAAGGGTCAGCCGGGGAAGGATCAGCTCCTCAAAATCATCCAAGATCGCTTCCATCGATTCGCCCTTTTCCGGCCCGGCGGCTGGAAGCAGGCGCTGCAATTCGCCGGGCTGGCAGCGGGCCAGCACGGGATATTGTCTCGGATCTTCGAGATAGTTGGCGATCCATTCCAGCAGGAGTTTTCCATGCAGGCGGAAATCTTCGGGGCTCATATCATGGCAGCGGGGCGCGATGTCGCTAACGTAGTCGTGAGTCATGACGGCAGTTTAGCGCGTTTATTGCGGCAG
>PMTP01000135.1:0-11001 GCA_003167305.1 Acidobacteriaceae bacterium
GGCTGGAAGAGCTGGCGCATCCTGCTGCTCATCCAAACCGAAGCGGTGGCGCTCGGCATCGGCGGCGGATTCATCGGCATCGTCTTTGGATGGGGCGTGCTGCGCCTGCTGGCTGCCTTGCCACAAACCGCCAGCATCGTCAGCGCATCGCTTTCTCCGTTCTATCTCTTCCAGGCGCTCGGCGTAGCCGTGCTCTCCGGGCTAGCCGCCGGAGCCTACCCCGCCTGGCGCGCCGCCCATCTTTCCCCGGTGGAGGCCCTCCGCCATGACTGAGCCGATGCTGAATGAGCCGATTCTGCAAGTGCGCGACCTGCGCAAGAGCTACGACGAGGGACGCATCGAAGCCCTGCGCGGCGTCGATCTCGCCATCGCAGCGGGGGATTTCGTCTCCATCAGCGGACCCAGCGGCAGCGGCAAATCCACCTTGCTGCAACTGCTGGGCGGACTCGACACGCCCACCACTGGCGAGGTACTTTTCAAAAACGAAAAACTCGGCTCGGCGATTGATCTGGACACCTATCGGTCGAGAAGCGTCGGCTTCATCTTCCAGGCATTTCATCTGCTGCCCACGTTGCGCGTCCTCGAAAATGTTCAAGTTCCGATGCTGGCCCTGAGCCCTACGCCGCACAATCGCGCCGAGCGCGCGGAGGCTCTACTCGGCGAGATGGGCCTGGAGCATCGCTTGCGGCAGTACCCCAATGAATTATCCGCGGGCGAGCGGCAGCGGGTGGCGATTGCCCGCGCGCTGGCCAACGAGCCGGAGTTGTTGTTGGCCGATGAGCCGACCGGCAACCTGGACAGCGTCAACTCAGCGCGCATCATGGAAATTCTGACCGGGATTCAGAAGGCGCGGGGGATGACGCTGATTGTGGTGACGCACGAGAACGCGATTGCGCACTCGGCCGCGCGCCATATTCGCATCCGTGACGGAAGGATCGAGCCATGAGAGTTGCATGGGCCGCTCTGGCCGCGACGATGCTGCTGCCGATGGCCGCACAGGCCTCCAATTCATCCACGCCCAAGGCGCTGGCAGTTCCGCGCGCGCGCATCGAGTCGGCGGATTATCGCGCCAGTGGCCACCTGGTCCGCGTGGATGCGAATGGCGCGCGCATCAGCTCTCCCATCGAAATCAAGGCGCATTGGTTTCCCGGCGTGCTGCGGGTGCTGGTGGAGATTGCCCCGCAGACAAACGCAAGCCCGAATGCACCCGTCCACATCCTGCTGGAAATGCGGCCCGGCGGGCGGAGTACGATTCTGGTAGCGCATCCAGGCGACAAGGCGGCCGCGGTTTTGCCCTTCCACAAGTGGAGCGATGGCCCGCTCGGCAACGAATTCAGCTATGAGGATTTTCTCGAAGCGCAGTACTTCTGGGAGGGCCAGACGACGCTCGGTGAAGCAAAGTTTGGCGCGCGCGATTGCGATCAGTTGAAGAGCACCCCGGGCACAACTGACAAGAGCCACTACTCCGAAGTAAAGAGCTGGCTCGATCACACCATCGGCTTTCCGGTGTATGTGGAGAAGACACTGAAAGACGGAGAGGTGAAGGAGTTTACTTATTTCGGCCTGCGCCAGAACGGCGGCGTATGGTCGGCCAGCCAGGTGGAGGCGAAACTTCGCGGCCACGCCGGTTCCACGCTGCTGATCATCGACCGCGGTGCGCCCCGCGCAAACCTCGGCCTGAAGGACTTCAGCCCCGCGCAGCTCACGCACTTCTAGGTTTTTTGATGCTCCTGTTTCTTTCCATTCTCGGTTTGATTGCGGCTCTGCTCACAGCGGGCGTTGTATATCAGTGGCACGGTGCGCGCAGCGACCGCCGGCGCTACACCAGCGATGGCCGCTGGATCGATATTGGTGGCAAGCGCAGGCTCTACCTCGTGGAAAAAGGATCGAGCGGACCCGCCGTGATCTTTGAAGCGGGGATTGCCGCAACCAATCTGAACTGGTTTTACATTCAGGAGGCGGTCTCGCGCTTTGCATCGACGGCCTCTTATGATCGCGGCGGACTGGGCTGGAGCAGCCCTTGCCGCACGGCGCGCACGCCCGCCAACATCGCCGCCGAATTGCATCAACTACTGGAGGGAGCCGGCATCAAGCCGCCCTACATCCTGGTGGGACATTCCTTTGGCGGGCTGGTAATGCGCCGCTTTGCGCTCGACTACCCGGAGGAAGTGAGCAGCATCGTGCTGGTGGACCCAATGAGAATCGAAGAGTGGCCGCCGCTGGACCCAGGCAAGCAATCCGAGATCGACCGCGGCAAGAAGCTCTTCCGTTTCGCCATTCCGGCGGCGCGCGTCGGACTTGCCCGCCTGGCTGTCACTTCGCTCTTCCTGCGCTCCGGCCGCGCGGCGCAGCAGTTGGCAGGCGCCGCCGGCAATGGCGGCCAGCACGTCCTCGACCGCATCAAAGACGAGGTGGGCAAGATGCCGCGCGAGGTCTGGCCCATCGTTGCCGCCCATTGGTCGCGGCCCGGCAACTACGCCGGGATGCGCAGCCACGTCGAGGCCGTGCCCGACACCGTCCGAGAGATGCACAACGCGGAGCCGATCCAGAAGATTCCCGTGCGGGTTCTGACACCGGGAAAATCGACGCCGCTCACTGATGAACAAATAGGCCGCATCGGCAACCGCGTGCAACAGGTTATTGCGCCGGCCAGCGCGCATTGGATTCATCTCGACGAGCCTGACCTGGTGATCGATTCGATCCGCGAGATGGTGATGGCCGCTGCTGCGCAACCGATAGCAGCAGCCGATTGAGGCGTTGGGTGGCGGGCGGCATGAGAGCCTGGCTAGAGCATCAATCCATCTCTTGCGAAAACCTCTCCCGCAGAACGCGCCGCAGCAGCTTGCCGTTGTCATTCCGCGGCAGGCCGCCGGAATCGAGAATCCAGATGCGGCGCGGCGCTTTATAGGGCGCGAGATTCTTGCGGCACCATTCCAGCAACTCGCTTTCGCTCACCTTGGAGCCTGCGCGCACTTCGACCGCGGCGGCGGGAATCTCGCCCTTCTCCTTGTGCGGCAGGCCGAAAGAGACGGCGCGTTCCACGGCCGGATGAGCCTGCAGAGCCTCGTCCAGCTCGCGAAGATAAACCGAGTAGCCGCCGGATTTAATCACATCCTTCATGCGCCCCGCCAGCCGGATCAGGCCGAGGCGGTTGCGCGTGGCCAGGTCGCCGGTGCGCAGCCAGCCGTCGTTGGTCAACAGGCCCTGGGCGTCGCCTTTATCCTTCCAATAGTGTGGAGCAACGCCGCGGCGGCGGATCTGGCACTCGCCCGTCACTCCGGCGCGCACCGGACGGCCGTTTTCGTCGGCCACGCGGATGCGGAACGGCGGCAATGGAAAGCACAGGTCGCCGCTGCCCGGCAGGAGCGGCAGCTCGATGCCCATCATCGCCAGGCCGCCCAGCTCCACCATGCCATAGCCGTTCAGCAGCACCGGTGGAATGCGCCGGCCGCCCGGCAGCCGGGCCAAAGCGCCGTACTTGCGCAGTTGCTGCCGCACTTCGGCGGGCAGGTGATCGCTGGCCGAGAGCCATACGCGCACGCTATTCAGACGGGCGGGCTCCGGATTGCTATTGACCAGCCGGGCGAACATTGCGGGCACGCCAACGATGGTGGTGATACCGTAACGCTCGACCAGATCCAACGCGCCCGCAACATCGAAGCGATCCAGAAAGCAGCCGCGAATGCCCGCCATCAAGCCATAGAGCGCGATGCTGACGGCCATGATGTGCGACCAGGGCAGTGCGATCAGCGCCAAGTCGCGAGGCCCTAGAAACACTCCGGCCAGCACCGTCGAAGAGCGCGCACCGAGCAGCGCGTTGCTCGACAATGCCGCCCCTTTGGGAAAGCCGCTGGTGCCGGAGGTATGGAAGACCGCAACGGTAGCGGCGGGATCGATGGCTACCGGAGGAAACGCTGTCCCGCTCTCGGCATTGCCGCTGGGGGCACGCGTAAATCCATCCAGCGTCTCAGCCTCATCATCGGCTTGGATCCAGGTGCGCACATTCAGCGCGGAGCAGCCGCCGATGCTGCGTTCAAAAATCGCTTTGTCGGTCACCAGTATCTGGGTGCCGCTCTCGGCCAAGATGCGGCGCACTTCGCTCAGGGAGAGCTGGGGGTTCAGCGGCACCGCGATTCCGCCCGCGCGGATGATCCCGAGGAACCAATGAAAGCAGCGCCGGTTGTTCGTGCAATAAACGGCGACGAGCTGGCCGGGACTGAGCGCGATCGACCGGCGGAGAAAGGCATCGATGCGGCAGATGTCGGCGTGCAGCTCGGCAAGATGAAATGCTCCGTCGTCTCCAACGGAGACTTCGCAATCCCCTTTTCGCCGCAGCAGCTCATCGACAAGATTGGCCACTGTGACGCTGCGGTCGCGCGCGAATTGATAGCGGCGGAAGATGTTCATCAGGCAACAACCGGCTTGCGGCCCCAGTCGCTGGCCACGCAGTAATGGAAGAGGCGGTCGAGGTAATCCAGCACCGGCGGCGGACGCACTCCGGCCGGCTCCAGAAGCCGCTCGGCGTTGCTGGTGTCAAACTGCATGCGCATGGTGAAGTAGTCGCGGTAGGCGCGGCCGTCGCGCAGCACGCGGCGCTTGCGTCCCCACAAGGCGAGAAACAGGAGTGGCCTGATCGCGGCGAANNGCGGCCTCGTCAAAGAGCAGGCGCGTGACGGAAGTTGCGACGAAGTCCACCGGCACAATGTCCAGCACGGCGTCGGGATAGCCGGGGACGGTGCGCCACAACCGGCGCGCGTAAATCTTCAGCGGCCAATACATCATCTTGAAGCTGGAGGTCGCGCCGGTGCGGGAATCGCCCACGATGATGCTGGGACGCANNNACATAGGCGAGGCTCCTGAGCTGGCGCATGCCCGCGGCGAAATCCATCATGCGGCGCGTGCCCTCGACGTTGATGCGCCGAGCCTCCTCCAGCGAGTGATCGAAGCGCACCGTGGCGGCGGAGTGAATCACGCGGGTAGTCTCCGCGCTAAGGCGCTGGTAAGAGGCGGCGTCCAGGCCGCAGTTGGGTTGGCCGACATCTCCAGAGTAGACCTGTACCCGCGATCGCTCAGCTGGAGGAACGATCAAATCCGCCCGCTGCTGGCCCGGCTGGCCGGCTCGGTCGCGGATGAGCAGCGCCAGCCGGGCCTGCGGCTGGCGAGCCAAAAGCTCGCGGACCAGTTGCACTCCGAGAAAGCCGGTCGCGCCGGTGACAAAGATAAGCTCTTCGCTATTCATGTAATGACCCATTATAGATCGAAGCCCCATCCCGGAATGCCCCCCAAACCACATCCAGGGAATCTCGGATGGACCCCTTCCGATGAGCCAGGGCTGACTCCTGCGTCTTGTGAATTGACCGCGCCTGCCTGTCCGCTTGTACAGCTTATTTATGCGCAAGCACTTACTTCCCCAGCAGCCTCACCACGTGGTTCACGATCATCAGATCCTCGGCGGGCGGAATCACGCGCACAATGACAGGCGAGTGCTCGCTGGAGATGACGGCTTCGCCGCGAACGTTGTTGCGCTGAGGATCAAGCACGATGCCCAGAGCGCTCAAGCCAGCGCAGATTTCGGCGCGCGAGGCAATGTCGTTTTCGCCAATGCCGCCGGTGAAGACCAGCATATCCAGCCCGTTCAACTCCGCCACATAGCTGCCTATCCATCGTGCGATCGTCCAGGTGAATTTGGCGACAGCGAGTTTCGCTTTGGCGTTGCCTTCCTTGATGGCCTCGCGCAGGTCGCGCATGTCGTTCGATAGTTCGCTGACGCCCAGCAGGCCCGCCTTCTTGCTGGCCACAGCCTCCAGTTTGTCGGCTGCCTCAGCCGCGCTGGCGGTGGTCTCGGCAATCTTGCGCAGGATGAATAAGAGCACGCCGGGATCGATGTCGCCGGTGCGCGTGCCGCTGATGATGCCGCCCGTGGGCGTCAGGCCCATCGATGTATCCAGGCACTGGCCGTCGCGGATCGCGGAGATCGACGCGCCGTTGCCCAGGTGCGCGACAATCAGCTTCTTCGGCACGTTGGGCTGCAACTGATAGACGATGGATTCGTAGGAGAGCCCATGCGCGCCGTAGCGGCGCACGCCCATTGCCGAATACTCCTCCGGGATGGGCATATGCGAGACCACTTCGGGCATGGTGCGATGGAAGTATGAGTCCAGGCAGACGAAGTTGGGCACGCCGGGAAAAAGGCGCAGCGACTCGCGCATGATGTAGCAGGCGATGGGCGTATGCAGCGGCGCAAAGGCGGTATACAGCTCCATCTCGTCGATCAATTCGGGCGTGATGAGCTGGTTCTCCTGCACCGTCGGGCCGCCGCAGACCATGCGATGGCCGATGGCCACAGGCGCGGGAAAATCGCCGGAGTGCAGCGCGTCGGCCACCAGCTTGAAGGCCACCGCGCGCGTGGGCAGAGCCGGGGTTTGATCCACCAGCTTGTTGCCTTCGGCGTCCTTGATCCAGAACTTGCCCAGATCGGTGCCGATGCCGTCCACCGCGCCTTCGTGGAGCTTGGTGCGCTGGCCGTCGCCGGCTTCATAAACGGAAAACTTGATGGAAGAAGAACCGCTGTTCAAAACCAGTACGGGCAAAGAAGCCATAAATGAAATCCTCTGAGGTTGGGGCTGAGCTGGTCAGCGGAGTTAGCGTTGTCAGCCGCGCTGCGCGCGTGTTAGCGGAGTTAGTAAAACCGTTGGGTGCCCCAGGTCTCGATTCTGAGACCTGGGAATCCACAAACTCACCGTGCCCCATCCTTCGCGCTCTCCGCGAAGGGTGGGATACCACGAACCAATGGGTGCCCCATCCTCGCCGCGTTCTTGTTTTTGCGGCTAGGGTGGGATACCAGGACAGTTAGCTCGCCGGCCAGCGCCAGTCGCGGATCTCCGGCAGATCGTCGCCGTTTTCCGCCACATACAGCTTGTGCCGCTGGATGGCCTCGGAGTACCACTGCTCGGCCGCGTCGGCCTGCGCGGCCAACCGCGGCACGCGCCGAACCGCGTCCAGCGACAACTGGAAGCGGTCGATGTTGTTGAGCACGCACATATCGAAGGGCGTGGTCGTGGTGCCCTCTTCCTTGTAGCCGCGCACGTGAAGGTTGTCGTGATTATGCCGCCGGTAAGTGAGCCGGTGAATCAGCCACGGATAGCCGTGGAAGGCGAAGACCGTCGGCGTCTTTGGCGGGAAGATCTGGTCGTAGTCCTCGTCGGGCAGCCCATGCGGATGCTCGCTCGGCGGTTGAAGAGCCATCAGGTCCACCACGTTGACCACTCGAATTTTCATGTCAGGAGCCAGCGTGCGCAGCAGAACCACGGCGGCCAGCGTCTCCAGCGTCGGCACATCGCCCGAGCAGGCCATCACCACATCGGGCGAACCCGCGTCGTTCGAAGCCCACGGCCAGATGCCAAGCCCGGTGGTGCAGTGCGCAACGGCCTCGTCAATCGTCAGCCACTGCGGAGCGGGTTGCTTGCCGGCGACAATCAAATTGATGTAATTCTTGCTGCGCAGGCAGTGATTGGCCACCGAGAGCAGCGTGTTCGCGTCCGGCGGCAGATAGACCCGCACCACCTCGGCCTTCTTGTTCATCAGGTGATCGATGAAGCCGGGGTCCTGGTGGCTGAAGCCGTTGTGGTCCTGCCGCCAGACCAGCGAGCTGAGCAAATAATTCAGCGACGCGATGGGCTTGCGCCAGGGAATATGCCGCGTCACCTTCAGCCACTTGGCGTGCTGGTTCACCATCGAATCAATGATGTGAATGAAGGCCTCGTAGCAACTGAAGAAGCCGTGCCGCCCGGTCAGCAGATAGCCTTCCAGCCAGCCTTGGCACATATGCTCGCTTAGCACCTCGACCACGCGCCCGGTCTGCGACAAATTCTCGTCCACCGGCAGCGTCTCCTCCATCCACTCCTTGCCGGTTCCGGTGATTGCGTCGCCGAGGCGGTTACTGGCCGTCTCATCCGGCCCGAAGACGCGAAAGTTCTTCTGCTCCTTGTTGGCCTGCATGATGCCATGCAGCAGTTGCCCCAGAATGCGCGTCGATTCCACATCCTTCGCTCCGCGCCCGTCGATCTTCACCGCAAACTCGCGGAAGCTGGGAATCTTCAAGGCTTCCAGCAGCAGGCCGCCATTGGCGTGTGCGTTCATGCCCATGCGCCGCCGTCCCATGGGCGCAATCTCCGCCAGCTCCGCGCGGAATGCGCCCTTCTCGTCGAAGAGTTCCTCGGGCTTGTAGCTGCGCATCCAATCTTCCAGCAGACGCATGTGCTCCGGCTTCTCGCGTAATTCAGCGAAGGGAACCTGATGCGCGCGCCAGGTGCCCTCCACCGGCTTGCCGTCCACAAACTTCGGTCCGGTCCAGCCCTTGGGCGTGCGCATGATCAGCATCGGCCACGCCGGCCGCTCCAGGGTTTCGCCCTTGGCCGCGGCTTCGCGGGCGGACTGTTGAATCGCGGCGATGCGGTCCAGCATCTTGTCGAAGACCGCCGCGGCCTGCTGATGCATCACGAGCGGGTCGTCGCCTTCCAGCGTGAACGGCTCATAGCCATACCCGCGCATCAGGCTCTCCAGTTCCGCGTGCGGAATCCGCGCCAGCACCGTCGGGTTGGCGATCTTGTAGCCGTTCAGGTGCAGAATCGGGAGCACCGCGCCGTCGGTCGCCGGATTGAGAAACTTGTTTCCATGCCAGCTAGTCGCCAGCGGCCCGGTCTCTGCTTCGCCATCGCCCACCACGCAAGCGACGATCAGGTTGGGATTGTCGAAGGCCGCCCCATACGCATGCACCAGCGAGTAGCCCAGCTCGCCGCCCTCGTGGATCGAGCCCGGCGTCTCCGGCGCAACGTGGCTGGGAATCCCGTACGGCCAGCTAAACTGCCTGAACAGCCGCTTGATGCCGTCAGTGTTCTGCTCGATGTGCGGATAAATCTCGCTGTACGAACCTTCCAGGTAGGTGTTGGCCACCAGGGCCGGACCGCCGTGCCCTGGCCCGATGATGTACATCATGTTCAGGTCGCGCTCGCGGATCAGCCGGTTCCAGTGGACATAAAGAAAATTCAGCCCCGGCGTGGTGCCCCAGTGGCCCAGCAGGCGCGGCTTCACGTCGTCCAGCGTCAGCGGGCTCTCCAGCAGCGGGTTGTCTTTCAGATAGATCTGGCCCACGGAGAGATAGTTGGCGGCGCGCCAGTAGGCGTTCATCTTGGCCAAGAGTTCTGGGCTCAGGGGGCCGTTGCTCGTTGCTTCGCTCATATTTCACCTCGCAAGGGGAAAATTGCGTGACACTAAAAGCCTAGCAGCCGCCGGCGATGGCAATGGGTGATTCGAGTCACAAGCGGGCGAGTCGGCGATTCCTTCTAGAAATAGCGCTTCAGCTTGAGAATTTGCGATTCATACCCGTACCATAGCGCGGAAGCCACCACGGTCGTCGCCGCCAGGCGCAGGGCCACCACCGCCAGAATGCCCGCCGCTCCATACTGATACATGCGCGCATCAAACCAGCCAAAGTAAATGAAGACCATGATGTGCGTCATGTAGAGGCCGTAGCTGATGCGCCCATAAAAAGCTAGCGGCCCGCTGCGCAGCAGAGCGCTGACCGGGTTGCGCGCGCCGGTCGTGGTTATCAATGCCAGCACCGCTCCGCCAAAGCCCAGCGCCAGCGCCGTATCCAGCAGCGAAGTCCCGCCGGCCACCGTAGCAGCTGCCGCAAAGCCCAGCACAAACGCGCCCAGGCCCATCCATAGCCAGACCCGCCGCGCCAGCGGAAGCGTGTAAAGCCCCAGCGCCAGNNCCCGCCAGCATCCACGGCCGCCGCAGCCAGCGCACCACCGGCGCCCAGAAAAAGTAATACTGCTCTTCCAGAGCCAGCGCCCAAGTCGGTATGAGCGCCGGCGGCAGCGTCAGGTGAAAGAGATTTTGTATACAGAGGAAGTACGCCCACCATGGCGCGGCCTTGATTGCATCCCAAGGCTGTGGGCCGATGAACCAATCCGATTGCGCGTAAACGACGATGAGCACCAGCAGGTAGACCGGCCAGATGCGCAACGCCCGCCGGGCATGGAAGTTGTGGAAGTAATGCGGCTTCTCCCGCGCGCCGAGCAGGATCGAGGTAATCAGGAAGCCGGAGAGCACAAAGAAGAGAATGACCCCAACCCATCCCCACTCCACCGCGCCGTGCAGGCGGGTCCGCTCCAGTTGCATGTAGTCGCAGTGATACAGCACCACCGCCAGAATCGCCAGCCCGCGCAGACCGTCGAGTTCCGGCAGATAAGTGGGCAGCCAGGTTGGGCGTTGTATCGACAAAATAGCCTGTCAGCGAGTCAGCGGAGTTAGCAGAGTTAGCGTTGTTACGGGTGCCCCATATCTGGATTTTCCGACCTGAGAACGATGAACCAAAGCTCACCCGGTCGCCAACTGCTTGGCCCGTTCCGTAGCCCGCATCACCGCCTTGATCAGCGTCACCCGCAGCCCGCCCTCTTCCAGCGCCATAATGCCGTCGATGGTGCTCCCCGCCGGCGTAGTCACGGCGTCCTTCAGCATCGCCGGATGGTAGCCGGTCTCCAGCACCATCTTGGCGGCGCCAAAGGTGGTTTGCGCGGCCAGTTGCGTGGCAATGTCGCGCGGCAGCCCCACCTTGACGCCCGCCTCGGCCAGCGCCTCGATGATGATGTAGATGTACGCCGGGCCGGAGCCGCTCAGCCCGGTCACCGCGTCCATATGCTTTTCGTCCACCACCACGGCGCGGCCCACGGTCTCGAAGATGCGCTCGGCCAGCTCCATCTGCGCGGCGCTCACAAAGCGTCCGCGGCACAGCGCCGCCGCCCCCGCTCCCAGCGCCGAGGGCGTATTGGGCATGGCGCGAATCACCGCAATCTCCATCCCCGCCGCCTCTTCAATCGCCCGCGTCTTCACCGACGCCGCAAACGAGATCAGCGTTTTGGCCGTCGTCAGCGCCGGACGAATCTCCTCGATCAGCCCCGGAACCTGCATCGGCTTCACGCCCAGCAGAATCAGATC
>PMTP01000135.1:11059-15298 GCA_003167305.1 Acidobacteriaceae bacterium
GGGCAGTTGCGCAGCGACTTCGGTGCCCTCAACGGTTCTCTCCGCCATAGTTTTGTTTCCTTGTCTCGTAGGAGTGTGATGGTGCTCCCTACAAGAATACTCGCATCGGCCAGCGGACGGATTTTAAGGGATTTTGCGCAGTTTTCAGGGGTTTTTCGGCCAAAAATGGGCAAAAAACGGGCGGTGTTGTTTACTGATAAGTGAATAGTCGTAATAATTAACCTATTCATTTCATGGGAGTTACTAGATTTTCTGGAATAATTATCATGTCCTAAAAGGCACGGGGGGTGGGGGGTACCCCAAAATTGCCTTCCGGACCAGCCCTTGGGCGGGGCTGATCCGATTTCAGGGTAGCAGGATGCTGGAAATAATCTGCAAACCCGTGCGGCGAGGCCAACCACGCCTGCGGCGCAGAGTCCTATGGATCATTCGATCTTGCCGCGTTTGGGTAGGCCGGGGTTTCAACCCCGGCAAAAGCCCATCCACCCACTCCCGAAAATCAACCAGCGCGACGAAGTCGCGCTCAGGGCCAGGGTGAAGATGCAGGATTCAGTCCTGAAGGCGATTCGCGTAATTCGAGGCGAAATCGGCATTTATGGCGACAACGGCGTTTTTCAGTACAAATCCTCTGACAATGCGTCCGCTTTTTGAATTGTGCCCAAGTCGAGCGCAATAACGACATTGGATGGATGAGCCTACGGCCATTCTAGGCTACGGAGGACGTGGAGTGACTGCACTAACTGACCGCAAAGGTGTTCAATATGTAGTCGGGGTGTCTTGTATTCGCGTAGAAGACTTGCACGTATGCTGCTCGCTTCACTGCCGCCGCTATGAGCGCCAAGCTTGGTTCTAAGTTCCTGGACTGTGCGGAGGGGCGCGATCACTTCTTCAATAATTTCGTCGGAGGTGCCAGCGGTTTTCATTGCCTCCTGTATCCACCTAATTGAACCCCATTTTGGATCTCCTTGTGCTCCTTTACTCTTGGCGTATTCCTCGAAATGTTTTCTTTCGAGACCTTCAACAACTAACTTTGCCAGGGTAATAAGAGTATCGCTCCAGGCCTTAACTGAAGGTGTCAGTGGATAATGCACCTGACTAACAAGATTCGGTTCGCGTAGCGTAAACCACTCCGAGCCGGATGAATGTAGATTAGCCAGGACGGTCTGAAGGTCTCGTAGCGGGTCGGGCTGCTCATCCCACTGACCCTTGAAGTCCGTCGTGAAGGCTCGTCGTGAGATCGCACTCTTTGGTTCTTCGTTAAACGCCTTCCAATAAAGCTGTTCGGAATATGGCAGATAACCTAGATACCTGATGTACGTATGGACCTGTCCAGCGTCATTCACATCGTAGGTTTGAAGATGCCAAGCGTTCCTGCACGAAATAGAACGATGCTCAAGTGAATATTTTTCTGGATCAGCTTTGTATTTATCAAGTACTGCCGCATTAAAAAATACTGGTGATATTTGGAAAGGTAGGGGCGAGTCCCTTTCAAAATAGGACGCCATCGCATTGGGCGCGCAACTTACCTCCGTAACCCGTTTGTTCTTCCAATCCAGAGTGAGGAAAGATGCGTATTGTTTAGGTTGCCGGTCTTTGTCATATAGGTATTGTCCGAATCCCTCGGAGCTTAGACGAGGCCTGATGATCTGGACCCCGCGAAGCCAGCTCCCGTTTACACCCTCCCGGTGAGAATGGAAGTACAGGTTGAATTCCTGATTTTCAACGGAACGTTCCTCCCCCTTGTTCCAACCGTGAAAGCCATTACCTACGCTCGTGACGTCGAACATCTGGACCAGGGCAGTGCCAGTCGCTGACATCTGCATTTCTATAACCTCTCTGTCAATGGCAATGCAAGTTGCGGCTTCATATCCGGAGCGCCCGGCTTTCTCGGTCCACTTGATGACATCTTCCACATCTCCGTTCTCATCAAGGCGACACCAGGCATTCCGTTCGGGTGTCCAATGGAGGTTGTGAGCATGAGTCAAGAATTGCGCAATCTCGTAGTAATGCTTGTCCTCCGTCCGACCATCAAAGGACCGACTGAAGACAAGTCTTTGACCACCTTCATATGCACTTGGACAGATTCTTGAAAGAGGCCTGCTGTACTCCAAACGGGGAGGCTGGCCGCCACCATACACGAGTCCGCATGACCAAGACTCGCGTGGATCGTCCCAATGCATCATGTCGTCTGGCTTTACCGCATCGAGAGCGTTGGTGGGAACTAAAATCGAGTGAAGTAATAGGCTGCCGTGGTTGAAACAAGAGCTGTATAGAATGATTGACCGGCCTGTGCGCTGTTCGGCAAGGAAATTCAAGAACGAAGATTGCTCCGACCATTCAAGGAACCCTTCTTCACCTTCATTAACCGGTGTAACGATTCTGAGCAGCTTTTCCAAGCACATATGGTCTCCGTTCAAGCGAGTCCGAATAATTTCCAAGTCTCCGCTCTTAATAAGGCAGGCAACCTTTATCTCAAAGGCGATTGATGAATTTGAGTGCACCGTGTCTCGATTTTGAAAACGGGGAAGGCTCAAAAACTCCAGCCAATTCATATTACTCCTGAAAAGTCGCCTAGCGGTCACCGATCTTTACAGCCGATTTACAAATCTGAATGCCGGTTGGCCGGGCACCCCAGGTCTCGATTGAGAGACCTGAGATAACCGGCCATCCGAGCTACGTTCCCTATTCCCTGTTCCCTGTTCCCAGTTCCCTGCCACCGAAACTTGACCAACCTTAGTCAAGAAAAACGCCAAATTTTCGCCCCCAAACACCCCAGAGTTCCGCCATCCGGGACGACTTCAAATTCTTTGATGACGTATTTGCAGTCATTCTCGGTAAATGTGGACAGCTACAGGTCTCCAGTGTAGACAAAACCGGACAGCTACAGATCACCACTTTGCCCGAAACCGGTGACCTGTAGCTGTTCAGTTTGGGGGTAAACCGGCTGCATATAGCTTCACAGTAGCCGCAAACCAATCACATGAAATGCATCACTTTACCGGCCCCCGCCGCCGCCCGCCGCACCCATCTTCTACACTCAAAGGCAGGGCAATTTCGCCCCCTGATTCCACCCGGAGGATTCGCTCCCTTGAGAAGATTCCTGTTGCCCGCTCTGGTTGTCGCCGCCTTTCTGTTGCTTGCGTTCCTCCCCAAAATGCGTGCGCAAACCCTGTCAGGACTGGCACTTACCGCCGCTCCGCTGGAAGACCGCCGCAAGGCCCTCAATGCCCTCTTCGAGGAGTACTGGCAGGCCACGATGGAGCGCTCGCCGGAGTATGCCTCCGTGCTGGGCGACACGCGCTACAACGACCGCATCAGCGACTACTCGGTCAAGGCGGAGAACGCCTGGCTGGCCCGCGAGGATGAGTTCCTCATAAAGCTGGCCGCCATTGATCCTACAGGCTTTACGGACCAGGAGAAGATCAGCCGCGATCTGCTGCTGCGCCAGTATGCCGACGATGCCGAGGCTGCGGCCTTCAAGGATTGGGAGATGCCGCTGGACCAGATGAACGGCATTCACACCACCTATCCGCAACTGGTGGCCCGGTTGAGCTTTGCCACCGTCAAGGACTACGACGACTGGATCGCCCGCCTGCACGCGCTTCCCAAAGCCTTCGAGCAGGTGACGACGAATATGTCCATTGGCATCGAGGATGGTCGCGTGCCGCCGCGCTATCTGCTTGAAAAGGCGCTCGATCAGGTCAAGGAACTGGCCAACGAAAAACCCGAAGACTCGCCGCTGGCGCTGCCGTTGAAGAGCTTTCCCGCCGCAATCAAGCCCGCCGAGCGGGAGCGCATCAAGGCCGAAATGCTTGACGCTATCAGCAAGGAAGTGCTGCCCGCCTACCGGCGCTTTGCGCGCTTCCTGGAGGTCAGCTACATCCCCGCCGGGCGCGCCGAGCCGGGCGTCACCGCGCTGCCCGATGGCGCTAAGTACTATGCCTTCAGCATTCGCCGCACCACCACCACCGACCTGACCGCTGCCCAGATTCATCAGATCGGCCTCGACGAAGTGAAGCGCGACGAGGCCCAGATGCTGGCCATCGCGCAGAAGCTCGGCTTTGCGGATCTGCCGAGCTTCCGCGCCAGCCTCAAGACCAATCCCAAGCTGCATCCGGCCTCGCCGGAGGCGCTGCTGGCCGCCTATCGCGCCTATCTTGGCCCCATGCAGGCCGTGCTGCCCAAGTACTTTGGCCGTCTGCCCAAGGCGCCCTTCGAGGTGGACGCGGTCCCCGAGTA
>PMTP01000004.1 GCA_003167305.1 Acidobacteriaceae bacterium
GACTTCCATCTGGTCTCCTGGTTTGATTGCCTGAACAGTTGGCGGCACGGGATTCTCTATCCGCATTGGGCTGCCAGCGCCAACTTCGGCGCCGGAGAACCGCGCTTTGTCTTTTACCCGCCGCTGACCTGGATGCTAGGCGCGGCGCTCGGCCTGATTCTGCCCTGGACGCTGGTCCCGCTGGCGCTGACGTTTCTGCTGCTGGCCGCGACGGGACTGGCCACGCGCGCCCTCGCACGCCAATTGCTCACCGACGGCGCGGCTACGCTGGCCGGCTGCACGGCGATCTTTTCCGGCTATGCGCTCTTCACCGCCTATGAGCGCGCGGCCTTCGGCGAACTGGCGGGCGGCTGCTGGATTCCCCTGTTGCTGCTGTTTGCGCTTTCACCCTCCAAGCGAAGCTCCGTCTGCGGGGAACCCGAGCTGGAGGAGTGTGATGTCTCCCAACCTTTCCGCACAGAAGAACAAAACGCTGGTTCTTCGACTTCGCTACGCTTCGCTCAGAAGGATGGGGCACGGAACATTTTGGTTGGTCCGATCTGGAACCGCGCGCTGAACGGCTCGGCTGCGCCCCTGGCTTTGGTGTTGGCCGGCTGCTGGCTCTCGAATCTTCCGCTGGGCGTGATGGCCAGCTATCTGCTGGCCGCCGTCGCCGTGGCCTCCGCTTTGCTCACCCGGTCCTGGGCGCCCATTCTGCGCGCCACGCTCGCCGCGTCGCTGGGCCTGGGGCTGACGGCGGTCTATCTGCTACCCGCCGCCGTCGAGCAGCGCTGGATCGATATTCGCCAGGCCACCGACGATCCCGGCGATTGGATCGAGAACAGTTGGCTCTTCGCGCGCCACGCCGACCCGGCGCTGGCGGAGCACGACACGGTGCTGCTCAAGGTTTCCATCCTTGCGGCCTCGATGATAGCCGTCGCTTTGATCGGCCTGCTGGTCTCTTGGCTGCGCGGGAAGCTGCCGGATGCCCGCCGCTGGTGGATTCCACTGGCGCTGATTCCGCTGGCCGTTCTGTTTCTCCAGTTCCCTATCTCGTTGCCCGTCTGGAATCTGCTGCCCAAGCTGCGTTACCTGCAATTTCCCTGGCGCTGGATGGTCGTACTGGAAGCACCGATGGCACTCTTCTTCGCCGCCGCCGTCTGGCCCGCGCGGCGCTGGCTGCGCGTGGCCGTCGTGGCCCTCTGCGCGGCCTTCTTCCTGGCCGCCACAGCCTTCGTCGCGAAGGACTTTTACCAGGCCTGCGACGACGAAGACGCCGTCGCCCCCATGGTCAGCGTCTATCGCAGTGGCGCGGGCTTCATGGGCGCCAGCGAGTACGCGCCACCCGGCGCCGACAACACCCTGATCGCCACCAGCCTGCCCGCCGCCTGCTTGGCCGCCGACCCCGCCACCGTGCTGGGTGTGCTCCCCAACGACGTGGAAGCTGACGAAGCCTTCCCTGCCTGGAATGCCGCGCAAGGTAGTTGCGCCGCAATCCTGAGCTGGCAGCTCGATCAGCCGGAGCACAAGCGCTTGAGCGCCCTCGTCCCTCACGCCGGCTTTCTGATTCTGCGGCTGCGCAGCTACCCGGCCTGGCGGATTGTGGTGAATAGCCGGCTCATCGCTTCCCTTCCTCAGCTCGACGATGGCCTGATCGTCGTCCCCATCCCGCAGGGTCAGGTCGATCTGGCCGTGGACTGGACCACGACTCCGGATGTGATCGCCGGCCGCTGGCTTAGCGTGCTGGCTGTGCTGCTACTCACAGCCCTCTGGTTGCTGGAGCGAAAGTTCAAAAAATCCTGCCAACCTCGGTTATCATGAGTGCAATGTCTATCGATGTGAAATCGATCTTGAAAGAAGGCGCGGCGTTGACCGAGACGGCGCTGGAAGAGCTACTTCCCAGCGCGCAAACCGTGCCCGCCTCGATTCACGGCGCCATGCGCCACTCCACCTTTGCNNTTTGCCGGCGGCAAGCGCCTGCGGCCGGTGCTCGCCTACCAGGCCGCGGTCACCATCGCGGGCGCGCTTCCGGCGGGAATCGCCAAGCTGGGCGCGGCGCTGGAGATGCTGCACACTTATTCGCTCATTCACGACGACTTGCCCGCTCTGGACAACGACGACCTGCGCCGCGGCAAGCCCACCTGCCACAAGGCCTTCGGCGAGGCCATCGCCATCCTGGCCGGCGACGCGCTGCAAACCCGCGCCTTCGAGGTGCTCTCCTCGCTCGACGCGCCCCCAGCGGCTACCGTCCAGATCATCGGCCTGATCGCCAACGCCGTCGGCACCGTCGAGGGCATGATCGGCGGCCAGGTGCTGGACATCGAAAGCGAACACCAGAAGCCCACCCCGCAGTTGGTCCAGGCCATTCACCACGCCAAGACCGGCGCGCTGATCCGGGTCAGCGTGGTGGTCGGCGGCGTCTATGCCGGAGCCAATCCGGAAGACGTGGCGCGCCTGACGCTCTTCGGAACCAAGGCCGGACTGGCCTTTCAAATTGTCGATGATGTGCTGGATTTGACCGTGGACTCGGCGCACCTGGGCAAGACCGCGGGCAAGGACACAGCCACGGAAAAAGCCACTTGGCCGGCAGTCTACGGCATTGAGCAGAGCCAGCGCGACGCCGCCCGCCTGATTGAGGAGGCCTTCGCCGCCCTTGCGCCCTACGGCAGCCGCGCCGACGGGTTGAAGGCCGTCGCCCGCTACCTGGTCGAGCGGAAAAACTGAGCCTTGCACTTTCTTATGGGTGCATCCACCCTTCGGCCATGCTCAAGGCAGGCTCTTGCGGCGTTCTTGTTTTTGTCGCAAGAGTGAGAAACCTCGAACCCCAACCAGCCCCGTACAATCCGAGCCTGTCCTCCTGTAAACTAAAATGTTGAAAGCTATGAAAAACAAACTCCCCATCGGTATCCTCGGCGCCACCGGAATGGTCGGCCAGCGCTACATCCAACTGCTCGAAAACCATCCCTGGTTCGAGGTCGCGTGGCTTGCCGCCAGCGATCGTTCTTCTGGAAAACCGTATGGCGAAGCCGCCAAGTGGCGACTCGACACGCCCTTGCCCGAGCGCATCGCCCGCATGACTGTCTCTCCGGCCGAGACAGCGGGCGCGCCGAAGATTATCTTCGCCTCCATCGACGCGGCCTACGCCCGCGAGCTGGAGCCCCTCTTCGCCGCCGCCGGCTGCGCCGTGGTCTCCAACTCCAGCGCCTTCCGCATGGCGCCCAATGTGCCCCTGGTGCTTCCCGAAGTGAACGCCGATCACCTGCATCTGATCGAGGAGCAGTCCTGGCGCAAGGAGTCGGGCGGCTACCTTGTCACCAACTCCAACTGCACGGTGATGGGCCCGGTGCTGGCTCTCAAGCCAATCGCCGACCGCTTCGGCATCGAGCAGATCTTCGCCACCTCCATGCAGGCCGTCAGCGGCGCGGGCTACCCCGGCGTCGCCTCCATGGACATCTTCGACAACGTCGTCCCCTACATCCCCAATGAAGAAGAAAAGATGGAAGAAGAGATGCTCAAGTTGCTGGGCACACTGGAATTGAATCCGGCCGGTCACGTGGTAAAGCCGCTCCAGGCGCGCATGAGCGCCAGTTGCAATCGCGTCCCGGTCATCGACGGCCACACGGTCAGCGTCAGCATCAAGCTCGGCAAACCGGCCATGCGCGAAGAGATTCTGGACGCCTGGGTGGAGTTTCGTCCATTGGCCGGTCAAGACCTGCCCACCGCACCCGATCAGCCCGTCCAATGGGCGCCGCAGCCCGACCGACCGCAGCCCCGCCTGGACCGCAATCGCGGCAACGGCATGGCCGTCACCGTCGGCCGCCTGCGCCCCTGCGGCGTGCTCGACTGGAAGTTCACCGTGCTCTCTCACAACACCATTCGCGGCGCTGCCGGAGCCACTATCCTCAACGCCGAACTGCTGGCCAGCCTGGGGAAACTGTCGTAGCTGCTAGCCTCTAGCTACTAGCTGGGAACTGAAATTGATGAGTCCAACGGCTGACTGCTTGCGGTCAATCAACGGAGCTAGAGGCTAGAGGCTAGAAGCTAGCAGCTAGCAGCTTTTTTAGGAATTTTCAAATGAGCCTCGTAGTCATGAAGTTCGGCGGCACATCGGTCGAGGACCCGGCGGCCATCACGCGCACCGCGGCCATCGTCGCCGGGCGCGTCGCACTCGGCAAGCAACCCGTAGTAGTTGTCAGCGCCATGGCCAAGGTCACTGACCAGCTTCTGCGCGCCGCCGCCGCCAGCGAGAAAGGCGACCGCGTCGCCGCTCTGGAGATCAGTGCGCTATTGCGTGCGCGCCATCGCGAAACCGCCGCGCAACTGATCAAGAACCCTGCCAGTTCGTCCGAACTGATCGAGTTCATCGACCAGAAGTTCGATTCGCTCGACGAAGTCCTGCGCGGCCTCGCGGCCATCCTCGAACTCACGCCACGCATCAGTGACCTGATCGTCAGCTACGGCGAGCGCCTGTCGAGCCGCATTGTCGCCGCCGCCTTCGCCGAGTTGGGCATCCGTGCCGTCGCCGTCGACGCACGTGAAATCGTCATCACCGACTCCACCTTCCAGAAGGCCGTCCCCCAGGACACCCTCATCGAAAAATGCGCCTCTGAAAAGCTTCTTCCCCTCATCGCGCAGGGCCAGGTCCCGGTGATGGGCGGCTTCATCGCCGCCAACGAAGCCGGCATTACCACCACGCTGGGCCGCGGCGGGTCAGATTTCACCGGCGCGCTCATCGGAGGCGCGCTGGCAGCCGAGGCCATCGAAATCTGGACCGATGTGGACGGCATTATGACCGCCGATCCCCGCGTCTGCCCCGACGCCCTCCGCGTCAAGATCATCAGCTTTGAAGAGGCCGCCGAGCTGGCCTACTTCGGCGCCAAGGTTCTTCACCCGGCCACCATCCTGCCGGCCGTCAAAAGGAACATCCCCGTCCTGGTCCTCAACAGCCGCAACGCCGCCTGCGAGGGCACGCGCATCACCTCGCTCGCGCCCCGCTGCCGCAGCCCCTTCAAATCCATCGCCATCAAAAAGAGGCTCTCCATCATCGACGTGGTCGCCAGCCGCATGTTGATGACCCACGGCTACATGAAGGAGATCTTCACCATCTTCGACAAGCACAAGTGCGCGGTAGACATGGTTTCCACCAGCGAGGTCAGCGTCTCGCTCACCGTGGACTCGAACGACAATCTGCCCGCACTGGCCGCCGATCTCGGCCAACTGGCCGATGTGAAGTACGAGGGCCGCAAGGCGCTCATCTGCATGGTCGGCGACGACATCCGCGGGCAAAGCGGCATGGCCGCCCAGGTCTTCAGCGCCATCCGCCACATCAACGTGAGGATGATCTCCCAGGGCGCCAGCGAAATTAATATGAGCTTCATGATCGACGAAGACGACGCCGACGAAGCCGTCCGCTCCCTCCACGCCGCCTTCTTCCAAGACCCCGACCCGGCCATCTTCGACGTCGAAGCGCGTACTGCAAAAGCTCTGTC
>PMTP01000131.1 GCA_003167305.1 Acidobacteriaceae bacterium
CAGGCCCAGCGCGTGCGCGACTCGCGCGGTGCGCCGGAGTTCGTCTTCAACCCCCGCCTCGGCGAAACCTACCAGGAGGCCCTGGACATCAAGGGCAATCCCTCGCCCGATCTGGATTGGTACGAGACCAAAAACAAGGTTACCGGCGAGACTGCGCGCTACACCGTCGCCCACTGGTGCACCACCGAAGCCCGCTTCCGGAATCACCTGAAGAAGATCAAGCCGGAAGCCGCGGCCAAGCTGATCCCGCTCGACAATATGCTGGTCCGCATCACGCAGCAGGACGTGGTCTACCGCCGCTACCTCGACCCCGCCCACCGCGCCTTCATCCCCGACTTCGGCGTATCTATCACCGTCAGCGACGAAGCCGGCAAGGCAACCCACTACGCCATCAGCCGCCAGTTGGTCATGTTCTGCGTAGAGCGCCGCAAGGCCTGGCGGATGCTGCAATCGAAGGCGGGAATTGTGAACAAGGAGTACGCCGCCCAGCGCGCAATCCTGGCCGAAGTAGACGCCGGCAAACAGCCGCTGGACGAGTTCCTGGCCAGCGCCCACGAGCTACTGAAAGAGCGCCTGGCCGGAGGCGTGCTGGCCAAGGCGTAAATTCGCTGTCGTCCTGAGCGGAGTTTGGCGCGCTCTTTGCGCCAAACGGAGTCGAAGGACCTGCGGTTGCTTTTCGCCGCTTTGAAAGGGCACGACTTTAGTCGTGCCGCATCGGCCAACAGCAATTCGAACCACACACGAACGCGGACCACAAGGTCCGCGTTCTGTTTTTGGTTTCCTGCGCGATTCTGGACCACGCAGTTTCGCAGATTCACGCGGTGAAAAACCCACTTCTCCCTTCCTAGTGCAATTTGATTCCATGAACAAGCCTCGGGCTGCCATCCGGCAGGTCGGCGGCCGAAACGTCCACGGTCAATGCCCTTCCGTCCAATAGCACTATGTGCCATGCCAAATCGAAAGGAGCGGAATTGTTGGTCGGCCTCGGTCTTCCTTTTTCGACTATTACCTTCTCAACAAATCTAAGGCGCTTAACCTTTGCTCCGCGTTTAACCTTTGCTCCGCAGCAAAGGCTGCCGTCTTCGATTACACGAGCATAGTACCGAAGGAAATCGTGCCAGCGTTTGTCCTCGTCGCAGAGTGCAGTCGGCAAGCCGTACGCTTTGAGGAACTCCTGAAACTGTTTGCGAAACGTATCCCAAAACGCGAATTCGTAAAACATCTGATTCTCTTCGAGAATCTCCGCGTTACTGGCCAGGAGGATGCTCGTGTTACGAGCAACGAAACTTTCTACGAATTTATCAACGCGCTGCAGAAATATCTCTGTCGTTCCAGGATTCGTCAAGTCGATGTGTAGGGCCCAATGGCAGTATATTTTGAAGGCGAAAGGAGCCGGGTCAGGAGGGTATTTCTCCAACAGCTTCCTTGACTCCGCAAGGATGTAAACAACCTGACACTCTTTCGAGATATCCTCGGAAACGGCAACCCGCAATTTATCGATCAACTGATCCTTCATTCAGACTCCTGCTTTCTCCCGTCCGACCCTCATCAAAGCCGGGTGCCCCAGGTCCCGATTCTGGGACCTGGGATAGCAATATCTTTAGACGCGTTCCTTCCAGTAACCGGGCCGTCTTTTGGCATGAGCAACGGCGACGATATAAACCTCGTCCTGCCAATCGAAAAACACGATAAAGTACGGAAACCTCTGTAGGACGACGCGACGGGTTCCATGCAGATATGCGGGATAACGAAGTGGAGATTCCGCTGCCGAGGAAAAGGCCGCCAGCAGATCGTCGCGAAACCTGCGCGCCGCGGAGATGCTTCGCTCGGCGTACCAGACTGTCGATCGATTGGCCTAGCCGCGCCGTGCGGCTTCGTGAATCCGCAGTCCCTTCATGGGCCTACGACGGCCAGCAAATCCGCCTCAACCTCGGCCAGCGAATAGGTCACTGCGGTCCCGGCCTTGATCTCCTCAACCCGGCGGGCAATCTCCGGCTCCCAAGCCGCTGCAATCTCGTCCTCACTAGCATCGGTGCTCTCCCACAGCAAGGTTGCTAGCAGAATCCGCTGATCCTCTGGCAGTTCCCGCGCGAATTGCTGGACTTCCTCGAAGGTATGCTGCATAGGGAGATTGTAGCGCGAAATCGATTGCCGGATGTACGATTTCTAGAGAAGGATCAAACCATGACCACAAAGATCGCTACCTTCCCGTTGCACTTGCCGGTTTCTCTCAAGACGGCTCTTGAGCACCTCAGCGACGGCGACGGAACCAGCATGAACCAATTTCTGGTGGTCGCCGCCGCGGAAAAGATTGCCGTCATGCAGACCGAGGAGTTCTTCCTGGAGTGCCGCAACCGCGCCGACCGCGAGGCCTTTCGTCGCATCCTCAATCGCCAGGGCGGAGAAGCTCCAGCCCCTGAAGACACGTGGGACAATTCTGTTTCCGTGTAAGTGAAGCGGCACCGCGGACCCTCCTCATGAACAAAGCCAAGTCTCTGACCGGATGAAATAGTGCTATAAGGGTGCGAGCGCGGGCTGGGAAGCCCGCGCTACAGCCGGTCAGGAGACCGGCGCTACACTTTTTACTGGTACATAACCAGACGGTCAGAGACCTAGTTGAGATTTGGGTCTTCTCCATCCTTCCGCCAGAACACGCGAGAACTGGTTAACCATTTAACAGGTTAGCCACCGCTTCGCGGTGTTAGCGGGTTAGCAAGTTAGCGGGATCATTGCAGGCGTAACCTGCAGCGGCAAGCCTGCTGGTCTAGCCGGAGCAGGCGCAAAGGCTTTACAATGCCGCCAGCCTCAAACAAGCCCTAGCGCGTATCTTCGGAGCATCATGCCAGCCAATCTTCACCTTTTTGGGATCGTGCACCTTGCCATCCTCGCCGCGGTCCCTCTGCTTGCGGTCCTGCTTGTGGCTGTGCAGCGAAAGCTACCGCCCGGATCGAGAGCCGTGCGCGTTGCCCTGTCGCTGCTTCTCCTCCTCTGCACGATTCTGTATTACGGAAGCTTTGCCGCGCATGGCGAGCAGATGTTTCCCAACCATCTCCCCCTGGAACTCTGCGATATCTCACTGTGGCTGGTCATCCCCGCGCTGCTCACCCTCAAGCCGGCAATCTTCGACCTGGCTTATTACTTTGCATTGGCCGGAGCTTCGATGTCGCTGCTGACTCCTAACCTGACGGAGCCCTCTCTCTTCCTGTCGGTGCAGTTCTTTGCGGACCACGGCCTGCTCGTGACCGCCATGCTCTATCTTGTTTGGTCCCGGCAGGCGCGGCCGCGGGCGGGGTCGGCCGGCAGGGCGATGCTGGCATTTAACATCCTAATCGCCGTCATCGGCGCATTCGATTACATCTTCAAGACAAACTATATGTTCCTCAGAGCCAAGCCTGAGACCGTGTCGCTGCTCACGTTTCTTGGACCATGGCCGTGGTACATCGTGGCTGGCGACGGCGTCGCTTTCTCACTATTCCTGATCCTCTATCTTCCCTTTCGCGCGGCCAACGTGAATCCCTCGTAGCTCCATTGCCGCGCGCCTGTACCTCCCTTACTTTTCGGCAAGGGGGAAAGCAATGCACGGGCGCTCAGCACGGGCGCTCCAGGAGCGCAGTACGGACCACCCAAAACGCAACGCGGGAGATGGCCATACAGCCATCTCCCGCGCGAGTACTGCCTGGGTTTGCTTACGAGCGCAGTGGGGCTGCCTGTCTACGCCAGCCGAAGAGCATCAAGAGGGCAAAGGGCAGGCTCATGAGAATCCAGGAAGCCGGCTCGGGGGTGATATCCACTTGCACCGGGTCTGAAAATGTTCCGGAGCCTACATAGCTGCCTGGGTCAAAGCTTGGGCTGTTTGGATCCTCAGAGAACAGGTCGTAGTCAATCGAGATGGTCCCAGTGAAGGAGACGTTTGCGGGATCGGTGGGGTAGAGATCAAACTCGCCCGTTCCTGTCATTGCAATCTGGTTCCACGGCGAAACGATCGTCGCGCTTTCCGGCGCCGGCCCGGCTACATAGAACTGGCTTGCGATATAGTCCGTGTAGCTTCCATAAATCGGAGTGCCAGTGAAATAGGAATCGGCCAGAACCACGTAGTCAGGCCCTCTGTCGGTGAGCGTAAAGCCCCAGCCCACCGTCGACCCGGGGGGTCCGGCTACGGTGCCGCCGACAGGGATGAGAGTGAGCGAGAGATCGTCAGCATACGCCCCGACAGCAAGAGCCGCGGCAGCCATGAGCATCAACACAGATCGTTTTACAAAGCATTTCATTGGATGGCCTCTCCTTTTGTCTTATCGGTACTGGTTGCCTAACACATAGGTGCCTGTGTCGTAGGTTGCTGAACTCCACGGCGCACTCATCGTAAACCGCGCCAGAGTGACGCAGCCAGTGAAGTTGATGGTAAAAGAAGCGCTTGCGCTTCCGCTGGCCGGGATGTCGCCCAGGGAAACCGGGAACGAGCTAGGAGGCGTAATCACCGGCGCGCAAGCCGCTCCCGATGTCTGGGTCAGCGTCAAACCGGTAATCTTTGTCGCATAGGCCGTACCCACGGCGCCGTTGGTTGCGGTCACGGTCCACACGCGGGCGTTTTGTGCGCCCGCCTTGTTGCTCACCGCGAAGGTCATGCCGAATCCCGGCAACTGGGTTGGATCGACAATGCCCCAGTACGCGGGCTTGGCTTGCAGGTTCATATCAAAGGGCAGCGGATAATCGGTGCGAGTGACCGGGAAGCTATCCAGCCAAGTGTCGTCGTCCGCCATACCCCAGATGGTCACGGCGCTGATCTTGCCACTCAACTGGCGGAAGGCGTCAAAGTACTGCGAGTAAAGCCATCCCTCCTCGGCCAGAACCGATGGCGGGATGCTGTTTCCATAGTTAGATGTGGTGTCGCCCGCGTTGTAGACGCTGATATCCATCTCCGTGATCTGCTGGACGATGCCGGGGAAGGCTGCGGCCATGGTGTCGATCGAATTGACCACCGCGCTGACCGACGGGTAATTGATGGCGCTGTGCATCTCGTGGCCGATGCCGTCTATGGGAATGCCGCGGTTCTTCAGATCCTGGAAGACAGTCACCAAGCAGGCCAGGCGATTCGGGTCCGCGGTGCTGTATTCGTTGATGAATAGCAGCGTGCCGGTTGGCGCATACTGCCGCGCCGCCTGCAGGGCAACATCGATATAGCTCTTGCCCAGCACCTGGTAGAACGGCCCATGCTCCAGACAATCCGGCTGGTTGGGATCGATCGGTTCATTGATCACATCCCAGGCGTACACCTTGCTGCCGAAGTGCTGCACTTCGCTCTGAATGTGCTCCTGGATATTCGAAATCACCGTTGCCTGATTGGCCGCCGAGTTCGTTCCGTCGCCGGTTGCATAGGCCGGCGTCTGCGCTCCCGTTGCCCAAACCAGATTCTGGCCGCGCACCTTCATGTTGGCGCAGACAGCCTCATTCACAAGGTTGTCGCCGTTGCCGTAGGTGTAGGTGCCCAGTGAGGCTTCCACCGAGCTCCACTTCAGTTCGTTGCCCGGCGTCATGCTGTCAAAGTGCTTCGTCAGCAGTTGCCCGTGCGCGCCCGAAAGATCGGTTTGATCCACCGCGGCGCCGATGGGAAAGTACGACGAGAGCGTCTGGAAGATCGACGGAATGCCGGTCTGGATGCTCGCTGGCGGCACATAGCTCAACTGGAAGTCGTCTATGTAGAACGAGACCAGATCGTTGCCTGACGCGGGCACCGTCTGCAGATAGAGTGAGGCCTGGCCGGTGTCATAGGGACTCGACATCGTATAGTTCTGCACGCTGATCTGGTGCCATGCGCCATCTGCCGGAACCGTAATGCCTGGATACCCGCTCACGCCGGGATAGCTGGTTGTTCCGCTCAAGGTCGTCTGTAGGCTCATGTTGATCACGTGCGACGATCCGTCGGTCGGCACAAGCCTCACCCACACACTCACATTATAGGTAGAGCCGACATACATCTTGTCGCTGACGCTGATCGAGGGTCCATCCCAGTTGGCGGTGCGGCCAGTGGTCAACAGGCTGTGAGTGCCGCTGTGCGCCGCTGCTGTGGACGCGGCTACTGTTGAACTGCCGGAGCGCGAACCCCAGCCGTCCGTCGTATCGTCCTCAAAAGTGCTGGAGATGCCGGTGTTGTCCTGCTGGCTCGGGCTCAGCGGCGCGGGCGATAGCAAGCCGATCGTCACATCGCTCACATAGAAGGAATCCGTTGCGCTGCTCGATTGCAGATAGAGGTCCAATGTCGTGGGCGGTCCCGGTAGATTGCTATAGCTGAAGGTGCCCTGCACCTTGGTCCATGCCGTGTTCGACAAGGCCGCCGAAGTAGCGATCGTTCCATAGGATCCACTGGTCGCGCAGTCGGCCGTCTTGCTCGATAGCGAGACCGTCGGTCCGCTCGTGTCCGCCGATTGCAGCATCACATACGCGGTGATCTGATAGGTCGCTCCGGCAACAAAATTATTCACACCGAGAAGGTTCAGAGCAGGGCCCATGTAGCCCGCAGTCCGATTCGACACCAGCAGGCTGGTCGTATTGTTATTCGGATCCGCCAGCGGTGAGGTCGTNNTCGCTCCGTTCGGCGGCGGCGCGGTCTCGGTAATGATCACATCGTCCAGATAGATGCCTACCGCGCTGGTTGCGCCCACCAACTGCGCATAGAGGAGAAGGCTCGTCTCGGTCGTGCTCGGCGTATAGGCGCCGCCGATTTCCGCCCAGCCCGTGTCGGTCACAGCAATTTCATAGCCGCCGATGGTGTCATAGTGGGTGCCAGTCGAATCGATCCGAATCATGGAAAAATTCGCATTGGCGCTGGTGGCGCCGCTGGCCAGCTTGACCCAGCCGGTAATCGTATACTGCGCGCCGGGCAGCAAAACGCTGTTCAGGGAGATCGACGGCCCGCCTGTTCCGCTGGCGCTGGTCGACGTCAATAGGCTGTAAGAGCCTGTATAAGCAGCAGCGTTGGTCGCTGCGGGCGTGGTCGAGCCATAAAACGGGATCCAGCCCTGCGCGGTCCCACCTTCAAAGTCATAGGTTGCCACTGTTTGCGCTCTCAGGAACCCGCTTCCGAGCATTGCAAAAGTCACAGTCAGTGCCGCGGCGCGAGCGATCAAGCCAATTGACAGACCCTTCTTCGGGCCAGTGAGTGAGAAACTCATTGCGAACCTCCAATTCATAGGGGTTGCGGGGCCGGATTCAAACAGTCCCTAGTTCGACCAAACGATTCTGATTGCCAAGTAATTAGGTCTAATTAATCATTGCGAGTATATGTACTTCAGGCAAAAAGTGTCAAGGAAAAACCAGCCTGACGCCCCGCATAGCGCGCAACACGCACTAAGCCCATGAAGAATATGTATTTGTCATGTATTTGTTCGCACAAATATCTAGGGATTGTCCCAGGTTCCGTTTCTGGAACCTGGGATTCCTGCCGCCGGCTTGTACCTTCTACCGGTTGAAAGTCACATACTTGCGCTGGACGTAGAGGCGGAAGCCGCCGGATTGATCGGCCACCACTTGCAGCGGCATGGGATGCTTCTGCGCGGCATCGTCACCCGCGGCCACCGTCAGCACGTCGTGTGCGCCCACGTCGGTGAGCACAAACTTATCGCCGACGAATCCCGCGCCATAGACGCCCGCCGGAAGGCTCTTGCCGCCCACGTTGATGGGAAGCTCGGCGATGAAGTAGGCCTGATACTTGGCCGCCAAGCCGGTGGAGTAGCCGCTGGTGTCCACCAAGGTGGCCAGCACATAGAAGCCGTCGGCGAACTTGACGCCGCCGGAGTTGCGCAACTGCGTGGTTGCCGACTGCCCGCGGTAGAAGACGCTGGCCGGGAGCAACTTCTGCGCATCCGCCGCCGTCAGTACCGTTGCGCCGCCCTGCGCCTGAATCGCGCTCGGCGCCGCCATCATGATCACGGCCGCCATTCCGGCCGCCACAATCTTGCAAATTCCCTTCAAACGCATCGAGAAACCTCCTTGTTTCCGCTGTGTAGTGGAGTATAACGCACCGTGCGCCTGGCTGGCTTCCCCCCTTGCTTTCCCTTGCAGGGTGCGCGGTGCGACAATCGTTGCGTCGGGGCTAAGGCTCCCGGCAAGGATTCTTCCTCACGGAGATGAACACTATGAAACGTCTTTTGGTCTGTACGAGCCTGCTTGCTGTCGCCGCCACCCTATCCGCCCAGCCGGGCCCACCGAAGAGCCCATCGGCCACCGAGTCGGTGACCATCGCCGGCAAAGCCATCACCATCACCTACAGTTCGCCCGGCGTGAAGGGCCGCGCTGGACAGCTCTTCGGCAAGGACGGCCTCATCGGCCACGATCACACCTATCCGGTGTGGCGCGCTGGCGCCAATAGCGCTACCAAGCTGCACACCGAGGCGGAACTCAACCTGGGCGGCTTGACTGTCCCCAAGGGCGATTACACGCTGTACGTCGAGATCTCCGATCCCGCCAACTGGGTGCTGATCGTGAACAAGCAGACCGGCCAGTGGGGAACGGTCTACGGCAAGGCGCAGGACCTGGGGCGAGTGAAGATGACCATGGAGAAGCCGCCGGCGCTGGTCGAGAACCTGAAGTACATGCTCAAGGATGTGGGCGGAAACAAGGGAAAGCTCTCGCTGGCCTGGGAGAACCTGTGCGGTTCAGTTGCGATCACGGTGAAGTGACAATCTGACTACGAAAGTCAGAAACTTCGGACGCCCCACCCTCGCCGCTTTCATCCTGAGCGAAGTCGAAGGACCTGCTTCTTGCACTTTTTTACGGCTAGGGTGGGAGTCAACGAACCTCATGGCGCGCAAGCGCCGTCTGCCCCACCGCAGGTGGTTTTGCAGGTAATTGCCGCCCAGCCGATACAATGGACAGAGTAGGCTATTTCTCGCCGAAGGGAAGCAAACTTTGCCTTTGTATGCGTATCGCTGTACCCAGTGCGGCCATCACTTTGAGAAGATCCAGAGCTTCAGCTCCGAGCAGGAGATGGTGTGCCCGGTCTGCCAGGGAGTGTTGGAGCGCCCGCTGACCGCGCCGCGCCTGCACTTCAAGGGGGCGGGATTTTATATCAACGACTACGCGGCCAAGAGCGCCGTGCCTGCGAACGAGTCGGCCCCGACAGAGACCAAAGTGCCTGCTACTACAAGCGACAGCACATCTAGCGTCCCCGCTGCCGTGCCTACACCAGCCCCCCATACTCCGCCCTCCTCCGTAATCAGCTAAATTCTTTGGAATTAGTGCAGTTCCTGCCGAGTCAGCAGATCAAACGGTTGCGATCTCACAGCGAGAATAGTATCGTTGGTCTCGTGCGCTGGATCGGGAATATGCCTCCCGCATGGCAGAGCTGGTTGCAACACCCGGTCAGAAAGTGAGAGGGAATATGAAACGAGCAATTGCGTGTGTGGTAATTGGCTCTCTTATTTTTGCGGTTGGCTGCAAGAAGGAAACAGCAGAAAAGCCGGAACCGGCCATCAAAAAGCTCTTGGCGCGTACGGACATTGTTCTGGTGAAGCACTTCTATGAAGAGCAGACAATCAAGGAAGATCAGGATGCGAACCATCCCGACATTCGCCCCGGCTCCCTGAGTATGGAGCCAATCTGGGTGTACGAACCCAGCAAAGAGAAAAGTGGCGAGAAGGGCGCGTCGATCTCGCTTGTCACATCCTGGATATGGATGGGAGAGGGATACTCCCTGCATAAGGAAGGGGGCGACGAGCGCACAGCCTTTCTCGACCTGGAGGAGTTGCGCGACCTGGACAACGCTCTCGACTTCTTCGAGTCGGATGCATCTCCGTGGCGAGAGCAAGTAAAGACGGGCCATGTCGAGGTTACTTTCGACTCCAAGGACAATTTTGATGCTTCGATTTTTCATTCCAAGGGGAGCAATACCGATTTTCTCTACTTAACTGTTGACGGCAAGTCAGTAGCCTTGAATGCGGCCAAGGCCACCGAACTTCAGAAGATCACGCGGGACGCAATAACAGAGCTCAATAAACTCTGAAAAACCAGAAAGCGAGTACGTGATGGCGAATTGCAAGTATTGCGGCAAAGGGGCCGGTCTGTTCAAAGACGTGCATCCCGAGTGCGAGCAGCGACAAGAACGCGAGGATGCTGAGCGTCTGGCCCGCGAGAAAGAGACGCAGGCAAAGGCCGAAGAGATCAAGACAATCCTTATCTCGCCTCCTTCTGAATCAACCGAAGAGGTTGCCGTTTTGCTTGACCACGCGGCTGGAGGCGATCCAGACCTGATCCAGCGCGGGGTTGTGGAATGGTTCAGGTACCTGGTTAGCAATGCCGTGCTGGACGACGCCTCACAGTCGCGAGTGGAAGCGCTCGCCCCCGCGATACTTGACCGTTACCACATCAACGGCGCCGATCTGCCTGACAACTTATGGGGCAAATTCGTGCGCATTTGCGCCTGTGGGGATATTGACCGTGGCGTGCTCCCTACGAGGGTAAAGGTGACGGGAAACCTACCATTTAATACTGAGACAGGAGAGATTGTCGTCTGGGTTTTTCCCGGTGTCGAATATCTTGAATTTAAGACAGTGCGTTCATCGACTCGCGGCTACGGAGGGGTGAGTGTGAGGGTACTTCCGGGGATGTATGCTCATCTCGGCCAGTCCGCTCCAGCGAGCGTTTCCGAAGGCTTTGTGCTGGTCGATACAGGGTTGCTCGCCCTGACAGACCGTGCGATTTTGTTCGGGGGCTCTCACAAGGCCCTAAGAATTAAATACCGGGACATCGTCTCTTTCACCCGTTACGACTACGGCTTCGCCGTATGTAAAGGGAACCAGGCTGCCACGAGCCAAGCATTCGAGGTCAAGGACGATCTACCGGGATTTCCTTTCGTTTTAGTGCAGGGATTGGCAAAGCTGAAATCGAGGAACTGATGACTAGCGGGACGTGGATCGGCCTGACAATGATGCTGGGCGTTCAGGCCCGCTAAGATAGTTTCTGACAATGCCCCTTCTTGATCCCATTCCGTTGCCGGTGCTGGACGCCGACTTTGCCGCTCTTGAGTGGGAGCCGCTGCTGGCGCTGGTGGCCGGATTTGCCGCTTCGCCCGTGGGACGGCTGGCAATTCTCGACTTGAAGCCCTCGACTGACGAAGAATGGATTGCTCGCCAGCATCAGCTCACCGAAGAGCTGCGTCTGCTCCTCGTAGAGCAGACTTCCATTCCCGTTGGCGGACTCTTCGACCCCACTCAACACGCCGCCAAGGCGCAGATTCCCGGCGCGGCGCTGGAGGCGAACGAACTGCAGGCCGTGGCGCGGCTGGCCAACGACGTGGCCTCGTGGCAAGCGCTGCTGCAATCGCCCCCGGCACGGCTGGTGGGCAAGCTGACTGGGCTTTCGGGGCTAACCTCGGCACTCACCACCAGCCTGCGTCCGCTGGCCGAATCGATCGAACGCACGATTCAGCCTGACGGCTCGTTGGCCGACAACGCTTCGCCCGAGCTGGGCCGTATCCGCCGCGATCAGGAACGCCAGCAGAGGCTGATTGAAGAAAGCCTGCGCGCCGCTCTGCGCAAGCTCGCCTCGGAAGGCGCAACGCAGGACGAGTTGATCACCATTCGCGGCGACCGCTTTGTGATTCCCGTGCGCGCGGAGTTAAAGCGGCGCATCTCCGGCGTGGTTCACGGCGCGAGTTCCTCGGGGCAGACCGTTTACGTGGAGCCGCTGGAGACCATCGAGCAGAACAACGAGCTGGTGCGGCTGCTGGAAGAGGAGCAGGCCGAGATTCACCGCATCTTCGTGGCGCTCACCCGCCAGGTGGGCGGATACGCCATGGCACTAGTCGAAGGCGCGCGCGTGCTGGCGCTGGTGGATAGCCTGCAAGCCCGCGCCCGCTTTGCGCGCGACTATCACTGCGTGGGGCCGACGATTGCGCCCGATCTTCTGCGCCTAGAGGCTGCACGGCATCCTCTGTTGGAAAGGCATCTGCGCGTGACCGGCGGACGCATTATTCCGCTCACGCTGGAACTGACCGCGACCGAGCGCCAACTGATCATCAGCGGTCCCAACACCGGCGGCAAGACCGTCACACTGAAGACCACGGCGCTGCTGGCGATGATGGCGCAGGCTGGATTGCCTGTTCCCGCGACGGCTGCCAGCTTTCCGGTTTTCACAGCTTTTTTGGCCGACATCGGCGACGCGCAATCGATCGAGGCGGAACTTTCCACCTTTTCTGCGCACATTACCAACCTCGACCGGCTCTCGCGGCTGGCCGACGGGCGCTCGCTGGTGCTGGTGGACGAGCTTGGCTCCTCGACCGATCCCGAAGAAGGCTCCGCATTGGCTGTGGCGATTGCCAGCCACTTTTTGACGGCGGGAGCCTGGACGCTGATCTCCACGCACCACACTTCGCTCAAGGTATATGCCGCCAACACACCCGGCGTGCTGAACGCCGCGGCGGGCGTGGATGAGGTGACGCTGGCGCCCAACTACAAACTGCGGCTCGGCGTTCCCGGCGCATCGGCGGGAATACAAACGGCCGAGCGACTGGGCATGAACGCCAGCATCATCGCCGCCGCAAGGCAAAGGCTGGGCTCGCAGCAGGTGGACATCGCGCGCTTCCTGGATAAGCTGCACAGTGAACTTACCCAACTCGAAGAAGAACGCAAGGCCGCACGCGTCGAGCAGTACGCGCTCAATCAGGAGAGGAAAAAACTTGAGCGCGAGGGCGACGTCGAGCAGCGCAAGCGGACGCGAGAGCTGGAAACCAAGCTGGCCTCTCTGCTCAAGGACTTCGAGTTTCAGATGCGCGAGACGGTGCGGGCCATCGAGGATCGCGTTGGTCAGCAAAAGCTCTCGAAGGAGGCCGAGCGCCGCATCCTGCGCCTGCGCCGCGAGTTTCAGGAAAGCTTCAACCAGACCGTCGTCGCCCACCGCACCGGCGCGGATGTTGGCGACGCCAACGCGCAGCCGCATGTGCTGAAACACATTGCCGTTGGCGACCAGGTTCTCCTCAAGTCGATGAACAAGATCGCCGTCGTACAGCGCGAGGTAGAGAAAGACCTTTTTGAAGTGGCGCTCGGGCCGATCAAGATGCGCGTCAAACGCGACGAGTGCTGCGCGCCTTCGGAAGGTTCAGAGCAGGAAAAGCGCCCCGATCCACTGGCCGCCGCGCGCAAGCAGAAGGGCGTTCACGTCACGGTCACCAGCGCCAACAGCGACGATCTGCGCATGGAGATCAACCTGATCGGCCGCACCGTGGACGAGGCCACTGGGGAGCTGGAAAAGTACCTGGACCGCGCCTTCCTGGCCGGTCTCGAACGCGTGCGCATCATCCACGGCCACGGCGCCGGCGTTCTTCGCCGCGGGGTGCGGGAATTTTTGAAGGGGCATCCGCACGTGGCAACGATTGCCGAAGCGCCGCAGAATGAAGGCGGGCAGGGGGCAACGCTGGTCGAGCTACGGCAGTAGTTGCCGATACGGTATTGGGGAGAAGCCGATGCCGATGAAATTGAAGAGAAAGAGATTCGCCAATCGAGCCGAAGAAGCCGCATGGTGGGAAGCGAATGAAAAAGCAGTTGCGGACTCATTCGAGAAGACCTTAAATGAAGGCTAAGTCGGCCCCTGCACCGTTGTTGTGACCGGCGACTTGACTACTACGAAATTCATCTGGGTTCCAGAGATGTTGCCAAAGCCCACGCGCAAGCTGTAGAGCGCGGTCTGCGCCACCAGATTTACTTGAATCTGATCATTCACGAGGCTCTGCTCAACGCAGAAGTGGGCCAGAAGGCCGGGAATTCCTGAAAGTTCATTCGTTCATCCCAGGTCCGAAAATCCGGACCTGGGTACCCGGCAATCAACAATTACATGGTTGCCGCCGGCGAAGTTGCGCCGCTGTCGTGGCAGGAGACGGCTTGGGCTGCGGAGTTGCCGGCTTGGGTACTGCTCGGTTTGCCGCTGCTGGCCACGGGCGCGCTCTTCATCTCCTTGAGCAACTTCACTAACCGGGCAAAGCCCTGTTCACGGGCGGTTTTGTTGCCGGGGACGGTGTTGCCGGGATCTTCGCCAGCGCGCATAAAGCCGTGGCCAGCGGCCTCGTAGGTGACGGGTTCGAAAGTTTTGCCGGCGGCCTTCATCGCCGCAACGGTGTCGGGGAGGGTGGCACCGATGCGCGCGTCGTTGCCGGCGTAGAAGCCATAAACCGGAGTGGTGATCGTGGAAACGTCCGCAGGGCCTGGGCCGTAAAAGACGAAGGCGGCGGAGAGGTCTTTGCGATGGGTTGCGAAGGCGAAGGATTTGCCTCCGCCCCAGCAGAAGCCGACGGTGGCGATCTTGCCATTGGCCGCGGGCAGGTGCTTGCCGTAGTCGGCGGCGGCGTCCAGGTCGGCGGTGACAACATCCGGATCAAGACCGGAGACGGCCTTCACGGTTGCATCCTGGCCGGTGAACTCGCTCGATCCGCCGCCGTTAGGGCCGTAGCCGGAGAGCAGGTCGGGGGCGATGACGATGAAGCCTTGCGCGGCTAACTCGTCAGCCATCTCCTTGGCCCAGTCGCTGAGGCCGAAGATTTCATGGATGAGGATCACGACTGGGGCTTTGGCGCTGACCTCCGGGTAGACGACGTAGGCCTGAACGGTACGGGTGCCGTGTTTCAGAGTGACGTACTCACGGTGGCGTGGGGACGCATCGAGACGGGCTTTGGCCCAGTCCTGAGCATGGAGGGTTGCGGCGGCCAGCNNCCGCAAGTCTTTTGTGGTTATTGACTCTACTGATCAAAAGTGTGATGGTTTCCCACCCTTGCGCCTGAAAAAAGGCGCAAGGGTGGGGCACGGAATGACAATATAGGCAGGCCGGATCAATAAGGGGTCTGCTTACGCCATCGCCTCGCGGCTCATCGGCTCAAACTTCAATTGGTTCGTCGCGCGGTCCACGCCGATGCGGACGTGCGTGCCGTGGAGGACTTCGCCGTTGAGAATTTTGATGGCCAGGGGATCCTGAATCATGCGCTGCAAGGCACGCTTCAGCGGACGCGCGCCGTAGGCTGCGTCGGAGCCGGCGGCGAGAATCAGTTGGCGCGCCGGTTCGGTCAGTTCGAGCGAAATCTGGCGCTCTTCCAGCATCTTGCTCACCTCAACCAGTCTCAGATCGAGTATCTGCGCCATCTGCGCCGCGCCCAGCGGATGGAAGATCACTATATCGTCCACGCGGTTGAGGAACTCCGGGCGGAAGTGCTCGCGCAGGACGCGCATCACCGACTCGCGAGCCATGTCGAAATCGTGCTCGGTCTTGAGCGTGTCGCCGATCAGAAGATTTGCGCCCAGGTTGGAGGTCATGATGAGTACCGTGTTCTTGAAATCCACGGTGCGGCCCTTGGCGTCGGTGAGGCGGCCGTCGTCCATCACTTGCAGCAAAATGTTGAAGACATCCGGGTGGGCCTTTTCGATCTCGTCGAAGAGGATGACCGCATAGGGACGGCGGCGCACGGCTTCAGTCAACTGGCCGCCCTCGTCGTAGCCCACATAGCCGGGAGGTGCGCCGATCAGACGCGCCACGGCGTGCTTTTCCATGTACTCGCTCATGTCAATGCGAATCATGGACTGCTCATCGTCGAACATGAACTCGGCCAGCGCGCGGGCGGTCTCGGTTTTGCCGACGCCGGTTGGGCCGAGAAAGATAAACGAACCGATCGGCCGCTTGGGATCGCTCAAGCCGGCGCGCGAACGGCGAATCGCGTTGGCCACGATGGTCAGCGCCGCGTCCTGGCCGATGACCCGCTCGCGCAGGCGGGCCTCCATTTCGACGAGTTTTGTCACTTCGCCTTCAAGCATGCGCGAGACGGGAATCCCGGTCCATTTGCTGACGATGCCGGCGATGTCTTCCTCATCCACTTCGTCCTTCAACATGCGCGCGACGCCGGAGTTGCCGTCCTGCGCGGCGCTCAACTTTTTCAGCTCGGCTTCCAGCCTGGGCAATTCGCCGTACTGAATCTGCGCGGCGCGGTCGAGCTGGCCCTTGCGCGTCTGCTCCTCGGCCTCAAAGCGCAGCGCCTCGATCTTCTTTTTGACCTCGCTGATGTGGCTGCTGGCCTCGCGTTCCTTCGTCCAGCGGGCACGCAGCGCGGTGATCTCCTCGCTCAGCGTGGCCACTTCGCGCTCCACTTCATTGCGACGCTCGACGCTGTTTGCATCGGTTTCGCGCTTGAGAGCGGCGCGCTCGATCTCCAGCGACGTTCGGGCTCGCTCGCGCTGATCGATCTCCGTGGGCACCGAGCCTTTCTGAATGGCCAGCGAAGCCGCGGCCTCATCGACCAGGTCGATGGCCTTGTCGGGCAGGAAGCGGTCGCTGATGTAGCGGTGGGAGAGCGTGGCCGCGGCCACAATCGCCGCGTCCTTGATGCGCACGTTGTGGTGGGCCTCGTAGCGCCCCTTGAGGCCGCGCAGGATGGCAATGGTGTCTTCGACGTTAGGTTCGCCGACGTAGACGATCTGGAAGCGCCGCTCGAGGGCCGCGTCCTTCTCGATGTNNTACTCGTTCAGCGTGGTTGCGCCGATGGCCCGCAGTTCGCCGCGCGCCAGGGCCGGCTTGAGCATATTGCTGGCGTCGATGGCGCCCTCGGCCGCGCCCGCGCCAACCAGCGTGTGCAGTTCGTCGATGAAAAGCACGATCTCGCCATTCGATTCTTCGATTTCTTTCAATACCGCCTTGAGCCGGTCCTCGAATTCGCCGCGATACTTGGCTCCGGCCAGCATGGAGCCCAGGTCGAGAGAGATCACGCGCTTGTCGCGCAGGCTCTCAGGCACATCGCCGGAGACGATGCGGCGGGCGAGGCCCTCGACGATGGCTGTTTTGCCGACGCCGGGTTCGCCTATCAGCACCGGGTTGTTCTTGGTGCGGCGGCTGAGAACCTGGATCACGCGGCGAATCTCCTCGTCGCGCCCGATGACCGGGTCGAGCTTGCCGCGGCGGGCCAACTCGGTCAGATCCTTGGCGTATTTTTCCAAAGCCTGAAACTTGCCCTCGGGGTTCTGGTCGGTAACGCGCTGTGAGCCACGCACTGCGGTCAGCGCCTTCAGAATTGCTTCGTGGGTCGCGCCCAGAGCGACCAGCGCATCCCGCGCCGCTTCGTTTTTGCCGTGCGCTACGCCCAGCAACAGATGCTCCGTCGAAACGTACTCGTCCTTGAAGTTGGCGGCCTCGCGGAAGGCCTGGTCGAGAACCTTATTGAGCGCCTGACTGACGCCGGGCTGCGTGGCCGCTCCAGCCACACGAGGCAGTTTCTCCTCGATCTGGTGCAGCTGATGCTCCAGTTGCTGGGTCGGCACGCCGATCTTTTCCAGAACCGAGGGAATCACCCCTTCGCGGTCCTCGATGAGCGCCAGCAGCAGATGCACCGGCTGAACTTCCGGGTTGCCAAGTTCGGTGGCGCGCGCCTGCGCCTGCTCCATCGCCTGCTGCGATTTGACGGTCAATTTCTCCCAGCGAATAGCCATGATTTCTCCTGTGGACTGCGGACACTAGACAGTGAACAAATGAATTGCCCAATTACTTCATGGAAATTCTGTAGAGTCTGGTCGGAACGAAGTTGTTCCTACCCCCGAATGACACTGTCCACTCACCACTGGCCCTCACTCCACTCAACAAATCTGGTAGAATTGTAGCATAATCGATTCAGGAAATATGCGTGTATTATGCTCATATTTAATGCGCAGTAATATCTTTCGGAATATCAATAATTTGCGGGGTGAATAGGGGAAGATTCCCTCTACTCCCTCGCCCCATTACTTCTCGATCTCGATCTCCGGGAACTTCCGTTTGACGGCTGCTGTGACGGCGGTGTGTTCAGGCTTTCCGCTGGAGCGTGCCAGAGCATCGCGAGCGTGAGCGGCATCCTCAATCGGATAGCGCCGGGTTTT
>PMTP01000066.1 GCA_003167305.1 Acidobacteriaceae bacterium
TGATCGAAATCCTCGAAACCGGCCACCTGGACCAGATCGGCGTCTGCCTCGACCTCGGCCACGCCAACATGACCGTCGGCGTACCGGAGGCCATCGCCACGCTCGGCGCCCGCATCATTCAGGTCCACGCGCACGACAACCACGGCCTCAAGGACGAGCATCTCTTCCCCGGCGACGGCACAATCGACTGGCCGGCCGCAACAGCGGCCCTTAACGCTCTGCCGGCGCCGCCCGCGGTGGTCCTGGAACTAAGCTCCAAGCTCCCCGGCGAGTCCGCCGCGCTGCCGGAGCGCATCCGGCAGGCCTTCGAGTTGCTCGACTGAGCCAGTGGAAACCAGCCATTTTGGTTATGATGGTTTCGGCATGATTACAGCCATGGTTTCATCGCGAGTCTTCCGCCTCAGTGTCATCCTTCTTCTGCTCACAGCTCCGGCTCTGGCCAAGGATGCGCCGCTTCAGGTCATCGATTGGCCCGCCACCGGAACGCCGGTGGTGCGCTTCACCTTCGGCAAGTTCAAGCCGCTTCCCGGCATGAGCAACTTGCACGGCTATGTCATGGACATCACGGCAGAAAATCTGTCGCTGAGGCTGATTCCAGCCGCGCGCTTCTCGCTCTATCTCTTCGACAAGAACAAGGTGCGCGTTGGCGAAGACGCCATTGGATTGAGCAACGTTGGCCCAGGGGAAGCGGTGAAGTTTGAATCCACCGTCATGGCCTCCGGTGTACCTGCGTCCGTCTCAATCCAGGAGATCTCACAAGCAGCCAAGACCATCTCACTGACGGTGAACACTACATCGCAGGGCGCGATGCTCAAATTGGATGGGAACGAAGTGGGCACCACTCCCCGCATGATCTATGTAGGCGCCGGCAAGCACACGCTCACCTTTAGCAAGGAAGGCTTTACTGACGGTAACTTTCCCCTGGAGATCAGTCGCGACGATGTTTCGGGAGGAACGGTGAGCTATGAACTCGGAGCCTCGGCCTTCGACTCCATCGAGCTGCGCGATGGCAGCGTGCTCAACTGCGATCTGGTGTCCATCTCAGGAATGGATGCGGAGATTCGTGTCGGCTGCAGCATTCAGCACATCGACCGCAACAAGATCAAGCGCGTGATGTTCACCCAGCGCGAAGCTCCTGCGGCGAACCTGCCGCCGGCAACCGCGCCGAACCCATAGACCGGACTTCCCAAGCCTCGTTTCCGAGACCTGGGAAGACACGAGCTTCGTAATGCGCCGCGCTCTAGTGGAAAAATCCCAGCAGATAAAGCACCAGCAAGATCACCAGAATGGTGCCGAGCCCGATGCCTCCGCCGCCCGCTGCGCCCCAGCGGCTGTAGCCGTAGTATCCTCCGCCGCCGCCGAAGATCAGCACCAGCACAATGACCAGAATGATAATTCCCATCTCACATCTCCTTTCCTTCTTTTGGAGTCTTCCACGTGACGGTTTAAGACGCTGAGCAATTGGATACACAAATTATGCAGAGTTTCCCGCATCCAGCAGATTGTTTGCGATGAAGGTTGGAAATTTCTATCGACACTCCTCTGCTGAGTGTCAACGGATATCGATCCATCAAGTTCGATTTCTCAACAAATCCGCGGCAACTGCTCGCCGATCTGGACAGGAATCACCCGGTTGGCGCCCATCGCGGTGCGCGCTACCAACATCCGCTTGTGCTCGGCGGTGACGCAGCCGATGCGGGCGGCGTCCGTGCCCAGCGGATGTGCGCGCAGAATGGCTAGAATCTCATCCGCAGCCTGGGGCGCGACAAAGAAGACAGCCTTGCCCTCATTGGCGACATAGACCGGGTCGAGGCCGAGCAGTTCGCAAGCCGACTGTACTTCGGGACGCACCGGCAGGCTGGGTTCGTCGATCTCCATGCCGACGCCGGAGGCTTGCGCGATCTCATTGAGCGTGGAAGCCAGTCCGCCGCGCGTGGGGTCGCGCATAGCGTGGACCGACGCGCCCACCGCTGCCAGCACCTTGGCGATCATCCCATTCAGCGCCGCGCAGTCGGAGCGAATCTGGCTCTCAAACTCCAAGCCTTCGCGCACGCTCATGATGGCCATGCCGTGGTCGCCGATGGTCCCGGAGACCAGAATCGCATCCCCCACCCGCGCTCGATTTGGCCCCACTTGAATCCCCGGCCGAAGCAGACCCACGCCCGCTGTGTTGATGTAGCAGCCGTCGCCGTGGCCGCGCTCGACGACCTTGGTGTCGCCGGTAACAATCTTCACGCCCGCCGCAGCCGCGGCCCGCGCCATGGCCTCGACAATCGCCGCCAACTGCGCCAGCGGAAAGCCCTCTTCCAGGATGAAGCTGGCGCTCAAAAAGCGCGGCTCCGCGCCGGAGACGGCCAAGTCGTTTACTGTGCCGTTCACCGCCAACTCGCCAATCGATCCGCCGGGAAAGAAGAGCGGCTGAACGACAAAGGAATCGGTGCTCATCGCCAGCCTGCTGCCGCCGAGCTCGAGCACGGCCGCGTCGCCCAGGTTCTCCAGCTCCGGATTGCGGAAGGCGGGCAGAAAGAGGTGCTCGACCAGTTCATTGCCTAGCTTGCCCCCGCCGCCGTGGCCCATCACAATGGATGGGTAGCCAACCAGCGGCAGCGGACAGCTCCAGCCGGAAAAGTCGGGAACGCCGGCCTTCGAATCGTCAGACATTTGGCCCTCCCGTCAGCTCGCTTCCCGCGCCGGCCAGGTCTTCGGCGGACAAAAACCGCCCATAGTTGTAATAGGCCGCGCAGGCGCCTTCGCTGGAGACCATGGTCGCTCCTAGCGGATGTCGGGGCGTACATTCCTTGCCAAAGGCCGCGCACTCGGCCGGCTTGATCGCCCCGCGCAGCACGTCTCCGGCGCGACAGAGCGGCGACTCCTCGGTATGAATGCCGGTGATCTGAAAGCGCTCCTCGGCATCAAACGCCCGATACGCCTCGCTCAGCCGCCAGCCGCTCTTGGGAATCACGCCGATCCCCCGCCACGCCCTGTCGGTCACTTCGAAGACTTCGGCCAATAGCTTCTGCGCGGTCCGGTTGCCGTCGAAGGTTACGATGCGCTCGTAGGCGTTCTCGACCTCGTGGCGGCCGGATTCAAGTTGCAGCACGCAGCGGCGAATGCCGTCCAGCAGGTCGAGCGGCTCAAAGCCGGTGACCACCAACGGGACCTGATACTTTGCGGCAAGAGGCGGATACTCCCAGTAGCCCATCACGCTGCACACGTGCCCGGCCAACAGAAAGCCCTGAACCTTGTTCCCCGGCGACTCCAGAATCGCCGCGATCGCCGGCGGCACCAGCACATGCGAAACCAGCAGCGAGAAGTTCTTCAAGCCACGCCGCTTGGCCACGTGAACGCTCATCGCGTTGGCCGGAGCTGTGGTCTCAAAGCCCACGCCGAAAAACACCACCTGCTTGTCAGGGTTCTTCATCGCCAACTCGACCGCGTCCAGCGGCGAGTAGACGACGCGCACATCGCCGCCCGCGCCTTTGACTTGAAACAAATCGCCCTCGGTGCCGGGCACACGCAGCATATCGCCGAAGGAACAGAAGATCACCCCCGGCTGGGTGGCAATGGCCAACGCCTTGTCGATCAGCTCCAGAGGCGTGACGCAGACCGGACAGCCGGGGCCGTGAATCATCTCGATCCCGGCGGGCAGCATCTGGTCGATTCCGTTTTTGATGATCGAGTGCGTCTGCCCGCCGCAAACCTCCATAATCTTCCAGGGGCGCGTCGTGACAGCGGCGATCTCGCGCGCCATACGCTGCGCGATCTCGCCGTTGCGGAACTCGGTCAGGTACTTCATGGCGTGGTCTTGGCCCGCGTCAGCGTCATCTCCATATCGGGAAAAGCTCCGCTATCGGACTTGGAGGTCAGCTTGATCGTTTCGCCGGCGATCACGCCCTCATGCTTGATCGTCATGCCGTTGAAGCTCACGTTGAAGGAGATATTGTCGCCATCGACCTTGCCTTCGGTGATCTCCATCGGATCGCCCATCGGGCTGGCGACCGTGCCGGTCAGCTTGGCGCCATCCTGCTTGAAGGTAAAGGTGATCTGCATGGAGTCGCCATTCGGGCCAACCATATTGCCGGTCCAGGTGCCGGTCACATCGGATGCTGCAAACGCGCTAGCGGCGGTGAAAGCCATCATAAGGGCCGCGCAGAGACACAAAAGCTTTTTCATTCGTACAACCTCACAGTGAATTTGCACGGTCGAGCAT
>PMTP01000183.1 GCA_003167305.1 Acidobacteriaceae bacterium
GGCGAAAAGCCGCGCGAGTTAAGCGCCTTTACTTACGTGGAGTATGCCGGGAACTGGTCCGTCGCAGACGATCTGATCAACCTGCAATACACGCAGCATACTGTAACAATGGAGGTTGAGGATAACATCATCGACCACGGAACCAACGTCAACATCCCGCACATGCCGAACAACTTCGCGGAGAAGGATCAGGGGCGTCATACCTTCCAGGCATTGGTGGGCGTCCAGGTAGTTGGCTATGAAACGGACCGAGCCGCCTTTATCGGGAGTTATCGCAGCTATCATAATCCCGCAGTTGTCGAGCAGGGACGATGCACAAATTCGCTTGCCGTTGGCGACAACGCCTGCGGCACACTGCAAGCCAGAATCACTCTTGCGCCCGGAGGGACGAAGGAGTTTCTTGTTCTGATGGGCATTGGCAGGGCACGCGAGGAGGGGAAAGCGGCGGTAGCAGAGTTTAGCAACATGAATAAGGTCAGTGAGGAGCTTGCCAAGGTCAAGAGTTACTGGCATNNGCGGGCGAGCGCGACGGATTGGGTTTTCGGGACACGGTCCAGGATATGTTAGGTGTTATGCACACGATTCCCGAAGAAGCAGGCCAGCGGCTGGAATTAATGATCACTGGGCAGGTTTCGACCGGCGGCGCAATGCCAGTCGTACGGCAGTTCGACCATAACCCAGGGCGCGAGAAAGCTCCGCGGGAAGAAGAGTACCGCTCTGACGATTGCCTGTGGCTATTCAACGCGATTCCGTCTTACGTGAAGGAGACCGGCGACCTGGATTTCTATCGAAAGATATTGCCGTATGCTGACCACGGAGAGGATACCGTCCTGGGCCACCTGAAGCGCGCGATCCGGTTCAATCTGGAGCGCAGCGGGGCGCATGGCCTGCCTTGCGGCTTGTCCGCTGATTGGAACGACTGCATTCGTTTGGGGCAGCAGGGGGAATCGATCTTCGTGGCCTTTCAATTGCGCTACGCCCTGCGAGTTTATCTGGAGATATGCCAGCTTCTAACTGCAAAAGAAGAAGAAACGTGGACAGAGGATGAGTTAGCGAAGCTGGACCATCGCCTAGAAGTAGATGCGTGGGACGGGGAATGGTATTTGCGCGCCTATCGCGCTGACGGTTTCAAGTTCGGCTCCAAGGAAAGCGCCGAAGGCAAAATCTTTCTCAATCCGCAATCCTGGGCGTTGATCAGCGGACATGCCGATCCTGAAAGGGCGGCGCGGTCGATGCAGTCCGTAAGCGAGCGCCTGGCTACAGAGTTCGGGCTGATGATCTGCGACCCTCCTTATGTGCACACGGACTTTCACGTAATGCGGGCCGCGTTGTTCAATGCGGGCTTGAAGGAGAACGGCAGCATCTTCACGCATACCCAGGGCTGGGCGGTGATTGCCGAAACTCTGCTCGGCCACGGCGATCTGGCCTATGAGTATTTCAGATCCTATCTACCTGCCGCCTATAACTCGCGCGCGGAGGTCCGGCAGATTGAGCCTTATGTTTACTGCCAATTTACACACAGCAAATACAGTCCGCGCTTCGGCGCCTCGCGCGTTCCCTGGCTGAGCGGTTCTGCTGCCTGGTCGTTTTATGCGGCCACCCAGCACATTCTCGGATCTCAGCCGGAGTATGACGGCCTGAGAATCGATCCCTGCATTCCTTCCGCGTGGAAAGAATTCAAAATGACGCGCATTTTTCGCGGAAAGAAACTAACTATAGAAGTTAAAAATCCGGCAGGAGCGCAAAAAGGCGTGAAAAAGCTGGTTCTCAACGGGAGACAGTTGGAGGATAACTTGATTCCAGTGGAGATGCTGCTCGATGAAAACCAGGTGGAAGTGGAAATGGGGTAGGGCGGCGCAAGCTATCATCGGCCTTCCCAGCTTTTACGGTAGCGGCAACTGCGCGCGCATGGCGGTAACTTCGTCGTGGGTAGTATCGGCGGCTGTGCGGCGGTCGGGATAGACGTGTGGCTCGCCAAAACTTACCTTCGCTGAGAAGCCGGGTGTGTTCAGCGTCATCAGCAGGTGAGTGATAAAGAGCGTGTCATCTCCCCAGCAGAGCTTCGCCTCCGGGGTGCCGTCCTCGATGATGTAGCGCACGGCGGCGGGGGTGATCTGCGCGTGGGCAACGGTGGCCGGGTCGATCAGACGGGAGTGGAAGCGCAGCACTTTGCTGCCGTCGGTGCTGGTGCCCTCGGGAAAGAGCAGCAGAGGCATCGGCAGCTTAAGCCGCTCGGTCATTTGCTCGCTCACGGCGTTGGCGCTGGCCAGGCTCGATCGGTCCAGGAAGATGGTGCCACCCACGCGCGCCGCCTTGCCGAAGAATGGCCAGCCGCCGATCTCCACCTTGGCGACAAAGAAGCACGGCATGGCCGCCGAGAGGACGAGAATGTCGATGTAGCTGAGGTGGTTGGCGACCACTAACCCATGCGTGGGCGGAGTGCCTTCCACGTGATAGCGAATGCCCACGCCATTCAGAATGCCGAGGCAGGTCTGCTGCACCCACAGGGCGCGTTTTTCCATTGTAAGCGGGCCACGGAGCCGCAGAATCCAGAAGCGGACAATGGACAGGGCGAGAGCGAATCCCAGCGCCACAGCGCGCCGGAAGGCAAGAAAGCTCATGTGGTCAGCGGGGCCAGGAAGCGATTGCGCGCCGAGGACGAGAGCAATCGAAGATCGAGCAGAGTAAGGAAATCGATAGTGCCAAAATCCCGGTCCCATGCCGGCGGTCCGCAGATGCGCGCGCCGATGGCCAGATAGGTCTTCAGCAGTTTAGGCACCTTGAATGGAGATCGCAACGACAGGTCATCTGTTTGGGGCTGCAACTGTGTATGCCGGCCCTCTTGCTCGCTGGGACATATGTAAGCGGTGGCAGGCTCAGTCTCGAACTCCGGCGAAACCCTGTACTGCTCAAGCTGGCGATAAACCTGCCAACCCTCTGCCGGGTCTTTCGAAGTTAGTGATGAGCAACCGATCAGGTAACGCAATCCCATGTCGTTAGCATACTGTGCGATACCCCTCCACAGCAAGTTAAGCACCTCCGGCGTGCGATGCTCGCGATCAATCGAGGCGCGACCCAGCTCCAGAATGCCCGGCCGCAGCAGCTCATAGGAGGCGAAATTGAACTCCCGCTCAGAGTAGTAGCCCTGGTTGCGCAAGGCGGTCGCGCCGGACTGCATCCGGTAAGTACCGACGATGCGCCGGGAAGGGTTGCTCTCCTGCTTGTCCTCCACCAGCAGATGCTCGCAGAAGAGGTCGAAGTTGTCCGTATCGAGTCCAGTTTGGTACGAACTCGTAAGCCCCTCGTTAAGCTCGATATTGAAGACCCTGAAGCGCAACCGGCAGGCGGCCTCGCGATCCTCCGGGCTCTCGGCCAGCCGCAGCCGGTAGCGGCCCACCTCGGCGCGTATGCGCGGCCTGCGCGGCTCCAAAGGCCGGGGAGAAATGTATGTTGGAAAAGCAAGCTCCACCAGAGAGGTGGAAGCGGAGGATAACTTCAACGGAAGATTCTGACGAGCGTCGGCGATCACGAAAACAGTATCCGCCGGAAACTGTAAACGGAAAGTCAAAGCAATGCGAAGAACGTGCGAATATCATGCTCAGTCAGTAACTCGGCTGTAATACTACAAATCCATGAGTAGGAATACTCGCGTCAAACCCTAATTCGTGTACAGGCGCACATAATCGACCTGAATCTCCGAGGGGAAGACGGTGGTCGTGTCGGGAGAGCCGGGCCAACTGCCCCCAACCGCCAGATTCAGGAGGATAAACTCCGGACCTGAATCGAAGGGCCATGTGCCGGTCTGCGTGCTGGGCGTGAAGGTGGCGTAGATGTTGGACGGAGTGACCACATAGTACTGAATCCGCCCCTTGCTCCAGATCATGCCGTAGGTGTGCCAGGCCGCGGCGGAGAAGGCCGCCTGATGATACTGGATGCCGCCGTTCAGATTGGTTCCATGAATCGATCCCTGCACCCAGTCGTAGCCCTCGTTCTGCGGATTGCTGCCGTTGATGTGTTCCATCACATCCAGCTCGCCGCAGGCCGGCCAGTTGACGGTGGGGATGCTGTTGCCCAGCAGCCAGAAGGCGGGCCACATGCCCTGCGACTCGGGCAGCATCATGCGCGCCTCAATGCGGCCATACTGGAAGCTGAAGAGGCCCTGGGTCTTGAGCCGTGCCGAGGTGTAGACACCTGTCGAGGGCTGACGGGCCACGATGTGCAGGATGCCGCTCGGGTCCGTGTAGGCGTTGGGATTGGCAGGATTGCAGGGCGCGGCGGCCGAGCCCCAGGCACAATAGTTTTCCAGCTCCTGGTTGCCGAAGCCGTTGTTGCCGGTGTCGTAGGTCCAGACCAGCGGATTCGGCTGTGCGCTGGCGCTGGTCGCGTTGCTGAATTCGTCGCTCCACACCAGCGTTCCCGAAGGAATGTTGGGCGTGAAGGTTTGGAGGAGAGGGGCGCTGGATGCATAGCCCGGGGACATGGCGATCGCCGTGACTGTCAGATTCGAGGCCATCAGGAATGGCGCCTGATAAATCATTGTGGACGAGGAAGCGGCATTGGGCGTAGTGCCGTCTACGGAATAAAGGATAGCAGCGCCGGGAGTTGGCGAGGTCAGGGTCACGATCACGGCGCCATTTTGCGCTGCCACTGTCGAAATGAAAGGCCCCGCAGTCTGCTTGGTACCACTACTGCTGGTACTCGTGCCGCTTCCGGCGAGGCTGCTGGAGACAACCGGGCCTCCGCCGCATCCGCAAAACAAAACGCCCGAAATAGCAACTGCCGCCAACAGAGCCGCGTATCCTGGCTGATCTTCCGCCACAGCTGCACTCATTCGCTCCCTCCCTGATTGCGCGCCAGCGCGGCACGTAAGAACCCATCTCAGGTTGAAGTATAGCGCCGAACGAAAAAAGCCCGGCGGCTGCCGGGCTTTTTCCCGCGCCAAACCGGCGCTTAGAGCTTCTCGTAGAAGTCGCAAACGGAGCACGAGATGTAGACGCCGCCGGGGACGCCGCGTTCGCGGTCCTTCACGCGCTTGACGATGCGCGTCGGCTTGCTGCACTTGGGACAGTCGGTCGACTTCGTCGTGTCCATTACCTTCTTGCGGTCACCTGTTTTGGCTATCTTGGCCATCGGTAGGGTAGTTCTCCTTCTTCGGGGTGTCTCTGCACACACGCGCAAAACACCAGCGCGCGGCTTCAACGTCGCGGTCGCTCGCACGCCGCTCCGCACAAAAAATCTTGCCGGGAGGCGGCGGGACTCGCTCTTTCCAGTCTACATCAAGGTCGCTTGCTGCATCTTGCCGGCTTAATGCGCCGCCGTTTGGCCGGGCTCCACGCGCAGCATCGGCGAGTGGCCGGCGGCCTGTGTACCGCGAATCACATGGGGCGTGATGATGATCAGCAGCGTCGCATAGTTTTTCTGTATGTCTTTGCCGGTCAGATTATTCATGCCCGGGATCTCGCTGATTCCCGGCACTCCGCTGATGGCGCGGCTCTCGGTTTTGTCCAGTTCGCTGACCACCTCCACAGCCTCGCCCGGCTTTACCGTCACCACTCCGGACCAGGCGCGATTGCTGAGCACCGGATTGCCGTTGACCGACGTTCCGGCCAGGGCATCGATCTTCATGTCGATCTTGAGCGCCACCTCGCTGCCGCGCATCACCCTGGGCGTAGCCTTCAGTGTCAGCCCCAGATCCTGGTACTGCACCTGGGGAATATTCGGCACGCCGCCGTAGGAAGCCAGAAGCGAAGAGAGGCTGCTGGAACTTCCCGCGCCGGTGAGTCCGGGAATCGAGGGCACACTGCCGGCAATGCTCGAGTATGAAGAGGTCTGGATGGGATAGCGCATACCGGTCTTCAGCGTCGCATCCTCGCCGTCACCCACGCGCAACTGGATCTCATCCAGCTCACGCGAGTCCGATGAGTTCAGGCTGAAGTTGGCCGACATTGAGCCCGGAGCGAGAGCCGACGCCGTCAGGCCGCCGCCAAAGAGGGCTACGCCGTTGGTGAGCAGGGAGCTGGAGACTTGGCCGGAGGCCAGCAGAATGCCTAGAATCGCCAGCGTGTCGCCGGGCGCGGCCAAACCCGAAGAGATAATCTGCTGCACCAGGGCTTGGTTGGAGTTCAGAATGGACTGCTCCTCGGAGTAGACATTGATGGCTGATACACTCTGCGGTGGCTGCACGCCGGTGTTGCGCGCGGTGATGTGCGCAAGCTGGATCATGCGCACCTCCAGCAATACCTGGCTGTGGCCATCGAGCAACTGGCTCATGATGGCATTGAAGGCGTCCAACGTACTCTGGGGCGCGCGCAGGGAGATCGTCCCGGAGGAGGGCTCGGTCACCGCCTGCTGCGCATTGAAGACGTTCTTGGCCAGGTTGCCAATGTCGGCCAATTCCTCCTTGCTCAACCCCGGCAAATAGACCGTCTCGTATTCCTGGCGCGTATACTGCTGGCGATTCTCCTTGGTGTCGCGGACCACCAGCGCGCGGTGAGCGTCCAGCGGAACATAGAACGAATCCGTCACCATTCCCGCGACGTGCGCTGCCGTCTCGAAGCGGGCGTCGTCCACATCCAGGCGGGCCTGGGTGGCGCGAACGCTTTCGTCCACGGTGGCTTCAATCTCGTAGGACTTGAAGACTTGCTGGAGGATCTGGCGCTGGTCTGCGTGAAGGTGAAAGGTGTGGACATCGGCGGAGGGCGCGAGTTCAACCGCATCGCCGGCCCTCCCTGCGCCCTGCTCGTAGATGGGCCTGGCCTGCCCCAGCAGGGCATCGTCTCCCAACTCNNTCGCCGCGCATCCGGTCCTTGGCCGCGGCCTGAATCAGCGCCGTCACCGTGTGGCTGCGCGCCACGCTCGCCGCCAGTGGGTAGTCGGCATTGCCGGGGTCAAGCGCGGCCGCCTGCTCGTAGCCGCGCATCGCCTCTTCAAACTGCTCGCCGACAAACTGCTTGCTGGCCGCAAGGTAGAGCTGTGCCGCTTTGCGCCGGTTGGAGTTGCGCACCGGTGTGGCCGGCATTGCTGCCTGAGTCTGTTTTGCGTCAATGACTGGAGCCGTCGCAGAGGCCGGGCCGGTTGTCGCGTTCTGCGCCGGTGTTGCCGGAGCCGCCGCCTGGGTGTGAAGGATGCCCGGAATGGCCATTAGCAACAGTGAGGTAATCCAGAAACCCGTCCCTCGCTTGAATGTGGTGTTTGCCAATGGATTTGATCTCATGGCGCGACCTGAGTCTGCGCCAGCAGATCCGCCAGCGACGAAGCGCAGACCTCCGGCCGGTGCTCGAGCAGCGCCTCAAAGCTGTAGTTGCCCGTGGCCACGGCAATTACCGGCAGAGAGTTGGCCCGCGCCGCCTCAATGTCGCGCGGCGTATCGCCGACCACGGAGACCCGCGCCCCGGCGCCGGCCATCTCTCGGGCCTTGCGGGCGGCATTCGCCACCAGCTCAGCGCGGATGGAAAAATGATCGCTGAAGCCGCCAAAACGGAACCACTCCCGCAGTCCGGCCTCTTCCAGCTTGATCCAGCCGATTGCCTCCAGGTTGCCGGTGGCCACTCCCAGCAGAGCGCCCTTCTGCGCCAGGTGCGCCAGCGCGTCTTTCACGCCTGGCATCAGAATAATCCGCATCTGCTCTCGCTGCTCGGCCACGGTGTGGCACATCGCCTCGAGGATGGCCGTAACCTGCGGCTCCAGAACCTCGGCGGGAATCCCTGCCTGGCGACAGGCCTCGCGCAAAATCGCCGTATCCGTGCTACCGTGGACCGGGACGCCGTCCAGCGAGACTTCAAACCCCGTCACTTGCCGAACGCTGGGAACAAAGGAGTCCATGTGAATGCGATCCGGCTCACGCAGCAGCGTGCCGTCAATGTCGAACAGGTACGCGTTCTGCCCGTCCCAGGCAAAGCCCGGTTCGATGTGCACGCGCGCTTCGTGGCTCTGTGGAGTGGTTTGCATGAATGTTGAAAAGCGCTGTCAGCCCCGCCGATAGACCTGGCGCACCGCGCTATACACAGGACGTTCGCTGCGCGGCGGACGCTTGAGCGTGGCGCGCACCTCGGCCAGATGCAGCCCCAGATCTGCCATGGTGCGGCTCAGTGTGTTGCGATGCATCCCCATCTCTTCGGCCGCCTTGCACTGGTTCCCCCGGTGCGCCACTAGGACTTCGCGCAGATATTGCTTCTTGAACTCGCGCACGGCCTCCTCGTAGCCCATGCCGCTGGAGTGCATTTGTGTCACCAGGCTATCCAGTTCTCGTCTCACGTTCACCTCGACCACTTCCTATTAGCTTATCTTGACCGATTCCTTTGCACCGCGCCCTGCCGCAAATCACACTCCGCCCTTGCTGGGGTGCAGCCATTGCGGCGATTCATCCTCCAGCACGAGGAGCCCGTGCCGGATGCGATCCGCCATCTCTTCCGGGCTCATGCGCGCGGTCATATGACAGGCCGCAAAAAAGTACTTGGGCAATTTGGCCCTCGCCAGCCACTGGGCATTCGGGTAAAAGGCCAGAGCCACCAGAATCACCACCATCACCAGCAGCGCTCCCTGCAAGAACCCAAAGGCTGCCCCGAGCAGCCGGTCCAGGCAGCCCAGACCCATACCATGCACGGTCTTGGCCACTATCTGGCCGGCAATTCCGGCCAACGCCATCACCGCAAGCGCAATCGCCAGGAATCCAATTACATCCGCTACCGCCTCGATGTGCACAAAGAGCATAAGCCACGCCGCGAGCCAGGCATAGTTCCAGGCCGCCAGAGCCAGGCCCAGTAGCAAGCCGGCCAAGGAGCAGGCGGAGCGGAAAAAGCCTTCCCTCAGCCCTCCCAGAACGGCCAGCACTATGACCAACACAATAACCCAGTCCACCCATTCCATGCCGTGCTCCGTCTACGTCCTGTGAGCCCCGTCCACTCCCTGCAAATTTAACTCCCGCCCGGTCAAGCGGCGGAAGGCCTCAAGGTACTTGGCCTGTGTGCGCTCCACCACCTCGTCCGGCAGTCCCGGTGCGGGCGCTTGCTTGTTCCAGTGGATTGTTTCAAGATAGTCGCGCACGAACTGTTTGTCGAATGAGGGCTGCGCGCCGCCCGGCTTCCACGCCGCCGCCTCCCAAAAACGCGAAGAATCCGGGGTCAGCACCTCATCGGCCAGAATAATTCCTTCCGCCGTTCTGCCAAACTCGAATTTTGTGTCGGCCAGGATCAGCCCGCGCGATTCGGCGTGCTTGACGGCACTTTGATAGATCTCCAGCGTCAGCCGCTTCAGCTCCGCCGCATCCGAAGCGCCTACTGCCGCCTCGGTTGCCGCATAGGAGATATTCTCATCGTGCGTGCCCGCCTCGCCTTTGGTCGAGGGTGTGTACAACGGCTCCGGCAGCCGTGAGCCGTCCAGGAGGCCCGTGGGCAGAGGAATCCCGCAGACCGTGCCGCTGGCTTTGTACTCCTTCCAGCCCGAACCCGTCAGGTAGCCCCGCGCTACGCACTCCACCGGCATCATCCTGGCCCGCTTCACCAGCATCGAGCGGCCTTCCAGNNTGATCCGCATAGGGCTGCAACGAAGCGGGGAATTCGCCCACCTCGGCCGTAATAAGATGGTTGGGAACCAACTCAGACAACAGATCGAACCAAAACAGCGATATCTGCGTCAGGATGATTCCCTTGCCTGGAATCCCTGTCGCCAGCACATGGTCGAAGGCCGAAATGCGATCGCTGGCCACCAGCAGCAGCGCGTCGCCTACTGCATACAGGTCGCGCACCTTGCCCCGGCCCAACAGCGGCGTGTCGCCTAGATTCGTGCTCAGGAGTGCGGTCACTTGGAGTCGTACCTCGGAGGGAACTGAATACCGATTCTCAAAGCCGCGGCGCGCTTTGTCAACCTTCCTTTTTCAGCCTCGTAAAGAAAGTGTTTTGTAGCCTGGAGCCGGCACTCCGCCGGCGCAACTTCTTCAGGATTGCTTGGCGAACCCGGTTCATCAGGGGGCCATTTTCGCCGGCATCCCAATATTGGAAGCTTCACACAGCTGTGTGACGACCGTCACGGAACGGCCTTGTCCGCATAAGAGACACTCCAATTGTCAACATGGCTTGGAGCGCACGTAAGAATGCCTCTTTGAGCTTGGCGACACGAAGTAGCCGTGGAAAGGGGAAGCCGCAGCTAGCTTCGTTTGTGCAGGGATCACCAGTAGCCGTGTACTACCGACCTCCAGTGCCGGCTACTGGTCCCCCTCTATCTTGTGTTACGCAAGCGCCTCCGAAGAGAAGACATCCTTCGGGGGTGTTTTTTTGCCCGTTTCCAGTACCAACCTTAACCCAGCCCCAGAAAGACAGCCAACGCCCGGTTGACGGCGGAGAGCGTTCGCGCTTCCAGTTCGCCAAAGACTTCGCCGGCCTTCTCGCGGGGAATGGTATGAGCCTTGTCCACCATGATCTGCGAGCGGGCGCGCAGGCCGTTTCCTTCGGTAGGCTCCACGGCAATGCGGAAGGTTTCGATAGGGCGTATCTCAGTAGTAACGGGCAGAACCGTAACCGAGGGATGTTTTGCAAACAGGTCTGACTGGATCACCAGCGCGGGCCGTGGCTTTCCGTGCGCTCCGGCCAACACCACCGGAACCAGATCGCCGCGCTTCATACCCACCCGTCCGTATCCGCAACCTCAGCCATCCAGGCGAGCGTCTCCACCTCGTGCGGGTCGCCGGCCAGCGACAGGCACTCCCGCTCGCATCGCTTGCAATAGCTCTCTAGCCGCGTATCGGGAATCCAAATCTGCACCGGCTTGAATCCAGCCGCCCGCAGCGCCTCGCGATGCTTGCGAACCCTCTCCGTAACAGCAGTTCTCATGGTTGACCTCTGTTTCATGAAACATGATACTGCTTCGTCTTGTTACATGCAACAGGCTCACTCACAGGTTGTGTGAGCAGCAGAGCAGTATTCTAAAAGAAGAATAAAATGAGCAGTTCCTGAGTTCAAGAGCAAAGCCGAGGAGTTCGAGTTCTGGTTCGTTATCGCGCCGGGAGCAGATTCGACCGCTTATCTGGAAAGGTCAAATGCAACACGCGTGAAATTCACCAGCCTACGGGCGACACTATAGCGGGACTTGTCCTACAGAGAGGAGTAATGATGAGAATATATTTGTTCGATGCATCTGCCGCAGTTGATATTTATGTTCCGCGTAACGATCGCGTCAGTAAGGCGATTCAGTTTATCCAAGTGCAGAAGCGGCTTTGCAAAGCAAAATTATTCATATCAAACATCTGTATCGCTGAAGTGTTCAACACCTTCGCTAAGAGGCGATTTAGGGCAGAGAGACAACAAGATGTACTTAATGAGGCGAGTTATAAACAGCACCTCAGCAACTTCAGAGATCAAATTCACTGGGGAAGGACTCTATACACATATGACCTAAATCGCTACCACATTATCGCGGCAGATAAGATTATTCCCGTTGAGCATCAACTCGCCGCATCACGTGGCGGAGAGTATTTGAGTACCTTCGACATTCTCGTGATTGCAATGGCTTGTGAATTGGCTTACACGCGGGAATTCGAGGAAACTTATCTAGTCACATGTGACCGTAGAATGAAGGATGTGTCGGATGAATTGAAAGCTGGAGGCGCCCGCGTCTCTACGCCAGATGGGCCACTCGGCAAGATCGAAGATGGTAGATGGCGCCCCCCGAATTGCATCTGTCTCTTGGACGTGAAGCTAGAGGAGCTTAGGCCAGTGGATGGTCAAGCCCCGCTGAGCTTTTAGCAATAGAAACGTCTCCAGCTAGAAGCTAGCAGCAAGTAGCTGAAGGCTGTTTATGACTAACGGCTTTTCGAGACTTCTTCGACGGTAATGGGATCAAGGAACGGCATGGCGGCGCGGAGTTCCTTGCCGATGATCTCGACCGGGTGCTTGGCTTCGGCTTCACGGAAGGCCAGAAACTCCTTGCGGCCGGAGTTCTGATCGGCGAGGAAGCGCTTGGCGAAGCTGCCGTCCTGAATCTCGGCGAGAATCTGCTTCATGGCCTTGCGGCTCTCTTCGTTGATGACGCGCGGGCCGCTCACATAATCGCCCCACTCGGCGGTGTCGCTGATCGAGTAGCGCATATAGGCCAAGCCGCCGCGATAGATCAGATCGACGATCAGCTTGAGCTCGTGCAGGCACTCGAAGTAGGCGCTCTCCGGCTGATAGCCGGCCTCGACCAGCGTCTCAAAGCCCGCCTTGATGAGCGCGCTGACGCCTCCGCAGAGCACCGACTGCTCGCCGAAGAGATCGGTCTCGGTCTCCTCTTTGAATGTGGTCTCCAGCACTCCGGCGCGTGTGCCGCCGATGCCCTTGAGGTAGCTGAGGGTAAGGGCGTGGGCGTTGCCGGTGGCATCCTGGTGGACGGCGATGAGGCAGGGCACGCCGCCGCCCTCGGTGAAGACCTCGCGCACGCGATGGCCGGGCGCCTTGGGCGCGGCCATGCCCACGTCAATGCCTTCTGCCGGGACGATGGTCTTGTAATGAATGTTGAAGCCGTGCGCGAAGAGCAGCAGTTTGCCCGCGCTGAGATTCGGGCCAATTTCTTCGGCATAGAGCTTGGCCGCGGTCTGGTCGGGAACCAGAACCATCACCACGTCGGCCCACTGGGTGGCCTCGACGACGGTAGTCACTTCCAGGCCGGCCTTCTGCGCCTTGGCGATGGACTTCGAGTTAGCCGCCAGACCCACTTTGACGTGGACCCCTGAGTCCTTGAGGTTGAGAGCGTGGGCATGCCCCTGGGAGCCGTAGCCGATAATGGCTACCTTTTTGGCTTGAATCAGGGATAGGTCGGCATCGTGATCGTAATAAGTCTTCGCCATGGTTTTTCTCGCTTTTCCTTTGCTTGCTCGGTGAAATGTTGATCTGAAAATACTCAGCCGCAACGTTGCGGCGTTCTTATTCCTGCTCGACGGCCGCGCCTTCTTCCGCAGGCTCTACCGCAGACTCGTCCGCGCCGGCGCCCATCGCCTTCAGCACGCCGCTGGTGTGATGGCCGCGGCGCATCGTCAGCTTGCCGCTGCGGCAGATCTCCAGAATGCGCCCCTCGCCTTCGTTGAGCACCTGGATCAGCCCTTCGATCTTGCTCTCCACGCCGGTCATCTCGATGGTCAGCGATTCCGGCGCCAGGTCCACGATGCGCGCGCGGAAGACCTCGACCAGCTCGAAGACCTGCGAACGCGTTCGCGGCGTGGCGGCCACCTTGATCAGCGCCAGTTCGCGCGTCACGGTAGGCGCCTGGGCAATGTCGTCCACATCCACGACATTCTCCAGTTTATACAGGCTGGCCTGGATGCGGTGGCCGGCTTCGGCCGAGGCCTCGCAGACGACCGTCATGCGCGACAGGCCCGCCTGCTCGCTGCGCCCCACGGTGAGGGAGTGGATGTTGATGTTCAGGCGGCGGAAGAGCGAAGCCACGCGCGTCAGTACGCCCGGCAGATCTTCCACGTAAGCGACAAATGTATGCAGCATTGTGAGCCTCTAGCTTCTAGCTTCTAGCTTTACTCCTGACTTGTACGAGCCGCTCTCGCAATTGAAGCAGCAACGAACAAGCTAGAAGCTAGCAGCTAGAAGCTGTTTCTTACGATTCTTCCAGCGGGTCTTTGCCGCCCGGACGGCGGATCATCTCGTGCAATGCGGAGCCGGCGGGAATCATCGGATAAACCGACTCTTTCCCCTCGACCATGAAGTTGAGCAGAAACGCGCCTGGAGCGGAGCGGGCTGTGTTGACGGCCTCAGCCACCTCGCCGCGCGAGCGAACGGTGAGGCCGGCAATGCCGTGCGCGTCGGCCAGTTTGACAAAGTCGGGGCTGACCATCGGCGTGGACTCGTAGTTGCCCTCGTAGAAGAACTCCTGCCACTGGCGCACCATGCCCAGGTAGCCGTTGTTGATGACGGCGATGTTGATCTTGATCTTTTCCTGCACGATCGTCGCCAGCTCGCCGGCGGTCATCTGGAAGCCGCCGTCGCCGACGATCACCCAGACCTCTTTCTCCGGGCAGGCGAACTTTGCCCCAATCGCCGCGGGCAACGAGAAGCCCATCGTTCCCAGGCCGCCGGAGGTGATCAGCGTGCGCGGCCGTTCGTGGTGATAGTACTGCGCCTCCCACATCTGGTGCTGGCCCACATCGGTGACCACGATGGCGTTGCCGCCGGTGATGCGCCAGATGTCATGGATGACATGGGCGGCGTAAAGGTGGCCAAGGTCGGGCAGGTTCTTGATGTCGCGCACCGCCGAGTCGCCCTTGAGGCCGTCGATGGTCTTGAGCCATGCGGAGCCATCGCGACTGCTGATCCGAGGCAGCAGCGCTTCCAGCACCTCGCGCAGATCGCCGATCAGCGGCACATCGACCTTGATGATCTTGTTAACCTCAGCCGGGTCCACTTCGATGTGAATTTTCTTGGCGTTGGTGGCATACGTGGCAACCGTTCCGGTGACGCGATCATCGAAGCGCATCCCGCAGGCGATCAGCAGGTCGGCGTCCTGAATGGCGTGGTTCACCCAGCTCTCGCCGTGCATGCCCATCATGCCCAAATTGAGCGGGTGCGAGGCAGGGAATGCGCCGAGACCAAGCAGAGTAAGAGCCACGGGGATCTGCGCGCGCTCGGCCAGAGTGCACACCTGCTCCATGGCGCCGGATTCGATGATGCCGTGGCCGGCGAGGATCACGGGCCGATTGGCGTTCTTGATTAACTCTGCCGCCTGCGCCAGGCCGGACTCCTCGACCTTGCGCATCGGATGCGGACGAACCGGGCGCGGCTTGGCGGCTTCAAAATCGAAGATTGCCGTGGCCTGCTGCGCGTCCTTGGTGATGTCAACGAGCACCGGGCCGGGCCGCGCGGATTTCGCAATCTGAAAGGCGTAGCGAATCGCCGGCGCAATGTCCTCGGCGCGGCTGATGAGAAAGTTATGCTTGGTCACCGGCAGTGTGATGCCGGTAATATCCACTTCCTGAAAGGCATCGGTGCCGAGAACCTTGCTGGAGACGTTGCCGGTGATGCAGACGATGGGAATGGAGTCCAGCATGGCGGTGGCTATGCCGGTGACCAGGTTCGTGGCGCCGGGACCGCTGGTGGCGATAGCCACGCCCACCTTGCCCGAGGCGCGCGAGTAGCCGTCGGCCATGTGCGCCGCGCCTTGCTCGTGGCGGACGAGCGTGTGGTGAATGGGAAACTTGCGCAGCGCGTCATAGACGGGCAGGATGGCGCCGCCGGGGTAGCCAAAGACGTCGGTGACGCCCTCGCCGACCAGCGTGGCCCACACAATCTCCGCGCCGGTCAGGCGCGCGGGCGGATGATTCAGTGCTTGCGTGTTGGCGTCATTTCCCATGAGGAACTCCTTTGTTAGCTTTTGAACATTTTGTTTGAAGCGTGGTTCGTGTAATTAGCGGGGTTAGCCGATTAACCATTTAACTCCGCTAGCTCCGCTAACCGCTAACTCCGCTTCTATTTCGCTTTCAACCATCCCGCTTGGTCGTGCTTCGCTTCGAACGCATCGAGCGCCGCTTCGTGCCGCAATGTCAGGCCGATGTCGTCGAGGCCTTCGATTAGGCAGAACTTGCGGAAGGGATCAACTTCGAAGCTGGCCTTGAAGCCGAGGCTATCGGTCACGGTCTGCTCTTCGAGCGAAACAGTAAGTTGATAATTCGCAATCGTCTTCGAGTTGTTCATCAACTCTGCCACTTGCTCTTCGCTGAGGCGAACCAGGACAATGCCGTTCTTGCCGGCGTTGGAAAAGAAGATATCGGCGAAAGAGGGCGCGATCACCACGCGGAAGCCGAAGTTTTCCAGCGCCCATGCTGCGTGTTCGCGGCTCGATCCGCAGGCAAAGTTCTTGCCCGCAATCAATATTCGTGCGCCCTTGTAGCGCGGATCGTTGAGCACAAAAGCGGGATCGGGCTGGCCCGCCGCGTTCAAGCGCCAATCGAAGAAAAGAAACTCGCCGTAGCCGGTGCGCTCAATGCGCTTCAAAAACTGCTTGGGAATAATCTGGTCCGTGTCAACATTCGCGCGGTCGAGCGGCGCGGCCAGCGAGGTCAGTGTGCGAAAGGGTTCCATTAGGCTTTTACCTCCGGCCTAGCCAATTCATTTACTTTCCAGCCGCGAATGTCCACGAAGTGCCCTGCAATGGCGGCTGCGGCGGCCATCTCCGGCGAGACGAGATGCGTGCGGCCGCCGCGTCCCTGGCGGCCTTCAAAGTTGCGATTGCTGGTCGAGGCGCAACGCTCGCCCGGCAAAAGAATGTCGGGATTCATCGCCAGGCACATCGAACAGCCCGGCTCGCGCCAATCGAATCCAGCCTCGCGGAAGATGCGGTCCAGCCCCTCTGCTTCGGCCTGCGCCTTCACCGCCTGTGAACCCGGCACTACCATTGCACTGACATGCGTCGAGACCTTGTAGCCCGCGGCGATGCGTGCCGCCGCGCGCATATCTTCAATGCGCCCATTGGTGCAGGAGCCAATAAAGACACGGTCGATCTCAACTTCCTGCAACGGCGTTCCCGCCTTCAGATTCATGTATTCAAGAGCGCGCTCCAAGCCTTTGCGTCCTTGCTCGGTTGGCGCGGAGGCCGGATCGGGCACCGCAGACGTAATCGGCGCAACCATGCCGGGACTGGTTCCCCAACTCACATACGGTACCAGCGTCGCGGCGTCGATCACCAACTCGCGATCAAATTTCGCGCCTGGATCACTCGCTAGCTTGCTCCACTCGCGGACGGCCTCATCCCATGCAGCGCCTTGCGGCGAGAAGCGGCGGCCCTTGAGGTAAACGAAGGTGGTTGCGTCAGGAGCGATCATGCCCGCCCTCGCACCGGCTTCGATGCTCATATTGCAAACCGTCATGCGCCCTTCCATCGAGAGCGCGCGAATTGCAGAGCCCGCGTACTCGATCACGTAGCCCGTCGCGCCGTCGGTGCCGATCTGCCCGATGATGGCGAGGATCATGTCCTTCGCTGTCACGCCCTTGGGCAGCGTGCCTTCGACCGCGATGCGAAAGGTTTTTGGCTTGGATTGCGGCAGCGTCTGCGTGGCGAGCACGTGCTCCACTTCGCTGGTGCCCATGCCGAAGGCGAGCGCTCCAAAGGCTCCGTGGGTCGCGGTGTGCGAGTCGCCGCAGACAATCGTCATGCCCGGCTTGGTGATGCCCAGCTCCGGTCCAATCACATGCACGATGCCCTGATCGCGCGAGTCCACGTCATAGAGTTCGATGCCGAACTCCGCGCAGTTCTTGCGCAGTGTGGCAATCTGTGTGGCGGCGATTTGATCCACAATGTTCAGCCGGCCCGCGATGGTGGTTGGCACATTATGATCAACGGTCGCGATACATCGATCGGGCCGCCGCACCTTGCGGCCAGCCAGGCGCAGCCCTTCAAAGGCCTGCGGCGATGTGACCTCGTGCAGCAATTGCAGGTCGATGTACAGCACGGTTGGCTCGCCCGCGGGCTCAACCACCACATGCTGCTCCCAGACCTTTTCAAATAATGTCTTTGCTTCGCTACTCATTCATCATCCTCATCGGAAATCGTAGAATTGCCTGCAATCACAAACAATTTGTCATCCAGAGCGAAGCGTAGCGAAGTCGAAGGACCTGCTTTTGCTTTTCACTCATCTACACTTTGGGTGTCCCATCCTTGCGCCTTCTTTCTGGGGCAAGGGTGGGACACTACAAACCTACTTCAGCAGCTTCTTCACCATCTCGCGCACCTTCGCGCCCATCTCCCGCGTTCCGAGTACGGTCAATCCCTCGGGGTTGGTGCGCGCCAGGTCCTGCGTGCGGAAGCCAGCCTCAAGCACCTTGCGCACAGCCTTCACAATCGCGTCGGCCTCGGCCTCCAGCGCGAAGGAGTGGCGCAGAAGCATGGCAGCGGTCAGGATGGTGGCCAGCGGATTGGCGATGTTCTTGTTGGCGTGCTTGGGCGCGGAGCCGTGAGCCGGCTCATACAAATTGATCTTGCCGCCGACGGTCCCGGAGGGCAACATGCCCAGTGAGCCGGTAATCACGGAAGCCTCGTCGGTGAGGATGTCGCCGAATGTGTTCTCCACCACCACCACATCGAAATCGCGCGGACGCTTCATCAGGTGCATCGACATGGCGTCAACGAACTGGTGCTCCAGCGTCACATCGGGAAACTCCTTGGCCACTTCGGTCACCGTGTCGCGCCAAAGCTGTGAGACCTCGAGCACATTGGCCTTGTCCACGCTTGTCACCAGCTTGCGGCGCTTTTGCGCCAACTGAAAAGATGTGCGGGCCACGCGCTCCACTTCGCCGCGGGTGTAGCGCATGGTGTTGAAGGCTTCGCCCTTTTCCTTATTCCACTCGCGCGGCTGACCGTAATAGAGACCACCCAGCAGCTCGCGGACGAACATAATGTCAGTCCCGTCGATGATCTCCGGCCTGAGCGGGCTGTTAACCGTCAATTCCTTGAATGCGAAGACGGGGCGCAGATTGGCAAAGCCGCCCAGCGCGGCGCGCAATCCCAGCAGGCCGGCCTCGGGCCGTTTGCTTGTGGGGAGAGCATTGAATTTGTCGTCGCCCACCGCGCCTAAAAACACCGCTTCGGAATCGAGCGCGGCGGCAAGCGTCTTAGGCGGAAGGGGTGTGCCATCCTGTTCAATCGCTATGCCACCGATGCGCTTATAGTCGAGTTGCAACGTGTGGCCGCCGGCCTGTGTTGCCTCTTGCAGTACCGCTATGCCCTGCTCCATGATTTCAGGGCCAATGCCGTCTCCGGGGGTTACGAGAACTTTCAGCTTCATTCTTACTCTCCTTGTTCTTCGATTGTAGAGGGTTCTCCCGCTAGTCTGCCACTGCTTCAGGCTGGCGCTAACTCAATCCAGTTCGGAGACCGGCTCGCGGCGCTTTTCGCGAATCTGATCGGGCAAAATGCCGACCAGGTCGTAGTCGTAGATGTTCTTCTTGCGGTCGGCCAGCGCCACAAAACGGTAGTAGGTGTGCTGCAGCTCATCGCGGGTCAGGGTATAGCCCAACTGCTCGAAGCGATTGCGCAGTGCCGCGCGCCCCGAGTGCTTGCCCAGCACCAGGTGATTGTGCGCCACGCCTACCAGCGTGGGGGTCATGATCTCGTAGCAGAGCGGGTTGGCCAGCATGCCGTGCTGGTGAATGCCGGACTCGTGCGCGAAGGCGTTGTCGCCCACAATCGCCTTGTTCGGCGAGGGCCGGAAGGTGATGAGCTGGCCCAGCACCTGGCTGGCGGGGTAGAGCTGATTCAGATTGAGGCCGGTTTTTACGCCGTAGCGGTCACCACGCACGTAGAGCGCCGCGGCAATCTCTTCCAGAGCCGCGTTGCCGGCCCGCTCGCCGATGCCGTTGATGGTGCACTCCACCTGCCGCGCGCCATTCTGGATGGCCGCCAGCGAATTGGCCACGGCAAGTCCCAGGTCGTCGTGGCAGTGCGAGGAGAGAATAATTCCCTGGGCATCGATGGCCGGCACGCGCTTGCGCACCTCGCGGAACATCTGCCCATACTCCTCTGGCGTCGTGTAGCCCACCGTGTCGGGCATATTGATCGTTGTCGCGCCGGCCTCGATGGCGATGCGCACCATCTCCACCAGAAAATTGAGCTCCGAGCGCGTTGCGTCCTCGGGCGAAAACTCCACGTCGTCCACCAGCGAGCGCGCCAGCCGCACCGACTCGCCGGTAAGGTCAAGCGCCTCGGCGCGGCTGATCTTCAGCTTGTACTCCAGATGCAGGTCGCTCGAAGCCAGGAAGACGTGGATGCGGGCGCGGTCGGCGAATTGCAGCGCGCGCGCGGCCATCTCGATGTCTTCCTTTTTTGCTCGCGCCAGCGAGGCGATACGCGGCTTGTGAATGGCCTGCGTGATGGTGGCGATGGCCGCGAAGTCGCCCTCTGAGGCCATCGCGAAGCCGGCCTCGACGATGTCCACGCCCAGATCTTCAAGGGCGTGCGCCATGGTCAGCTTTTCCTGCGTCGTCATGCTGCATCCGGGCGATTGTTCGCCATCGCGCAGCGTGGTGTCGAAGAAGTAAACGTGATTTGCGGGCTTTTGTGTCTCTGCCAAAGGAGCGCCTCTTGTGATTGTTCCCAGTCTCTCGCATCCTGCGGCATAACGCAAAGTTATTATTCTTGGAGAAGCGATTAGAAATGCTTATAATCAAAGCAAGTCAGCGCGACTGCGCCGCGAGCCAGTCAACAAGTCATCCGCGGATCAAAGATGACTTGCTGACTTGCTGACTCGCTGACTTGCTGCACTGGAGCTTTCATGGAATTGCATCAGCTCGAAACCTTTCTCGCCGTCGCCGAGGAGCGCAGCTTCTCCCGCGCGGCCGTGCGCCTGCATCGCACCCAGCCGGCGGTCAGCCAGGTGATCCGCAAACTGGAAGCCGCAGTGGGCGAGACGCTCTTCGACCGCGCCGCCCGCGACGGCTCGCTGACCGCATCTGGAGTGCTGTTGCGCGACTATGCGCTGCGATTGCTGGCCCTGCGCCGCGAAGCCTCCAGTGCATTAGGTGAGTTGAAGAGCCTGGAGAGCGGACGCCTGCAACTGGCGGCCAACGAGTACACCTGCATGTATCTGCTGCCCGCCATCGACCGCTATCGGCGCGAGTTTCCCCACATCACCGTTGCCGTGCATCGCATGTTGGCCTCGCGCATCCCCGATGAACTGAACCTGCGCACCTTCGAGCTGGGCATGCTCTCCTTCCGCCCCGATCCAGCGCGCTTTCGCAGCATCGCGGTCTATGCCGACACCCTCGCCTTCATCGTCAGTCCCAGCCACCCGCTGGCCGGGGCAAAGCGCGTCTCCATCAGCCAGCTGGGCGAGGAGACCTTCATCGCGCACAACGTTGCCTCGCCGCTGCGCCGCAAGGTGATCGAGGCCTTTCAGCGCCACCGCACGCCGCTGAATATGGGCATCGAGCTGCCCACCATCGAGGCCATCAAGCGCTTTGTGGCCATGGGCAACGGTGTCGCGCTGGTGCCTCACCTGACTGTGGCCCGGGAGCTGAAGAGCGGCGACCTGGTGCGCATTCCCGTGGAGGACCTGGAGGCCCGGCGCATCCTGCGGCTGGTCCATCGCCGCCAGGCCACGCTCTCCTATGCCGCGCGCGCCTTTTTGCGCACCATCAAGACGCTGGCCCAGGAGCAGGGTCCGCCCTTCTACTACCAGGTGGAACGCGCCGGCTGAACGACGCACAAAGATGGTGAAGTACTGATAGCTGGTTCGAGGTATCCCAAGTCCGAGAATCCGGACGTGGGGCTTCCAAATTTGATTGATTCACCTCAATGGGGACCTGCGCCACCGGCCCACCCAGATTTAAGGGTTAGTTCTGTGCCACCCGTGCTCAAGAGAAAAATGGAAGGGGTGTATTGCATTATCCTGCGCCTTTTGCTAATCTCACAATGGGTAGTCAAGAGGGAAACGGATGATTTAAGGGGACACCGGCAGGAGTCGAACCTGCGACCCCCAGATTAGAATCTGGCGCTCTCTAGGCTGTCTCGACCCGAACTTTGGCATCCCCGGGAAGGAAACTGCCGCAGTAAGGGAGAACACGGGAACCGCTCCGTCTGAGCTACGGGGTCTTGCCCTCGTTACAGAATAGCAGCAGAAGTGTGTGGGCGCAACAAGGTTTTGAAGTTTGGAGGGTGCGATGAGCCGCAAAGAGTTCTTGAAATTCAAGGCCGCCGCCGAAAAGATTGAGCGCGAGTGCAACACCCCCGAAAAAGCCGGGCAGTTTCTTATCAAGATTGGTTATCTGAATCCAGACGGTCAAGTGGCCGAAAAATACCGGTAAGCGGTGCCTCTTGCCTTTAGTTCTTGCCTATCACGGATGCGATCTCAAAACCGCCCAGGAACTTCTGGGCGGTTCGCCGTTTCTGCCCAGCAAAAAAGATTATGACTGGCTTGGAGCCGGTATATACTTCTGGGAAAACGATGTGGTTCGCGCCTATCAGTGGGCAACCGAAGCTCGGCGGAGCTTCGAACATCCTTCGGTTGTAGGCGCGGTGATTGAATTGGGCAACTGTCTAGACCTGACGACGCAGTCCGGAATCGACGCCGTGAGGCTTGCGTATAAGGTTTTCATCGGAATGGTTAGCATGCTTGGGGATACTCTACCTGAGAACGTGGATCCTGTCAGAGGGGCGAGTGGCGACAAAGCCATGAGACGATTGGATTGCGCTGTAATGAACTGCTTGTTTGAGACGCAACAAACCGTGCAAGATTTGGACCCAGTAAGCCAACAATTTGGCACACACCCTTACACCACAGTCAGAGCGTTATTTCCGGAGGGAACTAAACTCTATCCTGGCGCGGGCTTTTGGGACAAGACACATATTCAGATTTGCGTTCGAGAGCCTGAGCAGATTCTCGGCGTCTTTCGTATACCGGAGTGGCAGAGAATCGAACTCGAATTACCTAGCTTGTACTCAGCCGACAGTGAACTGTGAACAGAATTAGCACACTGGTCTTCTTTTCATATCACGAAATCATTCGATATCCACCCACACAAATGTTCGCTGGTCATCTCTCCATTCAGCTTTCTGTTCCTTTTCAATAGTGAAGGTTTCCTGTGGAATGGATTTAACTTATAGAGGAAAAACTGGTGAACAGCCACTATTAATAAACTCGCTCAAATCGGTTAGATTTAAGAAATACTTCTCTTTCTCATCATCTTTCCAAATCATTCCGTGAATTGGCCTATAATCTTGACCAGTTCTTTGCTCCGGTGTAAAAGCGAGTGCAGCATAGGCAGCATGCCAACCGTGTTCTTGCACTTTTGCAAGCTGCTCCGCACTAGATTTATCCAACACTTTACCGATGTGCTCGTGAAATTCACAGTCCGAGAGGAATTCTCGTGCTTCTTCGAGATTCATTCCGTGTTTCGCTCCCCAAGCTAGAATACGATTACTATCTCTATGGTGAGGATAACCGTTTTTAGCAAAAAACATTTCATATTCACATAGCTCTTCTACTTCTTCACGTATCTCTTTTGCTTCTTCCAGTAATTCTTCTGCTTCCAACCTTTCTTTTTCACATTTAGCCTCGGACTGCTCAGACTTGATGGAATTTCTTTTCATTAAAGCCAAAAAAATCAAGAGCAGAATAATGGTTATTACTACCTGCAAAAATGTCATATCAAATCTCCTTGTCGATTTCCATGTCTCGATTGGGAGACCTGGGAATCCAGAAAAAACTACTTCAGCGGATCAGCCGGCGGCGTCCAGCCTTCCTTTTCGGCCTTGTTCTGCTCCTTGAGCCAGTCGAGGAGCGGTTGGAAGTACTCGACGATGGCGGAGGCGTCGGCCTTGTCGCTGCCGGTCATCACTTTGAGCGCTTCGGGCCAGGGCCGGGATTGGCCCAGCGAAAGCATGGAATTGAGGCGCGCGCCGGCCTCCTTGGAGCCGTAGACCGAGCAGCGATTCAGCGGCCCCTTGTGTCCAGCGGCCTGGCACATCGCGCGGTAGAACTGGAACTGGTAGACGCGGGCGAGGAAGTAGCGCATATAAGGGACGTTGCCAGGGATATGGTACTTTGCGCCGGGGTCGAAGTCGGCCTCCGAGCGCGCGAACGGCGGGGCTATGCCCTGATACTTTTCGCGCAAGGCCCACCAGGCGCTGTTGTAGTGCTCCGGCGTGATCTGGCCGGAGTAGACCTGCCAGCGCCACTTGTCGATGAGCAGGCCGAAGGGCAGGAAGGCGATCTTGTCGAGAGCGGTGTGCAGCAGCAGCGGAATATCGGCGCTAGGCGGCGGAACCTCGTTAATCAAACCCAGCTTCTTGAGGTAATCCGGGGTGACGTTCAGCGCGATCGAGTCGCCGATGGCCTCATGGAAGCCGTCGTTTGCGCCGCCCTGGAAGAAGTAGGGCTGATTGCGATAGGCCATCTGGTAGTAGTTGTGGCCCAGCTCATGATGCACGGTAACGAAGTCGTCGGCGGTGGGCTGGAAGCAGGCCTTGATGCGCACGTCGCGCTGGTTGTCGATGTCCCAGGCGCTGGCGTGGCAGACCACGTCGCGGTCGCGGGGATGAGCGAGCATCGAACGCTTCCAGAAGGTCTCGGGCAGGGGATCGAAGCCCAGCGACTTATAGAAGCCTTCGCCGTAGCGGACCAGTTGCTGCGGATCGGTGTTGCGGGCTTTGAGGATCGCGCCCAGGTCGTAGGGCATCGGTCCGGAGGGCGGCGCGACCACGTCGTAGATGTTGCCCCACTCCTGCGCCCACATATTTCCAAGTAAATGCCCGGGGATCATGCCGTCGGGGCGTCGCGCGACGTCGCCGTATTTCTCGATCAGCTTGCGGCGGACGTAGGTGTGCAACTCGCGATAGAGCGGTTCGACCTGCGTCCACAGTCGCTCGATCTCGGCTTGAAACTCCTCGGGGGGCATGTCGTATTGCGAGCGCCAGAGAGCGCCGGTGTCGGCATAGCCCAGTTCGCGCGCGCCCTGGTTGCTCAACTCGGCCAGGCGCGCATAATCGCCGCGCATCGGCTTGCCAACGGCGTGCCAGCCCGCCCACAGGGCGGCCAACTCCTTTGGGTCGCGGCTCTGTGCCATCCGGGGTTCGAGTTCGTCGATGCCGAGGCAGTGATCGGGATTCGCGTCAGGGCAGTACTTTCCGC
>PMTP01000062.1 GCA_003167305.1 Acidobacteriaceae bacterium
CAGGGCTCCAGTGTGATGTAGGCCGTGCCGCCGCGCGCGCGTTCACCGGCTGCCTTGAGGGCGGCGACTTCGGCGTGGTCGAGCAGGTCGTACTCGTGCCAGCCCTCGCCGGCCACTTGCCCCGCGCTGTCCAGAATCACGCAGCCCACGACGGGGTTTGGCGAGCTGACGCCGATGCCGCGTCGCGCCAGCTCCAGCGCGCGCTGCATCCAATGCCGGTCTTGATCTTCCTGAAAATTCATGTGTGGATCAATCGGGAACCCTTTAGTCTATATGAGACTCGTGTTTTCCGGTGGCTGGTGGCGATCAGGGCGTTTTTTGTTTTTAATCCTGCATAGCTCACTATGGGCGTCTTGATTAATACGGTCCCATCCGAAGGTAGCCTGTTCTCGATTCGGGCGTTTCCTTATTGACTCCCGCAGCCGGTTTTGGGGCCAATTGCGATCTCATCGTCGCCATATGGCATATGGCTTTATTTGGAAGTATTTAGGTGTTGCTGTTAACGTACCGAAAACGCCTAGCGGTACTCTCCTTCCACCGAAGCCTCGAAAAAGAACGGCGGCGTGACCGGTGTATGCCAATCCTCTCGAAGAATCGATCATCTTCGAGATGCTTGCCGACATCTTGACTAAGCGACTCAGCTGCTCCTTTTTGTAATAGTTGTCTCCCGGTTCGTACTCGAACGTGCCACCCTTTTCGAGTATGAGATACTCCTCGTCGTTGACTAACCTTACACCGTCCGCAGAATAGAACTGTGGTGCTTCAAACTCATCCTCGATACTTATGAACACTGTCGTGCCTGTCGAGTCTGCTTGTCGTGTGGCCTTCACAAGTTCGGAGTATATGGTTGGCTCCCCTACGCCTTTGAGAGTCGCTATCAGTGATGCAAGCTTTTGTTCGGTGGATTGTAGTTGTTTTGATTGCTCTGTAGTCTTCCGTGAGCCACTTACGTCTCCGCTGATCTCGAATTCAGGACCAGCAAGATAGGTAACGAAAAGGCTCTTGAGACGTGCGGCTGCCCCAACCCTTCCGGACCGAGCCTTTTCAACTGTTGTAGAGTGTTCAACTTCGAGCCTGTCAACAGTTTGGGCGTAAAGTCCTTCAATGCCTGCGGCATCGAGATATAGATAGGCAACCGGTTTAGCTTGTGTATGCATACTGGGCATTGTATTCCATACGGGTCAACCCGGCTGCCGGACTTCTTGCTTGCGAAATACACCCGTGGTCGGCCCGAAAAAATCTGGGCGAAAAGTTGCCTTGTGTTTAGTAAAAGTTATCACCCCAACAGCGAATCGACGAACGCTTCCGGCGAGAACTCCAGCAGGTCAGTCATCTGCTCGCCTACGCCGGCAAAAAGCACCGGCAAGTTGAGTTCCTGGGCGATGGCGACGGCGATGCCGCCCTTGGCCGTGCCGTCGAGCTTGGTCAAGATTATGCCGGTAACCCCCGCCGATTGCGTGAACTGCCGCGCCTGGTTGAGGCCGTTCTGGCCGGTGGTCGCGTCCATCACCAGCAGCACCTCATGGGGTGCGCCGGGGATCAACTTGGCCGCCGTGCGGCGCATCTTGTCCAGCTCGTCCATCAGGCCGGTCTTGGTGTGCAGCCGTCCGGCGGTGTCCACAATCAACTCATTGATATTGCGGGCCTTGGCGGCGGTGATTGCGTCGTAAAGCACGGCCGAAGGGTCGCCGCCGTGGCGGGTCTTGATCATTTCAACGCCGGAGCGGGCGGCCCAGATTTCAAGCTGCTCGATAGCCGCCGCGCGAAATGTATCCGCGGCACACAAAAGCACGGTGCGCTCCTGGGCGCGATACCAGGCGGCGAGCTTGCCCGCGGAGGTGGTTTTGCCGGTGCCGTTGACGCCGACCAAAAAGATGACGTTGGGGCCGTCGCTTGGCGGCAAAACGTTGGATTTGTTGGCGATTGGAGCTTCGAGAATGGCGCGGATCTGGGCCTTGAGCAGGGCGCGCAACTCGTCGCCTCCCTCGATGGCCTGGCGGCGGGCGCGGTCGCGCAGGGCTTCCAGAATGGCGGTGGTGGTTTGCACGCCCAGGTCGCTGGTCAGCAGCGCCGATTCAAGGCTTTCCAGGGTGGATTCATCGACCGTGCGGGTCAGCGCTACGAGCGTCTCGATCTGGGTGGAGAGCGACTCGCGCGTGCGCGCGACGGCCTGCTTCATACGGCTGAAGAGGCTGGATTTGGGGGCCTCGTCCAGGCCTGAATCGGGCGCGCCTTGAATAGAGTTCGCGGGGGTGTCTTTTCTGCCGCCGAAAAGCTTCATCATCGATGGGTTCCAGCTTTGAGTTTAGAGCATCGCGGCGGGGATGGAGCTGCCGCCTGTCACGGCTTAGGCAGAGATGTAGAAGGCGGGATGATATTGTGGTTTCCCAGGCTCCAAAAGCGGAACCTGGGGCACCCACAATTCATGGCAGCTGCGGAGTTGCAGAGGCGAAGTTATGCGGCGACTTTGCGTTCGCTGGGCTCTTGCTCCTGGAGCAGCTCATCGAAGATGGCGCGGTACTGGATCATGGTGGTGCGGAGTTCTTCGGTGGAGGCTTCATCGCTGAGGTGCCGGACCGCGACGGCGTGCGCCAGGCGGTAGTTTTCGACGACCCGAGGGTAGGCGACGGAGAGATCGTCGGCGCGCTGCTCGAAACCGGAGCGGGGATAGCCGCGCGCTTCAAGGAGCGCATTGATCAGGTCGTCGGCTTCCGTAACGGCAGCCTTGGGATGATCGACGAAGCGGGATTGGACGATGTTCCATTCGGAAGCGAAGCGATCATGTTCGGGGAGGCCAAGGTTGCGGATTTTGAGGGCAACGACGCGGGATTCGCGATCAGCCAGCTTGGCTTCGGCTTTGTGTGAAGTGCCGAACTTTGTAACGGCGCGATCATACTCTGCGCCGAAACGTTTGCGCAGGCCCACGGTCTTAACTTTGCTGTGTTCAAGATAGGCGGAAATGGCGATGAGAACCACGACGATGAGGACAACCGCGGCCAAGGCGAGTTGGATATTCGTGAAGTGATAGAACACTCCGTGGAATTGAAACTGCATTGTATTCTCCTGTGCGGGGCTACCGCGACGGCAAGGGGTTGGTGGGGAACCCTTACGGAGATGATGCTAGGCGGGGAGATCAGGCAATGCTGACCAGAATTGCTCGGCCTGGACTAGGGCCAGTTCCTTAGTGCTCATCCTTGCCGGGGCGGAGCATCAGGGCTTTGATCGCTTCGTGGGGATCTTTGCCTTCGTTGAGGATCAGNNGCGACCTTTCCACCGAGGCCGGCGAGGATTTCGGTGAGTTTGCCGCCGCGGCCCAGCTCCTGGCCTACGGTGCGGTTGCGGCTGAGCGAGCCGGTGCAAGTGAGGACCAGGTCGCCGACGCCGGAGAGGCCGGCGAGGGTCTCGCGGCGGCCGCCGCAGGCTACGGCGAGGCGGGTGATCTCGGCGATGCCGCGAGTCATCAGGGCCGCGGCGGAGTTATAGCCCAGGCCGACTCCGGCAGCGACTCCGGCGGCGATGGCGATCACGTTCTTAAGCGCGCCGCCGAGTTCAACGCCGATGAGATCGTTGCTAGTGTAGAGGCGGAGTGTTTCCGAAGAGAATTCGGTCTGGATGCGGGTGGCAATGGCGGCGTCGCGGAAGGCGACGGTGAGGGCAGTGGGCTGGCCCTGGGCAACTTCCAGCGCGAAGCTGGGGCCGCTGAAGGCGCCGATGGGGAGGGTGAGGCCGACTTCGGCGAGGCTGGTGGCGATGACCTGGGTCATGCGCAGGTAGGTGTGGTCCTCGATGCCCTTGGTGGCGCTGACGATGATCTGGCCGGTGTGAAGATGAGGGCCGATGCGGGCGAAGGTGGAGCGGAGAAACTCCGAGGGAACGACGGAGACGACGATCTCGGCGTTGGCTACGGCGGCGTTGTCACCGGTGATGGCGACCTCGGGCGGGAGGTGAAAGCCGGGAAGGAAGAGCCGGTTTTCGCCGTCGGCGATGATCTCCTGGGCAAACTCGGGGCTGTGCGCCCAGAGCGAGAGCTGGTGTCCGCCGCGGCGGTGAAGCGAAAGGGCGATGGCGGTTCCCCATGCGCCGGAACCTAAGACGATAATGCGGCTCATGCGGACTTCCTTTTGCCCAGGCGGGATTCCGTGCCGGCGATCAGGCGGCGGATGTTCTGGTGGTGCTTGACGATGATGATGAGGGCGACGGCGATCTCCACAGCGATGAAGAACGGGGGGCGGTCGCCGTGGACCAGGAAGGTTGCAAACAAGGGAAAGCTGGCTGCGCCGAGGATGGAGGCCAGCGAGACATAGCGGCTGATCGCCAGAACCACAAAGAAGACAGTGATGGCGGCCAATGCGGCCAGTGGCGTGGCAGCCAGGAAGACGCCGAAGCCGGTGGAGACGCCCCTGCCGCCGCGGAAGTGGAGCCAGACGGGAAAGACGTGGCCGAGGACGGCGCAGAGAGCGGCGAGAGCTTCAGCCTCGTACAGTTTGTCCAGAGGGCAGTTGTGCAGCAGCAGGCCTCCGAGCAGCGCGCCCAGCCAGACGGCCGAGCAGCCCTTGAGCATATCGAGCAGGAAAGTGGCCGCGCCCAGGCCCTTGCCCCCGGCGCGCAGTACGTTGGTGGCGCCGATGTTGCCGCTGCCTGCCTGGCGGATGTCCTGATGGCGAAAGAGGCGTACAAGCAGGTAGCCGGTGGGGATGGAGCCGAGCAGGTAAGAGGCGGCCACGATGAGCAGAGTTGCGAGGACCATAACGAGAGAGAGTTTAGCAGGTGCCACCTGCGGAAGGGGGACAAGAGCATTTTCGCTTCAATTGTTGACATTACGAGTGCGTTGAAGGTGGCTTTTACTTCCACCCCAGCGACGAAGACCTGTCGCTGGGGACCCCGTTGAGGAAAAAGCCACTTTGCTGTTTGGATTCTGTAAACACCAGAATCGAAAATGCTGTAGCTGTGCAGGCAGACTTCCCTTCGGGCCGCCATCGACTTATGGGATGGTGCTGGAGGCCAAGGACGCGCTGATCTTAAGGGTTGGACAAGGCGTGGCGGGCGGAACGGACCTCAGCGGCCAGTACCTCAAGAATCTTGAGCGCCATCAGCGGATTGGTTTGCATCAAGCTGGTGAAGTCGTCGCGCGAGACGAAGCTGAGGCACGCGCCGCTGCGGGCTACGGCGGTGAGCGTGTAGGGTTCGCCGCTGATCAGCCCCGGCAGACCGAGCAGCGAGCCGGCAGACGCCAGCATTTGCATCACCTGCTCGCCGCTGGGCGAGGTCATGGTGAGGGTGAGCTCGCCCTGGTTGAGAATATAGAGGCCGGCAGGGATTTCTCCCTGGCGGAAGAGAACGCGATCTCCGCCGCAGGAGATGGGGTTGGAACCTTTTTCGAGTGTCAGGATCAAATCCGGATCGGCGACGAATGCAGACGGGTCAAATTTCACGAGCGGCCTCCAAGGATGAAAACGGGGAATGAATGGGCAATAAATGAATCTGATGGCCTGTGAAGCTATGGTTTCATCGCTGGGGGCTTGCATTTGGTGATGGGCGTCACATATTGATGGTTAAATCTGAAGGCGGAAGAGTCGACGGCGCACAGATCGCCTTTCATCAGGCCGTGGAATTCAGTAAGATTTGTAGAGTGAATGGGGAGGTTACACCCCTGGGGTCCGTCGAAAATCGATTTTGGTGAGCGGAAAAATGTTGGGTTCCATTGTATATCTCATTTATAGTGAGATAGATGGGAAATGGTTTTCGCTGCGACGATCTGCATCAGGCTTTGCTGTTACGCCCTTCGCTGCATGACTGGCTACCGGAAAGGCATTTGGCAGCGTCCTTGCGATATAGTTATCTGGATGATTCCTCGCATCTTCAAGGCATTCACTTTTCTGCTGCTCGCCGGCTGGGCGCCGTTGGCGCTCACACAGGCTGCCGCACCCGATCCGGGCCGCGCCAATCCGCGCAACGTGGACGCCACCCAGTTCGGCGACATTGTCGGTCTCGGCCCCAACTGGCTCTTCGCTCCGGGCGACAATCCCGCCTGGGCCTCGCCCGCCTTCGACGACAGCGGCTGGAAGACTGTCTCAGCCGAAAAGCCGCTGACCGACTATGGCTATCGCGATCTCCACTTTGCCTGGTATCGGATTCACATCCATCTGCGCCCCGGCACGCGCAACCTGATGGTCGGGACCATGGGCATCGCGGGCAATTACGAGGTCTACGCCAACGGCGTCCGCCTGGGAGGCAGCGGCAAAATGACGGAGCGGCTGCTCTCCGCGCAAGAATCACTGGTTTCCTATGCCATTGCCGACAATCAGGTTGGAGAGCGCGGCGATCTTGTTCTGGCCATTCGCTGCGCGGTCAACTGGGGTTCGAGCATGGGCCGCGGCGCCAGCACTCCCCTCAATTCCCAATCCGTCTACCTCATCAGCCGTGAGTCGGCGCCGCCCCTCGCCAGCTATGTGGCAGCCCACCAGGGCGGACCGGGGCTGCTGCTGTCCATCCTGGCCCTGCTTGCCGGCGTGATCTCGTTCGCGCTCTATTTTGCGCTGCAAACCCAGCAAGAATATCTGGCAATCGGTATCTATCTGCTCGCCGACAGTCTGATGGAGGCTCTGCAGCTTTGGCTCAATGCAGTCAGGTACTCCTTTCCTGCCCACGTTCTCGATTTTGTTCTCGTGAGCGTCCTGACGATTACGCTCATCGAATTCGTGCGTCTGGTGCTGCATATGCCGCGCACGCGCTGGCTGCTCGCGTTGGAGGTGGTTTGTTCGCTGGTTTTCCTGTTGACTCCGCTTCACACCGTGGGAATCATTTCGAACACGCTCAATTCGGTGTTTTTTATACCTGTCCTGGTGATGAAGATCGTTCTGCCGGTGATGCTGATCAGGGGCCGGCTCAGGGGTAACCGGGAGGCCGGCCTGCTGCTCGGTGCAATTCTCATCAGCGCCCTGGCCGACTATTGGTATTTCCTCCGCAATCTGGCCTATTACGCGCGTCTGAACTCGCTGCTTCCCTATCTTCCCTTTAACATTCCCCTGGGGAGCTATTGGGTCACTTTTTACCAGGTCGGCGAATTCTTTTTCGACCTCTTCATTCTGATCTTCCTGGTGCAGCGCACGGTTCGCATCGCCCGCGAACGCAACCGCGTCGCCGCCGAACTGGAAGCCGCCCGCAGCACCCAGGAGCTTCTGCTGGCCCGCTCCGCGCAACCCACGCCGGGCTTCCACGTCGAGACGATCTACTATCCGGCGAGCGAAGTGGGCGGCGACTTCTTCCTGGTCGCCTCAATGCCCAATCGCGGCCTCCTGGCCATTGTCGGCGACGTCTCCGGCAAAGGCTTGCTGGCCGCCATGCGCGTGGCTATGATCCTGGGCGTGCTGCGCCGCGAAGACTGCCTGGAACCCGCCGCAGTGCTGCACAACCTCAACGAGGCCCTGCTCACGCAAGGCGAATCCGGCTTCACTACCGCCTGCTGCGTTCAGGTCGAGCCCGACGGCCGCTACACCGTGGCCAACGCCGGCCACATCTCCCCTTACATCGACGGCCTCGAAGTGGCAACCCCGCCGTCCCTGCCGCTTGGCATCGCACCCGATCAGCAGTACGCATCGATCACCGGCAGCCTTGCCGCAGATCAAAGAATTGTGCTGCTCTCGGACGGCGTGGTCGAGGCGCGCTCTTCGGCCGGCGAACTGCTGGGCTTCGAACGGCTGGCTCAGCTCACGCTCAAATCGGCGCGCGAAATCGCCGACACAGCCAAGGACTTCGGCCAGGAGGACGATATCACCGTGCTCACGCTGGCCCGCACGGCCTGATGCAATCGATCCACACGAAAAGCGGAACGCAGGGACTACACATCGAGTTACTCGATGGCGGTGGAGGCAACCTCATGCAGCCAGCCGGGCGCTTTGAGCAGTTCACGGGGGCGGGTGCCGTCGGCGGGGCCTACTAACCCGTCGCGCTCCATCAGGTCGATCAGGTGGGCGGCGCGGCCATAGCCGATGCGCAGGCGGCGCTGGAGCAGCGAGGTCGAGGCCTTGCCAAACTCGAAGACTAACTGCACCGCGTCGTTGAAGAGCGGGTCGTTTTCGTCGGGGTCGGGGTTAGAGCCATCGACACTAGCGCGCTCATCTTTCCCGGAGGGCGATTCGAGGAAGCCTTCGACGTACTCGGCCTGTCCCTGGGCCTTCCAGAAGCCGACAACCGCCGCGGTCTCCTTTTCACTGACATAAGGGGCGTGCAGGCGCATCAGGCGGCTGGTTCCGGGCGGCAGGAAGAGCATATCGCCGCGCCCCAGCAGAGCCTCGGCTCCGTTGGTGTCGAGAATGGTGCGCGAATCGACCTTGGTGGCCAGGCGGAAGCTGATGCGGGTGGGGATATTGGCTTTGATGAGGCCGGTGATCACATCGACCGAGGGGCGCTGCGTGGCCAGGATGAGATGAATGCCGACGGCGCGGGCCATCTGCGCGAGGCGGGTAATAGATTCCTCAACATTCGCGCGGTCGAGCATCATCAAGTCGGCCAGTTCGTCGATGATGATGACGATGAAGGGGAGCGGCTCTTCGTCGTCGGCGGCGTCGGAGAAGAGCGAGGGCATGACGCCCTCGAATAGCTTGTTGTACTGGTCGATGTTGCGCACGCTGCGCGAGGCGAGCAGCTTGAGGCGGCGCTCCATCTCGCGGACGGCGTTCCTGAGCGCGTTGGCGGCGAGTTTCGGCTCGGTGATGATGGGAGTAAAAAGGTGTGGAATACCTTCGTACATGCCCAGCTCGACGCGCTTGGGATCGACGAGAATGAGGCGGACCTGCGCCGGCGTGGTGCGGTAGAGCAGGCTCATGATCATCGCGTTGATGGCGACGGATTTGCCGCTTCCCGTGCTGCCGGCGATGAGCACGTGGGGCATGGCTGCCAGATCGGCGGTGCGGATGCGGCCGTTGATGTCCTTGCCCATGGCGATGGTGAGGCGGGATTTGGCTTTGTGGAACTCTTCCGACTCCAGGCAGTCGCGCAGGTGGATGGTCTCGCGGCGGTGGTTGGGAACCTGAATGCCAACGGTGTTCTTGCCGGCCATGCGCTCGATGAGGATGCTTTCGGCGCGCATCGCGAGGCAAAGGTCGTCGGCAAGGCCGGTGACGCGGCTGTACTTGACGCCGGCTTCGGGCTTGAACTCGTAGGTGGTGACCATTGGGCCGGGGTTGATCTGGACGACCTGGCCACGGACGTCGAACTCGGCGCATTTTTCCACCAGCACGCGGGCTTCGTCGCGCAGTTCGTCCTCGCGGACGGCCTGGGGACCGTCGCCGGGGTTGAGCAGCGTGCTGGTCTATGAAGGACCTACGCCAACAGATTTGCCGCCTTTGGGGACAAGCTATGTCCAGGACGCAACCACGACTGCACAAATCAACGATGTGCTGAATCGCATGGCCACGGATAACCTGGCCGAGCAACTGAGCTGCTCCTACGGGTTCGATATTAATCTTTCTACGGTGCAAATCTTCCAACAATACGCCGCGCAAGGTCAGAGCTTTTTCCTCGCCAGTGGTGACTTCGGGGCTTATTCGGGACCCGTTGACGAGCCGGCAGACGATCCCTACATCACGGTTGTGGGGGGCACCACGTTGACGACGTCCTCTTCTTCTGGCGCGTGGACGGCGGAAACCGCCTGGCTGTCGCCTGCCAGCAATGATGGGTTGGGCGATATCACTCCTGAGTATGCGACTGGCGGCGGCGTGAGTCTCGTTTACCCCATTCCGTCCTGGCAACAAGGCATCAGCATGAATGCCAACCAAGGCTCCCCTACCATGCGCAACTCGCCGGACGTTTCCTCGGTGGCCAACAACATAACTGTCTTCTGGGGCAACGATGCTCTTGGAATCTCGTTCCCCTTACCGGAGGTAGGCACCAGCTTGGCGGCCCCGCTGTGGGCCGGTTTCATGGCGCTGGTGAACCAGCAGGCCGCCGCCAATGGCCAGCCGCCCATCGGCTTTGCCAACCCAGGTCTGTACGCCATTGGAAAAAGCACCAACTACCATTCCTGCTTTCACGACATTACCACTGGAAACAACTTCACACCCACCAGTCCAAGCAAGTTTTCCGCGACGTCCGGTTATGACCTTTGCACCGGCTGGGG
>PMTP01000071.1 GCA_003167305.1 Acidobacteriaceae bacterium
AGTCGGGGAAAGACTGCGAAGAAATCCGAAGATTCCAAGAAGAAGCGATGCCTGATGCCGTCTTGTCTAAGCTGGAGCTATTCAGCTTCCTTCGTTAGCCCAGATTCGCGATGCGCAGACCGTGGTCTACCGCTCCATGCAGCCAACGCCGCAGTACACATGGCCGCTGCTCAACCAGCGGCTGGGAACCGAGGCCTGGATCAAGCACGAAAATCATACGCCGGTGGGAGCCTTCAAGCTGCGTGGAGCGCTGGTCTACATCGATTGGCTCAAAGAGACCCAGCCCGGCCTGACTGGCGTCGCAGCGGCTACGCGCGGCAATCACGGCCAGGGCGTGGCCATGGCCGCGCGACTCGCGGGCCTGAAGGCGGTCATCGTTGTTCCGCGCGGCAACAGTCGGGAGAAGAATCGCGCCATGCTCGCTCAGGGCGCCGAATTGATAGAGCACGGCGACGACTTTCAGGAGTCGTTGGAGTTCGCTCGCGCCCTTGCCGCCGAGCGTGGCTACGCCATGATCGATTCTTTCCATGAGCGTCTGCTGATGGGCACGGCTACCTACGCTCTGGAACTCTTTGAGGCCGCGCCTCCGCTCGAAGCTGTGTATGTGCCCATCGGTCTCGGCTCGTCCATCTGCGGCATTGCGGCGGCGCGCAACGCTCTGCGGCTGAAGACAGAGATTGTCGGTGTGGTGGCCGCCGCTTCTCCTTCGTACGCGCTCAGTTTCAGGGAGCGCCGGGTGATGGAGGCTCCGTCGCGCACCGCCCTCGCCGATGGGCTGGCCTGCCGCACGCCCAACGCCCAGGCCATGGAGGTCATTTGGGAGCATATTGCCCGCATCGTCGAGGTTACTGAAGCCGAGATTGCCCACGCCATGCGCGCTTACTGCCAGGACACTCACAATCTGGCCGAGGGTGCCGGAGCGGCCGCGCTGGCCGAGGCGCTCAAGGGAAAGAATTCTCTGCAAGGCAAGCGCATCGGCATCATTCTCACCGGCGGAAATGTTGACCGGGAGATCTTGGAGGATGTGCTGGCCGGAAGGCTATAAGGTAGAAGAATGACAGAACCCGCCGAAAAACTGACGCCCATGGCGCACACCGCCCAGAACCGCTGCTTCGGCTGCGGCCCGGCCAGTGCGATTGGCTTGCATCTGGAGTTCCTGCTCGCCGAGGATGGCGCCGTGGTTTGCTTGCCAACGATTCCGGAGTGCTTCGAGGGTCCGCCCGGTTACCTGCATGGCGGCATCATTGCCACGCTGCTGGACGAGGCGATGAGCAAAACGGTGCGTGCGCGGGGGCTGAAGGCCGTTACCGGCCGGATGGAGATCGACTATCGCCGCCCGGTCCGCTCCGCTGCACCGATTCGCCTGGAGGGCCGCCTGCTGCGTAGCGAGGGCCGCAAGCACTGGACCGAGGCCCGGATTCTCGACGCAAGAGGCCATATGCTGGCCGAAGCTAAAGGCATTTTCATCGAGATTGGCGGTGGCCACGGCTTCTGAGTGGTCCGCCGGGACAATGCTGGCCGGCTGCCCGCCCAATCCGCGCGCCACCCGCGCACGGTTCATTTCCTGAGTTCGATTGCGAATACCTGCCCATCGACCGTCTTATCTGAACTCTCCGCATATTGCACGCGCGCCTCCATTCCTTCCAGTCCGGTACATGGGTTCAAATCGCCCTCCGGCGTGAATCCGAGTGCTGTGATATCGAGCTTGTAGTAGTCGCTGCTGTAGATGGAGATCGTCTTCTTCGCGTTTTCCACCTGGAAGTCGATCTCTGCCGGATAGCTGCACTGAACCTTATGAATGACGCCAATCAGCTGATGTTTCAGTCCGTTCGGTGGCTCTGCCGGATGCTTGGGACGCGCCTCTTCGACGGCCGCCTTTGCGCGGGCCTCCTCGTCGGCTTGCGCCTTTGCAGCGTCAGCGGCGGACTGCGCCCGAGCCGCCTGCACCTGATCAAGCTGCTCAATCCTCCGCCGAGCCATTGCGGCTTCGCTTGGATTCACTGCGCTCTTAAGCAGGGATTGCAGCACCGCCTCGGCGTCGGAGTATTGCTCTTTGGAGATCAACATCGTAGCCAGTTCGTTGGAGGCCGGCGAGAAACGGGGATTCAGCCGGATGGCGTTGCGCAGACTAGCTTCAATCTCCTTGCCTTGTTCATTACCTCCCTGCATCATAGACAACGTGGCGAAATTGTATTGCGCCAGGTAATTCTGGGAGTCCAGCTTGACCGCCTCTCCATACCACTTCCGCGCCTCGTCCCGATGCCCAGCGCGAAGCTCAAGGAACCCCATGGTTTCGCGCGCCTGAGCGTTATTTGGATCCGCTTTAAGCACTGCATCCAGCAGCGTTCGCGCCTCTTTGACTCGCTGGACATAGGCGAGAAAATCCGCGCGGACTGCATCCGACTCAGTTGGCGTAAGAACCCTCACTTTGTAGGACGATTCATCAATCGGCGCCGCGGCGCTCGATAAGATGAGATGCATGTAAACTCGCTGACGAACATATTCTTCCAGCGTGGCCTGCAACTTATTCAAATCCCCAAAGGCCTTCTCTGCCGCGACTACGGGATCCACGTGATGGGTGAGCAGCGTCATATAATCGCCTATTTTGTTGGTCCCCTTCTGGCGATCCGTAATGTAGAGATAATGAGTGAGTGCCCAGGATTCAGAATAGAAAACCGAGCCTTTCTGCTCTTCGTGGTAATACGGCGACTTGGCATCCACTTTGAACAACACCGGCAACGGTATGAGCCGATTCTGTCGTAGATAGAGAATGTCGTCTGGGCTTGGTTCGCCGAGTAGCACATTCTTGTCGTTGATCTCAGTGTTCTGAATGAACTCCGCCGTCCCCTCGTTGAGCCACAATGGCATCCAATCGCTGTCGCCGCTGAATTGCAGGTGCGTGTACTCGTGATAAACCGCAGCAAAAGGGTGCTCATACTCGGCATCCAGGCGCAGCAGAACGTAGTTTTTGTCCGGCGTTCTCATAAAGAGCCCGCCGAGCTTCAACTGGCCGGATGCCAGGTAGGCCTCCGGCTCCAGCGTTTGAAAGCTCTTCTGATTTTTGGTCGCGAGTACAACGATGGGCGANNCTGCGCACTTCAAGCCACTGTTCGGTTGACGCCTTGGCAGAGCCGCGCAAGGCGGCAAGAAGCAAAAAAGCGGAAGCAATTTTTGTCAGCATGGTCGCGGAGTCATTCTAACAAAGAATCTCATGGCAGTGTCATGGGCCGCCAAGACAGATGCCCCACCGTCGGCAGTATGGCTGCGTCAGGCGGGGCATCTGTTTTGCGATCCGATCAAGTTGCCGGGTGAGTATTAGAGCTTATCCGTAAATTGCGAAATTTGTAGCGCCGCTCTCCAGAGCGGCTGTCGTGCAGGTCTCCAGACCTGCACCCACCATCTCTGGCGGCTTGGAAGCCGCCAGTACAGCCGGTCTGGAAACCGGCGCTACAATTTGTGGATAGGCTCTTAGTGGATCATGTTGATGGTTCCTGGGTGATGGTGCCGAAGGTGGTCACCGGCTTGGCATTGGCCTCAAAGGCGCGCTGGGCGACGATGACTCGCCATGGAACGCTTTCGTCTCCATCTTGCACGAGCGGCTCAGTTTATCGCCAGCCCAAAGTCGATCTCCCGGGTCGTCAGCACAGCCTCTTCGCCGGCCAGAATCGCGCCCCGCTCCAGCACGTGTTCGAGTTCGCGGACATTGCCCGGCCAGTCGTGGGCGGCCAGTTTGGCCAGAGCCGCCGGTTCCACTCACTTGATCGGCGCCTCGCGGCCCATCTGTGCCAGGAAGTGGTTGACCAGCAGCGGCAGGTCCTCGGCATGCTCTGCCAGCGACGGGGTGCGGATCAGGAAGACGGCCAGCCGATAATAGAGGTCAGCGCGAAAAGCGCCGCTCTGGGTCTGCTTGGCCAGCGGCTGGTGAGTGGAGGCCACGATGCGCACGTCTACCCGCACAGTTTCGTTGTCGCCCACCCGCTGCAGCTCGCCGCACTC
>PMTP01000104.1 GCA_003167305.1 Acidobacteriaceae bacterium
TGCTCGAAGCCCATGCTGACGCATACGTCTGTGTAGACCGCATCGGCTCCTTCGACGGCGGCCTGCGGATCTTGCAGCAGTCGCAGCTCGCATCCGTTGGCTTGCGCAATGTCGCGCGCCAGCGTGACGATTTCAATGTCCGGCGAATAGCCGCGCGGCGTGGCGATCGTTACATTCGCTCCCAGTTGCGCTCCGGTGAGCATCAGCGAGTGGCAGACGTTGTTGCCATCGCCTACATAAGTAAAGTTGAGCCCGGCGACGTGGCCGAAGTGCTCATCGAGCGTCATGAAATCGGCCAGTGCCTGGCAAGGATGCTCGAAGTCGGAGAGCGCGTTGATGACCGGCACGCGCGAGTTGGCGGCCATCTCGGTGATGGTGTCGTGCGCGTACGTGCGCAGCACAATCACATCGACCCAGCGCTCGACGTTGCGCGCGATGTCGGCAATGGATTCGCGCTCGCCCAGCGGCGAACTGGTCTGATCGACGAAGATCGCGTTGCCGCCCATGGTGTTGATGCCGGCCTCGAAGCTGAGGCGCGTGCGCAGGCTGGCCTTCTCGAACATCAGCACCATCTGTTTCGCGTCAAGAGCATGGCGGTACTTTTCCGGATGGCGCTTGACGTCGTGGCCAAGCTTGACAATCGCGCGCACCTCGCCGCTGGAAAGATCGGCGATGGAGCACATATCTTCGCCATTCAGGCGCGCGGCGGCGGCAAGAATATCAGGGTCTTTCCCGACGGGTACTACGGGCGCTTCGATGAGAGTATTGCTAGCCATGGGTCTGTCCTCCTGCGGATGGGGCAGCGATTTGGGTTGGGGCATAAGCGGTGAAGACCTCGTCCAGTGCGGCAATGGTGGTGTCCACATGAACGCGCTCGAAGATGTAAGGCGGCAGGAAGCGCAGCGTCGTATCGCTGGTGCAGTTGATGACCACATGATGCTTGAGCATCTCCGTGACAGCGTGCTTGCCCAGTTCCGCGGAGTCGAGATCGGCGGCGATCATCAGTCCCTTGCCGCGCACGTCGATGATGCACGAATGGCGTTCCGCGAGCTTGCGCAATTGCTGCTGGAAGTACTCGCCGATCTCATTCACATGATCGAGCAGATTCTCATTTTCGATGAAGTCGATCACAGCCGAAGCGACTGCGCAAGCAAGCGGGCCGCCACCAAAAGTTGTTCCGTGCATACCCGCATGGAAGGCGCGCGCCACCTCGTTGGTGCAGAGCGTCGCGCTCATGGGAATGCCGCCGGCCAGCGGCTTGGCGAGGGTGGTGATGTCGGGCTTGATGCCGAAGTGCTGATAGGCGCACCACTTTCCGGTGCGGCCCATGCCGGCCTGAATCTCATCGGCGATGATCAACGCGCCGGTCGAATCCGCCAGCGCGCGCGCCTCGGCAAAGAACTCCTGCGTCAGCGGGCGCACTCCGCCCTCACCCTGAATTGCCTCAAGAAGAATTGCGCAGATTTCGTTGGAGAATTTCGCGCGCAGATCTTCTATGTCGTTGAACTTCACAAACTCGAAGCCGGGAACAACGGGCTCGAAGGGAACGCGGTACTTTTCCTTGTGGGTGGCCGAGATGGCGCCGAAGGTACGGCCATGAAAGCTCTGTTCGAGAGCGAGAAACTTGGTACCGATCTGCTTGCCTTCTTCGCGCAGAATGCCGGCGTGCGCGCGGGCCAGCTTGAGCGCGCACTCGATGGCCTCGCAGCCGGAGTTGCCAAAATACACGCGATCCATGCCGGTGATGCGCGTGACGCGTTCAGCAAGGCCGGCCATCTTGTCGTTGAAGTAGTAATTCGACGCGTTGATCAAAGTGCGGCTCTGCTGGGCAATAGCATCCTGAATCACCTTGCTGCTGTAGCCCAGCGCGTTGACGCCGATGCCGCTCAGCAGGTCGAGATAGCGATCGCCGTTCTCGTCGATCAGATGAACGTCCTCGCCGGCCACAAATAAAACAGGAAAGCGATCGTACGTATGAATGAGCAACCGCGCTTCAGCGGCTTGAATCTCTTCGAGCTTGGTCATTTCTGCGAGTATCATCCTTTTCTCCTTAGGCCACCATCACTTCAGTGCCGTATGCTACGCGGGAACTGCACAGGTCAGGCAACGAACCGGCAGCCTCTGCGGGTAAAATGCGAACGCGCTTGACGCCATTGAGCAGAGCCTCGCGGCAGGCGCCCAGCTTGGGCAACATGCCGCCGGAGATGACGGCGCTCTTGGCCATCTCCGCAATTTGATCGATCGACAGCCATCGCATGACCGCGCCCGATGCGCCCTTCACGCCGGGCACATCAGTGAGGAAGACCAGCGCATCCGCGTGGCAAGCGACGGCGCAGGCCGCGGCCATCTCGTCGGCGTTGATGTTGTAGTACTCGCCATCAAAGCCGAGCGCCATCGAGCAGAAGACGGGCACGCAGTTCGTCTGCCATACGGCTTCGATCAGGCGCGCATCGCTGGAAGCAATTTCGCCCACAAAGCCGAGGTCGGGCGCGGTGCGTTTTTTGCGCGCGCGGAAGCTCAGCCCGTCTCCGCCGGAGAGTCCTACGGCCGGCTGACCGATCGCTCCCAGCGCGGCGACCAAAGTTTTATTCACTTTGCCGGCAAAGACCATCAGCGCCACGTCGCGCGTCTCAGCGTCGGTGACGCGCAGTCCGTTGATGAACTCGCTCTGCTTGCCCAGCGCTTTGAGCGTGCGCGTCAGTTGCACGCCGCCGCCATGGACTACCAAGACTTGGTGGCCGTCGCGCACCAGCTCGGCAATGGCGCGCGTACAGCCTTCTAGCAGCGACGGAGTCTCCAGGCCTGCTCCGCCCAATTTGACGACGTACTTCATTCGAGACCTTCCGATTCGCCCCAGCCGAGCATCACATTCAGATTCTGCACGGCCTGGCCGGATGCGCCTTTCAGTAAATTATCCAGGCAGCAGACGACCACTGCGCGGCGGCCGCCGGTGTCGAGCTGGAAGCCGATGTCGGCATAGTTGGTGCGGACAATATGCTGAATCTGCGGCAGAGTTTTGTCGTAGAGCCGGACCATGGGACTGCCCGCGAAAAAATCGTGATAGACCTTTGCGATGCTCGCCTTGCTCTGCGCTTCGTGGAAATGCACATACATCGTGGAAAGAATTCCGCGCGGAATCGGCAGCAGATGCGGCGTAAAAATGATCTCGCTCGCGTCGAGGCCGACCTGCTCCAGCAATTCTCCAGTGTGGCGATGCGTGAAGGCGCCATAGGCGGAGAGATTGTCAGCCGCATACATGAAATGCGTCTTCGCGGTGGGCGCTTTGCCCGCGCCGCTCACGCCGCTCTTGGCGTCGGCGACGATGCCGCGCGTGAGGTCCACCAGCCCCGCGGCCACCAGCGGCTTGAGCGCGAGGATGATCGAAGTCGCATAACAGCCGGGATTGGCGATCAGGCGCGCGCCCGCGATCCGCTTACGATGTAACTCCGGCATACCATAGACGGCCTGCTCCTGGGTTTCCTCCGCCAGCTCCGTGCCGTCGTCCTCGAAGGCATAGACGGCGCGGTTGGCCGCTTCTGTCAGCCGCCATGCGCCGCTCAAATCGATCACGCGCATGCCGCGCGCCAGAGCTTCCGGAACCCACGCCCGCGATTGCTCGTGAGGCGTGGCCAAAAAAAGAACGTCCACGTCAAGATCGCTGAGCAACTCCCAGGAAAAGGGCTGCTGCCGCAAGGCTCCGTGGCCTTGGCTGTCGGCCAGTTCCGGATGAATCTCGGCCAATGGAATGCCACCCCGCGCCGCGTCGGCAGCGTCCACGCGCCCGGCGAAGACCGGGGGCTTGCCCTTGAGGCGAGGATGCCGCAGCAACAGCCGCGCCAGCTCCGCGCCCGCGTATCCGGTCACTCCCACTACCGCAGTTTGCACCGTTTCTTTCATGACTCCAGCATCGTCCTCAATCGGGATTCGACCTCGCCTGCGCGGCGAATGTCGGGGCAGATCACCAACACTGTGTCGTCGCCCGCAACCGTGCCCAGGACCACCTGATTCATGGCCTGCTTCACGCGCATGCCGAAACTTTCAATCATCTCGGCCACTGAAGGCGGGCTATTGTCTTCTACCGCCGCGCCCGCGGTCTTAGATAAAGTGTAGCCGCCGGGGCCTTTCGAGAGGCGCAGTTCGTGAATGTCGCGCGAGAGCGTGGCCTGGGTCACCGCAAAGCCCCGCCGGCGCAGCTTGCGGCGCAATTCGTCCTGGCTGGCCACCAGCGCGTGGCCCACCAGTTCACGAATCGCATTGTGGCGTTGATCTTTCATGGTCGATTGCACCTTGCTTGTCGAGCAAATCGAAAAGCGGCACTCGTTTGAACGGCCCTATGTGAATAAATATACAACAAAAGAGAATAAGTATGCAAGAAATCCGGCTGGCGAGCTTTTTTACGCCGCGTGGAATAATTTTCAAGCATTTTGGCAATTGCCTGCGTCTGGTGGACTATGAACTCGGGTCAGGCAGTATTATCAGGTTGAATGGAGAGATCGATGAAAGCGTTTTTGTATGTGCCTGGGTCCGTGCTGTCGCGGCGGTTTCTTGTGGTTTTCATCAGCGCGATGTTTCTTGGATCGCTCTCAGCCGCGGCGCTGCCCGAACCGGGAACGCCCGCCCCGCCTTTGCAATTCACGCAACTGCTGCAAGCGCCGCCGAGAACAAAAACAGACTGGGAATCGCTGCGCGGCAAGGTTGTGGTGCTGGAGTTCTGGGAGACGCATTGTGGACCCTGTATCGCCGAAATCCCACACCTGAGCAAACTCATCGCCGAACTCGATCCGGCCAAGTTCCAATTCATCTCCGTGGACGGTGATTCCCAAGAAGATGAGAAGGTTGTGCAGGAGTTTCTGACCAAAAGAAAGATGCCTGGTTGGGTAGGAGTTGACACCACTGGCAGCGTCGCTGCTTGGTATGGAGTAAAGGCATTTCCTACGACCATTATTGTGGATGGACAGGGTCGAATTGTCGCGGTGACTCACCCGCAGTTTCTTACAACTGCCGATTTACAGGCCGTGGCGGATGGCAAGGGGGTCAAGTTTAAGCCGATGTTGGATATGAATGCGTTGGTAAAGTCGGAATCGCCTGCGCCTGACGTCAAACCTCTCTTTGAGCTTTCCCTCACCAAAGCGCCGCCAGATACCAAGAACGGGATGATGTTTGGCAAAGGCCGGATAATTATCTCTGGATCAAATGCTAAGGCGCTCATTTCCAATGCTTACCCGAACCTGCCTGAGGACAGATTTCTCCCGACAAGCGTTTTTCCCGAAGGACTCTACAATCTGCACGCGACTTGGTCGGCTGGCGTGGATAACAACAACCAACTTGCTCCCTTCCTTCAGATGGCCATTACCTACGGTTTGAAGCTACAGGTCGAATCGAAGACCGTTACCAAGAAAGTCTACCTACTGAAAGCGATCGATGCGGACCATAAACTTCTAACGCCTTCCGCTTCTACCGGTGGAAGTATGTCAGGATATTGGGATGGAAAGATGAGGTTAGCCAATAGTTCCATGGATAATCTGGCGAATGAATTAGAAGGCGGGCTTGAGGTTCCTGTAATCAACGAGACCGGTATCGAGGGAAAATTCGACGCGGAGCTGGAGTTTCCGGCAAAGGATGTGGAAGCCGCCAAGGCCGTGCTGCTCAAGACGCTGGACTTGGATCTGATTGAAGCGGAGAGACCCATCCAGATGCTCGAAGTGAGTCCGCGGGAATAGGCGAAGAAGGCAGTGGAAGCCAACCCGCGCCACGCTCCATGCGTTGATTGACACTGTTCGCGCGGACTCGATAATCTGTAAGTGCGTATTTTTTCAATCTTTAACATGGGGTAAAGATTATGTTGCCTAGCATCATCCGGCGATCCAGGCTGATCTTTTTTTATAAGCGAATGGCGGCGATGCCGGATTATCTGTTTTGGAAGTTGAAAGGGTCGCCTCGTCCGAGAGTGCCACACCTGATCAAGCAGAGAACGCTGCGCGAATACGCCAAGAGATTTCAGCTTCCGGTTCTGATCGAGACGGGGACGCAGTTCGGGCAGATGATCGACGCCGTGGAGAAGTATTTTCGCGAGATCTATTCAATCGAGCTGGATGACGCCAATTACGCGCTGGCTGTGAAGAACTTTGCCGGCCATGCGCGGATTCATCTGCTGCATGGCGATAGCGCGGTGGAGCTGCCGAAGTTGCTTCAGTCGGTTTCCGAGCCTTGCCTTTTCTGGCTGGACGGGCATTCGGACAAGACGCCGATCATGGAGGAATTACGCGCTGTTTTTACCCATGGGAGCTACAAGCACGCGATTTTGATTGATGACGCGAACTGTTTCGGCTCCAGCCAGTTCTATCCCACCATGGATGCGGTGAGAGAACTGACCGCCCGGCTCTGGCCGGAAGCTATGGTGGAAGTGCGGGATAACATCATCCGGATTCATCCTTCCTAAGCGCGTCTGCGCGCAAGCCCCGTGGCCCGGGAACAGAACAGGGCTTCCGCGGCCGATGGGGCGTTCCCTGGCCTGAATCGCTCCTCTCTGTCATAAGGAGCGATCAGCCGCGCCCGCAATTGAGGCAAGGAGAACTGGGCGCGCCGGAATCTGGCGGGGGATGGATGGCCGCCAGTGGTCTCCTCAAATGAATGGTTTCGCGGATGTAGCTTCGCGCTGATACACTCTCGGAATGATTGCGGTTGAGGATTCTCCGCTTTCCCCATTCGACTCCCTATGCCACAGAAGACGCCGCTCACCACGATCAATGACCTCTTTCGCCGCGTTACCGTGGCCGCCAACCCCCGCGCCATTCTCTGGCAGGACGAGTTTGGCCTGTGGCAGCCCATCTCCTCCGACCAGATCTACCAACGGGTCCGCGCGCTCTCCGAGGCATTCCTAAGTTGGGGCGCGCAGAAGGGCGACCGCATTGCCCTGATCGCCGAGAATCGCTGGGAGTGGGCCGTAACCGATTTTGCCGCGCTGGCCATCGGAGCGGTGGATGTGCCCATCTACCCCACATTGACCGGCGAGCAGATCGCCGTGCTGGTGGCCGACGCCGGCTGCCGCATCGCCGTCGTCTCCACCCGCCAGCAGTTCGACAAGCTGAACGCCGTGCGCGGACAGACTGCGCTGGAGCGCATCCTGATGATGGACCCGGCCGCGCCCGAGAGCGCGATCCCCTTCAGCGAAGTGCTGAAAGGGGCCGATGAACGCGGCGCCGAACGCGACCCGGTCTTTGACGCCCTGGCGCACTCCGTCGAGCCTAAGGATCTGGCCACACTGATTTACACTTCCGGAACCACAGGCGAGCCCAAGGGTGTGGCGCTCACCCATGGAAACATGGCCGCCAATCAGAACTACGCCCCCGCGGATTTTGACTTCAATCCCGCCGACGCATTGATCTCCTTCCTGCCTCTTTCGCACGTTACGGCGCGCGCGCTGGATTACGTGATGTACTCCCACGGGGTGCAAGTGGCATACTGCTCACACTTCGATAAACTGCCGCAGGCAATGCGCGAGATCAGACCCACGGTCTTCGTGGGAGTGCCGCGCGTCTTCGAGAAGATTCGCCAGGAGGTGGAGCGCCGGACGGCCCTGTCGCCGGTGAAGAAACGGCTGCTCGCCTGGGCATTGGGGGTAGGCGCCCGCCACGGCGATACCGTCTACGACGGCCACCGGCCCTCTTCGCCGATGTGGAAACTGGCCGACAAGCTGGCCTACTCCAAGGTGCGCGAGGCCTTCGGCGGCCGGGTCAGGATCTTCGTCGTTGGCGGCGCGCCGCTGGGTATCGACACCGCCCAATGGTTCGCCTCGGTGGGGATTGCTCTCTGGGAGGGCTACGGGCTGACCGAGACCTCGCCAGTCATCGCTCTCAACACGCCGCTCATCCACCGCATGGGCGCCGCGGGCATGCCCCTGCCCAATCTGGAGCTGAAACTGGCTGCGGATGGAGAGTTGCTGGTTCACGGACCGTCGGTCTTTGCCGGCTACTGGCACAAGCCGGAGGCTGATGCGGAGGCCTTCGACGCGGAGGGCTGGTTCCGCACCGGCGACATCGGCCACCTGGACGCGGATGGCTTTCTCTTCATCACCGACCGCAAGAAGGAGCTGCTGAAGACCTCGGGCGGCAAAATGGTGGCTCCTCAGCCGATTGAGAACAAGCTCAAGAACAATATGCTGGTGGCGCAGGCCGCGCTGGCCGGCGACCGGCACAAGTTCATCTCGGTGATCCTCTCGCCCAACTTCACGGCGCTGGAGGAGTGGGCTCGCTACCACGGCATCGAGGCAAAAGACCGCGCTGAACTGGTGGCCGACAGCCGCGTGGTCGCCCTCTACGCCGAGATTGTGCGCGAGGTGAACGGCAGCCTGGCCAACTTCGAGAGTTTGAAGCGCTTCCGTGTGGTGGCTGACGAGTGGTCGCAGGAGACGGGTGAGCTAACGCCCTCGATGAAGTTGAAGCGGCGCGTGATTACGAGCCGGTACGCGGCCCTGATTGCCGCGCTTTACGCGGACGAAGCAACCTCACGCGGCGAATAGGGAGGCTCAGGCCGCGGCCCAGCTCCTTGCCAAACAGCATGCGCTTGTCCCACATGAAGTGCAGGCCGCGGAAGAATGGCGCGCCCCCGGCGCCCACAGCCAACAAGGCGCCAAAGAAGATAATGGCGTCGATGTTGAGCCGCCCGGCGCTCGACCAGTACGCATCGGGATCCAGGTCTAGCCAAATCGAAAACTCGTCCAGGGTCAGCGCCGCGCCCACCCCGAAGCCGACCGACATCAGCCGGCTGAAGAAGATCGAAAGCGGCGTGTGCAACCGTCCCAGGTCCAGCAGCCAGCCGTAGCCCACCAGCAGCAGGATCAGAATCCCCCAGACCAGGTGATGAATGTGCGTTCCATGGATCACCACCCAGTGAAAATGCCCCTCATGAGTCACGATCCGATGGACGAGAAACCGCACTCCCGCAAAGGTGAGCAGAAAAGAGACCGAGGCGAGGAACATCCGACGCCGAGGGCGGTCGGGGATAGTGGCGCGCACCAGGTAGCCCAGCCGCGTCAACTGCAGCAGCACCAGCAACAGCACGACGACCAGGCTGGCAAAGACCAGCAGCAACAGCGCTCCGGTTCCGGGCATAAGCCTATTGAAACACTCCCGTGTCTTTCCAGCAAGGGAATCTTCGCGGGACGAGCGTGAGCGCGGTCACGATTTGTCTTTACAGCCGTGGAGTAAACTAGGTAAGGCGTCGAGAGCGGCGATTTTCCTTTCTGGACGTACAATTCAGCGACATATTCCCGGCCCGGTACCTGCGGCCGCGCAAAAATTGATGAGGAGATTTTACGATGCGAGTTGCTTTGTTGACCGGCGGCGGCGACTGCCCCGGACTGAATGCGGTGATCTACGCGGCTGTGCGCAAGGGCATCAACCACTATGGCGATGAGTTCATCGGCTTTCTTAACGGCTGGAAGGGCGTGCTGGAGAACAGCTTCATTCCCCTGACCCTCGAAACCGTCGACGGCATCCAGTTGAAGGGCGGCACCATCCTGCACTCTTCACGCACGAATGTGAAGAAGATTCCCGGCGGCATCGAGAAGGTCCAGGAGGTGCTCAAGGCCAACAAGATCGACGCGTTGATCGCACTGGGCGGCGACGACACGCAGTCGGTCACGCTCTTTCTCAGCGAGAACGGAGTGCCCAGCGTCGGCGTTCCCAAGACCATCGACAACGACATCAGCGGGACAGATCAGACCTTCGGCTTCGACACCGCCGTGATGATCGCCACCGAAGCCGTTGATCGCATCCACACCACTGCCGACTCGCACAACCGCGTGATCGTCGTCGAGGTAATGGGCCGCGACGCCGGCTGGATCGCCTACGCCTCCGGCGTGGCAGGCGGGGCACACGTCATCCTGGTCCCCGAAAAGGAGATCGACATCGACCACGTCTGCAAGCTGCTCAAGTACAACTACAACCATGGCAAGCACTACGGCGTCGTCGTCATCGCCGAGGGCTGCCACTTGCCCGAGGTCGGCCAGGTGATCGACGAGTCGAAGAACCTGGATTCCTTCGGTCACGCGCATTTGTCGGGTGTCGGCGAGGCGCTGGCCCAGCTGATCGAAGAAAAGGCCGGCTTCTCGACCCGCTCCGTCAACCTGGGCCACACCCAGCGCGGCGGCGTTCCCAC
>PMTP01000024.1:0-14337 GCA_003167305.1 Acidobacteriaceae bacterium
CCGGTCCGTACCCGCCTGACCCCCACCCCCCTTCCCTGTGGAAATCTTTTTTCGATCCTTTTATTGCCTGTAACTAACGTTGATTCATCATCTTGTAATATTTACATAGTAATGAATCAGTAACAGCAAACCTCGGTTTTTGGCCATTTTTTGGCCAATAAAGTGGCCTTTCTAGGCAAACAAGCCTATTTTTTACGCTGTTTGAAAGTCCGTTCGGAAGTTGATTCGCAACGCTTACCGCGCCGGCTGGTACGGCTCGACGCGCAGCATATCGGAGAGGATGCCACGCTCATCGGGGCTGAAGAGACCCTGGTAGCGGACGGAGTTCAGCTCCGTCGGACGCTGCTCCAGCGGGAGCGCGCGCAAATCGCGGAAGGCGCTCTTCATGATCGCCTGGCGCTCCGGCGGCAGCTCGACCCAGCGGCGCGCGGAGAGGTTGATGCGCATCTGTTCCTGGGGTGAGAGGCGCTCGATGATCTCGGCGCGGGCCAGGCGGCGCTGGCGCTGCTCCTCGGTCAGCTGGCTGACCTGATGCAACTGCCGCACCACCCGCTGCTGTTCGGCAGGAGGCAGCCGATGGAAGCTGGGGTCGTTACGCAGCATCCGCTCCTGCTCCTGGACGGGCAGATTGCGGTGCTGGTTGAGCCAGTCGCCCAAGTGGCCCGGCGGCAGATCCGAGGGCGGTGCATAGCCCCGAACCGCGGGACGGGAAAAGCCAGGCCCCAGATAGGGCGGACCGGGATACGCGGAGGTTGGGCCGGCGGGACGAGCCGCGGGATAGCCATAAGCCGGACGCCGCGCAGCGTTGCCTTGCGGCCGGCCCTGGTTCTGCGGCCGGGACAAGTGAGCGGCGGGAGCGGAGGCGTGCGCAGCCGGCGCGGGCGCGGAGTGATGGGGTTGAGTCCAGGCGGCGGGCGCAAAGAGGAGTACAGCAGCCATGGCCGCTCTGCCTGTCCGTCCCGTGTTGTGTTCCCTGATCATCACCGCTCTCCGCCCTCGCTTGCTCAGAAACCCGTCTCCGTTCTAGTTGTTGCTCGAGATCGCCTCCAGTTGATCCAGCAGTTGCGCGTTGCTGTCCAGGGTTTGCAGATCATGCACGACCGCGGTCTGCTGCGGAGCGGCCGGCGGCTTGTCCCAATCAGTGACGCCCAGATAGGCTCCGCCGCCCACCAGCAGCATTAAAGTCATCGCCATGGCCGCCAGCGGACGAATTTGCATTCCCGTTCCGTAGACCAGACGGGCGCGCAGCACGGCAAACCAGCCGGATGGCTCGGCCGCGCGCTCTTCACGCATCCGCGCCTGAAGCCGGCTGAGGAAATACGGGCTTGGCTCCGGCGCTTTCCAGTTCTCCAGCAGAGTCATCGTCGCCCGCAGCTCATCGAGCGCGCGGCGGCAGCCCTCGCACTCCTCCACATGGGCAAGAACCTTGGGCTGCGCTTGGGCTTGATCAAGCAGCAGGTTAGCCAGCTTCGCGTCCATTCCAGCGCATTTGTTTTTTGTCCGTTCCATTGGTATCACCCCATTTCCTCGCCGGTCTCGCCCGGCTCTTTCCGCTCAAACAAATTCCTTCAACGTCTCTCGCAGCGTCTGGTAGGCGCGGAAGAGCAGCGACTTGACCGCCGACTCGCTCAACTTCAGCACCTGGCCGATCTCGCGGTAGTCCATCCCCTGGTACTTGTGCAGCACGACGGCCATTCGTTGCCGTTCAGGCAGCGCCATCACCTGCGCACGAATGGCCTTCATGCGCTCCTCGCGCAGCAACTGCTGCTCCACCGAGGGCTCATCGCAGGCCACATCCGGCCTTGTGCCGGTCTGCTCATCCGGAGCATCCAGATAGACGTTCTGCACGGCCCGCTCGTGCTTGGTGTCGCGCGCGTGGTTGACCGCCAAGTTGGTGGCGATCCGGTAGAGCCAGGTAGTGAACTTGGCCTCCGCCCGGTAACTCTCGCGCGAGCGGTAGACACGCAGAAAAACCTCCTGCGCCAATTCTTCGGCTATCGCCTGGTTGCGCACCATCCGATAAAGAAAATGATGGATGGGGCGGTGATACTTTTCCGCCAGGTAGTTGAACGCCGATTCGTCGCCCGCCGCGGCGCGCTTCATGACGTCTGCGTCGCTCGCGGGCTCCTGGTTGCCCGGCAAAACCGTCTGTCCGCCCAGCCATGCAGCCGGAGCCGCTCCCAGGGACGGGCTGTCCAGGACCAGCGTTGCCATATCCTCATGAACCCCATCCGGACCGGAAGGTTGCGCAGAAATTGCATTTTCCAGGCTGGAATCTTCGTCCGCGGAGGGGTTTGAGCGGCTGCCGCCCGTTCTGGCCAGCAGCGGCGCGAAGACCGCCGCGGCGAGGCCGGAAGCGCTCAGGCCAGAGCCTCCAGAACCACCTCCGGCCAGACTTGGACCGGCCAAGCCAGAACCGGCCAGCAGGGGGTCGCCGAGTCCCGGCAGCGGACGCACCTCTGCCTCCTCGCGGGAGGGAATGCTGGCTGCACGGCGGATTGATCGGACTCTCCAGCGCATTGTCGATCGGTCCCGGGACCCGGACTGGTCCGCACCCCGCAGGGGGTTGGCCGCAAAGCCCCGCTGGTGTTACTCTAACCCATGGGATGCCCTGCTGGCGCGTCAGCCGCCAGCCCTCGCCAGAGGTTTCCAGGGGCGCTTAACTCAGCGGTAGAGTGCCACCTTCACACGGTGGAAGTCGCAGGTTCAAATCCTGCAGCGCCCACCAATAGGATAAGCAACTTATAGAAAACAAAGCAAAAACGAGATTATGTCGATGCAGCGCGGTCCTCTCCTGAGGGCCGGAGCGCTCTGTTGTGCTGTGGAAAACCAGGCAAAACTGTGGAAAATGCAGGCAGGAAAGGTGAAGGCTTCACTTCTGGAGTGATTAACTCCAATATTCAATCGTTTTAGTAAACGCAGGAGTGGCCAACTCTGTGGCTCAATCCTTTTAGCAATCACAAAAATTACTAACTCCACTACTCAATCGTTTTAGTAAAAACTTTAGTAATATAGAATATTATTCTTGACATCGGTTAGGAGATTACTATAGTTTTCATCATGTTCGTCCAACCCACGATCATTGGTCTTGAACCTTGCTTACTCGCACAGCGTTGAAGACCGTCACAGACAGTACGCAGTTCGGGAATCGGTTTTTGCGCGCGCCTCGTTTTTCCCTGACATTACTTCGCATGTGGACGCAGCGCGGCGATCCGTACCTGATTACCTGTTTCTCAAGAAGGCCTCTCCCCCGGAGCCACTGGGAGGGTGTCTGTGGGAATCGTCTGTTTCAACCAAAAAACGAAAGGGAGATTCAATGAGGCTAGTTTTGTCACGAGTTCAACTGGTAGCCCTCTTCGCTCTCATTGCGGCAGCGGGTTGCGCAACCATGACGGCAAACGCCCAGACGGTATACGGCAATGGCACGGGCACGAATCACGGCTACTACTATTCGTTGTATTCCAGTGGCGGGTCGGCTACCATGACGTTCCCCTCCGCAGGGACTTATGCCGGCAATTTCCAGGTTAGCTGGTCTGGAGTCAACGATGTGGTTGGCGGCAAAGGCTGGCAGTACAGCGGAGCCAGGACTGTCAACTACAATGTCGGCTATGCCAATGGCTACAACAATGTTTCCGTCTATGGGTGGACGACAAACCCGCTGGTCGAATATTACGTCTGCGAATTCGGTTCGATAGCGAGTGGAACGTACAAGGGCAGTGTCTCCAGCGATGGGCACACCTACAGCATCTATGAGCATCAGCAAGTCAACCAGCCCTCCATTCAAGGCACGGCAACTTTCAACCAGTACTTGAGCAACTGGGGCGGGTCGTCGACCGGATCGAACCATGCAGTGACCCTTGGCAACCACTATGCCGCATGGAAGAGTCATGGAATGAATCTGGGCAGTTCCAATGAACTGATCTTCATGGGTGAAGCATGGGGCGGAAAAAGCGGGGGAATTAACGCAACGGTGTGGTAAAAATCCACCTGCAAATCATTTGATAACGCCGGGCCGGCGGTCTCACAGCCGCCGGCCCGGCGTTCTGTATACCAAAAAACGATTGTGATACTTTGATCTGGATAATCGTGGAACGAGGCAATTCAATGAGAAAACTGTTTATTTTAACGGCAATCATGATGGCTGTTGCTATCGCTTGCTCGGGAGAAGTGCCCGATAACTTTGTATTGGTCAAAGGCGGGACTTTTAAAAACACAAAATCAAATTACTACGGGAAAGGCATAACCATATCGAGCTTTTATATCGGCAAATATGATGTAACTCAAAAAGAGTGGAGTGAAGTAATGGGAAATAATCCCTCAAAAATCAAAGGCGCCAATTTGCCGGTAGAAATGGTCAACTGGTATGACAGTGTAGAGTACTGCAACAAGAGGAGCATAAAAGAGGGCTTGAAACCGTATTACAACATAGACAAGAATAAGAAAGATCCGAGCAATATGCCGGACCCGGAATTTGGCGATCTCGATGATATGAAATGGATGGTAACGATCAATGCGGGCGCGAACGGATACCGGTTGCCGAGAGAAGCGGAGTGGGAATATGCCGCAGGCGGAGGCCAGTTGAGCAAGAGTTACACTTATAGCGGAAGCGATGATGTGGATGAAGTAGCTTGGTATTGGAGAAACTCTGGAGATAAGCCCTTGGCCGGGTTTTGGAACTGGCCCGCCATAGAGCAAAACCATAATCAAACGAAACCTGTCGGCAGCAAGAAACCCAACGAGTTGGGGCTCTACGATATGTCGGGCAATATAAGGGAATGGTGCTGGGACTGGCACGGAGAATTGGAGAAGAATGTAAAAGATCCCAAAGGCAGTCAAAGCGGCTTTAACCGGGTTTGGAAGGGCGGCGGTTGGATGGGCGCCCCCTACTGCACCGAATCGGCTTTCCGGGGCAGCCTAGCCGCCAATGGCAAGGGGCCCGATCAGGGTTTTCGTGTCTGTCGCGGCAAGTAGACCGGAACAAGACACACCAGGCAGGATCGAAAATATTTATTTCAATGGATTGCAGTTCACAAATTCGCGCACCGGGTTTGTCCTGAGCCATCGGTTTCCGATTGGATGGAAGAAGCTCAGACATCATCATTCCAGGGATAACAAGTACCAAAGAACAGTGAATAAGGGGTCCGGCCCCGCCGTTGCAGCAAGGTAGCTTCAGGAGTGGGTCAGCAGGGAGATTTCAGGTCAGGAGGTTTCTAATGCGGCGAGCAGTATTTCTCGTCCTAGCAGTTTTCGGATTATCAGCAACCGCTTTTGGCCAGGCAGCGCCAAACGACCCGCAGACACTGCAGGCTCTATTAACGGAAGTCCGCGAACTTCGTCAGGAGCTGCGGTTTTCTTTGGCAAGAATACAAACTGCCCAGATTTTGCTCTCTCGCCTGCAAACTCAGCAATCAGTCGTTACGCACGCGTCAGACCGTTTAGACGAAGCACGCGCGAAGTTAGATGCTGCGCAAGACCGTCGGCAGCATGAGGCAATCGAGTTTAAGCGGCTGGACGATTCGCTAAGCAGCGAAGAGAATCCGGCGCAACTGAAGATGATCCAGGATGAAATCGTCCACTTCAAATCCGAACTTGAAGCATCGACGGCTGCGGAGCAGCAAGCTCAGGCGATAGAAAATGAGTGTGAACTGCAATTGCGAAGTGAACGGGACAAACTCGACGCGATCAATGCTCAGCTGGACGAGATTATCAAAAGCATCGGCAGTTCCAACGAACAGGGGATTGGCGCTCCGCGTTAATTCTGTGGTAAGGCCAATCCTGGACCTGGATTTCGCGGGTGGCCGCGTGCCCCATCATTGCGCGTTCATTGCCGCATTACCAGACGCGGCAGCGCGTGGCATGAACCATGGGCTGTCCGGCCTTGCAGTCGAAGGCCTTCTGGAACTCCGGCATATTCCCCAGCACGTTGTTGACGCGCAGCTCGGGCATGGAGTGCGGATTGGTCAGAACCATGTTCCGCGCCGCTTCAGGCCGGATCTGATCGCACCAGCTCACTCCGTAGGCGATGAAGTAACGCTGCAGATTGGTCAGGCCGTGCGCGTCCTTGTCCTCCAGCGTTTTGCCCTGCTGCTTTAGCTCCTCCAGGAGCGCCGACAATGCCAGGTAGATGCCGCCATTATCCGCGGTATCCTCGCCCTGCGTCAGTTTTCCGTTCTGCTGAACGCCGGCCACGCCCGGAACCGCTCCGGTATATTCGTTGGCGATACAGGCGCCGCGCTGGTTGTATTCCTTGGCGTCTACAGCCGTCCACCAGTCGCGCAGATTTCCCTTCACATCGAATTTGCGGCCCTGATCGTCGAAGGCATGGGTCAGTTCGTGGCCCACCACCGCGCCTTCCGCGCCGAAGTTGATCACGTCATCCTGACGAACATCAAAGTAGACCGGCTGCAGGATACCCGCGGGAAAGTTGATGGTGTTGGCCTGAGGGTCCTCATAGGCATTCACCGTGGGCGGCGTCATGCCCCACTGAGTGCGGTCCAGCGGCTTGCCGACGAAGTTGAGTTGCCGCTTGAGCTCGAAGGCCGTGGCCCGCTCCACGTTGGCCGGGTAGCTCTCCCGCGTGATGGCCAGGGAGCTGTAGTCGATCCATTTGTCCGGGTAACCAATCTTGTCCAGCACCGCGGCCAGCTTCAGGTGCGCCTCGAGCTTGGTGGCCGGCTGCATCCAGGTCACGGCGTCGATGTCGCGTCCCATGGCGGCTTCTATCTCCTTGACCATCTTTTGCGCGCGGGCCTTGCTCTCCGGCGGGAAGACCTGCGCGACATAGACCTGGCCCAGCGCCTCGCCCAGGTACGCATCCACCGCCGAGGTGCAACGGCGCCAGTCGGGCGGCTGCTGGCGCTGGCCGGTGAGCGCTGCTCTGAAGGCAAAGGCGGCATCGCGCCAGCCGTTGCCCAGCGCCGGCGCCGCGCTGTGCAGCAGTTGCCAGCGCAGGTAGAGCTTCCACGTCGCCAGGTCTTCGCTGACCAGCAGTTGGTTTAGGTCGCGGAAAAACTCCGGCGTAGACACTTCGTAGAGCGGAACCGCGGGGGCGCCGAGAGCGCCGAGATAACTCTCCCACTCGAAGGCCGGGGTGAGCGCCTTGAGCTGCGCCAGCGTGTAGCGATTGTTCAACTTGTTGGGATCGCGGCGGGTAATGTTATCCATTTGCGCCCGCGCCATCGCCGTCTCCACGCGCAGGATCGTGGCGGCATCCTGAGCGGCTGCCGCCGCGCTCACCCCGTCCATTTTGAGCAGCGTCTCAATCAGGGTCACATATTTTTCGCGAATCGCCTTGGTCTCCGCGTCGCTGTCCAGGTAGTAATCGCGGCCCGGCATACCGAGCCCGCCCTGATCCACTCCGGCAACCACGCGGCCGACATCGTTATAGTCCGGCGTCGGCCCATAGCCGAAGAGCGCCGCATCGGTCTGGTTGTCGCCGCCTTCCCAGGCGCGGCTGAAGGAGCTATGCAGCGCGGCCAGCACCGCGGCAATCTCGCGCTTCTCGTGGATGCTGTCGATGCGCTGGAGCAGCGGCTGGATCGCCGCAAGATCGTCGGCCTTGGAAGCCGCCTGACCTGTGCAAGCCGCATAGAAGTCGCCAATCTTCTGTTCGTTGGCGGTGCGCGAGGCGCTGACGGCCTGGTTCTTTTCCAGGGTCCGCCGCAGTACCAGGCGGTTCCACTCGGTCAGCTTGCCGGCTGGACCCCAGCCCATCTGATCGGGCGGAATGGGATTCGCCGCGTTCAGCCTGCCGCAGGCATATTGATAGAAGTTGGCGCAGGGATCGACGGCGTTATCCACCTGCATCACATCGATATGCTGCAACTCGGGCAGCGTTTGGCTCTGCTGCGGTGAAGACTGAGCCCACCCAATCGTGGCGGACAGAGCCGCCAGAGCTACTGCGAAATGCACCTTCATAAGATTCTCCACATAGAAGATAACAGGCCTTCGCGCACAATGGGAGACAAATAGAATCCATTGCGGAGTTTCCACCCAGGCCGCCCGAAGCCTCCGCCTTCATCTACCATCAAGTCAGCCCATGCCCGCCAAGCCCAAGCTCGGCCAGAACTTCCTCGTCGATTCCGAGGCCATTCAGCGCATCGCGGCCTCCATCGGCGATCTCTCCGGCCGCACCATGGTCGAGATCGGCCCCGGCCGCGGCGCAATCACCGCGGCGCTGGCCGCCCGCGCCGCCCGCGTGCTGGCCGTCGAGCTGGACCCGCTGCTGGCCGCTGGGTTGCGCGTCGAGTTTCTGCTGGATCCTGCTGCCCGCGTCACCGTAATCGAGCAGGACGCATTACGATTCGACTTTGCGGCGGCCTCGGCGGTGGCGGGCGAGCGGCTGCTGGTGGTCGGCAACCTGCCCTACGGCATCACCTCGCAGATTCTGCTCAAGCTGGCCGCAAGCCACGCCGCGCTCGACCGCGCTGTCCTCATGGTGCAGCGCGAGGTGGCCGACCGCGTCACCGCCCAGCCAGGCTCGCGCGACTACGGCCTGCTCTCGGTCACCGTGCAGCTCTACGGGCCGGCGCAGAGCCTCTTCACGCTGCCTCCAAGAGCATTCTCGCCGCCGCCCGATGTGCACTCGACGGTCTTCCGCTGGCGATTTGCGCCGCGCTTTGCTGAGCTGGGAGTCGAAGAAGCGAGCTTCCTGCGCTTCGTGCGCACGGCCTTCGCGCAGAAGCGCAAGACACTGGCCAACAATATGCGCGCCGCCGGTCTTCCGCCCGCAGCCGTTGCCGCCGCTCTGGCAGAGGCCGCAATCAACCCCATGGCGCGCGCCGAGGCGCTGTCCATCGAGAGCTTCGCCGCGCTTTGGCGCTCGCTGCAAACCAAAAATGCCTGATCGTATCGCAGCAGGAATGTAGCGCCGGTCTCCAGACCAGCTGTCGTGCGGGCGTCCACGACCGCACTTGTCCAGAACTCAGCCCCGCCCTCCCCCTTGCGCAGCCAGCGTCTGCGCGGTGTGGATGTGGCAGATGGCGACGGCCAAGGCGTCGGCGGCGTCGGCCGGCTGCGGCACTTGGGCCAGCTCCAGCAGGCGCGCCACCATGAACTGAACTTGTTCTTTTGTTGCCAGTCCGTAGCCCACCACGCTGGACTTGATCTTGAGCGGCGCATACTCGGCCACCGGCAGCCCTTGCACCGCCGCGGCCAGCAGAGCCACGCCCCTCACCTGCCCCAGCTTCAGCGCCGACTTGGCGTTCACCGAGTAGAAGACCTCCTCGATGGCCACCGCATCCGGCTTCCAGCGCTCCAGTTCGGCGCTCAGCGCCACAAAAACCTGCTCCAGGCGTTCGGCCGTCGTCTTGCTCTTGACCAGCCGGATCGCCCCCATCGCCTTCATCACCAGCCGCGGCTGCCGCCCCGCGTCGTCCGACTCGACCACGCCAAACCCGGTGATCTCCGTCCCGCAATCGATGCCAAAGACCCGCATGGCCCTGAGTGTATCGCAGAGCCGCCCGTCCCGGCTTGCCGACCTTCCGGCCCCCAAAAAGAACGGCGGCCTGGGCACATTGCCCAGGCCGTCGCGGTGAACTGTGGGTATTGGACTAAGGCCATCGCGTTATGCGAATGCCCGAGCATCTTCACTCCTGTTCCCAGGCCGTTGTCGTTGTGTGGCGACGCCCGGCAAGCCGGACTCCTTCGGCGACAGGCTTCGTCGCTGCTTAAGAAGAATTGCCACCCCGCGCAACGGGCTCAAGGGATGCAGCCAACAGTGAAGGTGCAGTAGCGTCCCATGCGGTAAGAACTTGCTCCGCGTGGGGGCAACCAGGAAGTCTAAGGCGCGATGCCCTAGGCCTCAGTCACCTCACGTACCATACTTCTCGAAGTTTCTTTCTGCATCAGTTGGACCTACCTCCTTTCCCGTGTTCGCTTAATCTACCTCTCAATTCACGCGGCGTCAACAAAAGATTTTGCCGGGAGCGAATCCTTTCTTCCGCAGGACTTCCCAAAGTGGTCAATGGACAGTGGTCAGCGATCATTCCGTTGATCGCTTTGCCGATGATTCTCACTCTTCCGGCCGCATCTGTTCACTGTTCACTGTTCACTTTCCCTGTTTGGGTAAATACTTGCCTCTACTGTGCAAACTGTTGCACATTTGTTCTCTCGGCCAGACGTTTGATACTCTCCGGAAATCCGCCGCAATTCAGGTTGTATAGTATTCATTTATAAAGAGTTGAAATTGGATATAAAAACTCCGGAACGGCCCATTGAAATTGGCCCCTCACGTGCATCTATAAGCTCGAAAAGGCAGTGTGTCGAGGTCTCCCCATATGTGCAGGGGCGCTCGGCATACTCAGCTAACCCTTAACCCGGTTACCGTCTGGTGTCCCCATCCAGCCGGAACCATGACCGAACGGAGCCATGCTGGGTATTCCCGGATTGGCCAGTAGAAGAGGACGAAAATATGAAGGCCATTCGCAACGTCACGCTTCTCTCTCTTTCCCTACTCGCCTTGGCGCTGCTCGCGGTTGCCCCCGCAGCCTACGCGGACACGATCGCCTACACTACCAACCTTGCATCGACGCCTACAGACTTTACGAACCTTACTCTTTCTCCGGGTGTAGCCCAGTTCAACAATGTCACTGGCCCGTACGCTGGAGCTACTCTTAACTCGGTCACTATCTTGCTCAACGTTAGCGGATCCGCGCCAACGAGCGTGACGGAGAATGTAGGCACATCTGGGACTTTCAAAGTCACCGAAAATAGTGATATAATTCTGGGCAGTGCAAGTCCTAGCCTGAACACTGCGCTGAATTCTCTCGATGAGTATGTTTCCTATATCAGTGGAAGCTATGTCACTCTTACCTCTGGCCAGACGCACAATTACGGTACAGTGGCTTTGAACGGAACGGCTTCTTCGGAGGTTATTGATCCAACTTATCTTTCGCTCTTTGAAGGGACCGGAATATTAACTTTCGACGCCTCCTCCGTGAGCGGCTATGGCTTTAACGGCGGCGGTAACAATCAGACTGCTAGTATTTCGAATACAGATTCTGGTTATGCCACAGTCACCTATGACTACACGCCTCCGGTTCTTACTCCTGAGCCTGGTACGTTGGTCTTGTTCGGCACCGGTCTGCTTGGGTTGGCAGGGATGCTTCGCCGCAAGTTCATGCAATCGCGCTAAGCCAGGGGCAACTGGCAGTGCGGTTCTAAGGCCTTTTCGTTCTCCTTCCTGCTCCTTGGGAAAAGTGGAATGCGATTCTCGCATTCCACTTTTTCTTTGCTCCAAAGGTTGCTCCCCTGTATCCGCCTTAATTGCGAGGCAGCATTCCCTCAGGGGCTAAAGCCCGTGTTCATTTTGCAGCCTTTGTGGCACGGCTGAAACCATGCCCTGACGCTTCTTGAGGCTCCGAATGCCTTGTTCCTCAGCCAGTAGAGCCGTTCCCTTTCAAAACTCCAACCGACTCAGAGAATCCCTATTCCCTAATCCCTAATCCCTATTCCCTAATCCCTAATCCCTAATCCCTAGTCCCTAGTCCCTAGTCNNTCCCTAGTCCCTAGTCCCTGTTCCTCGTTCCCTGCCTTTACCAGCTATGCAGCCACTCTTCATCGCGGCCGATACGCACCGGCGCATGGAAGAGCTCGCTCAGCCGCGCCTCGGTGAGCAGCTCCTGGCGCGGCCCGTCGGCCACAATGCGCCCGGCGCGCATCAGAATCACACGCTCGATCTCCGGCAGAATGTCGCCCAGGTGATGCGTCACCAGCACCAGGCCGGTGCCCTCGCGGGCCAGTCGCCGCAAGCTCTGGACGAGCTCCCGTTGCGCGGCCAGGTCGAGGGCGTTGGAAGGCTCGTCCAGCAGCAGTTGCCGCGGCCGATGCACCAGCGCCCGCGCGATCAGGATGCGCCGCTTTTCGCCGGCTGACATGGTGCCCACCAGCCGATTGGCCAGGTGCAGCGCCTCCATCCGTTCCAGAGATTCAAGGGCCCGCTCGCGCATCTCGCCGGTGACGTGCAGATTGGGCCACAGCGTCGAGGCGGAAAAGAATCCCGCGATCACCGCATCCAGGCCGCACGTCACGGCGGTCCGTTCGCCGGGCAGTTCCGTCTGCACTCCCGCCGCCACCACGCCAAAGTGCCGGCGCAGCTCGGTCAGATCCCAGCGCTCGCGGCCAAAGATGCGCACCCGCATTCCCGGCTGCACGATGGGATAAAGCTGGCAGCTCATGGCCAGGATCAGCGTGGATTTGCCGCAGCCATTCGGCCCCAGAATCGCCACGTGCTCCCCGGCGCGGATGGTCAGGTTCACATCATGCATGACCACGCGGTCGCCGCGCGCCACGTTCACTTTGCGCAGTTCAAGGAAGTCGCTCTCGGTCATTCCACCCCTCACCTGTTAGATTAAATGGACTGAACAAACTGCGAAAAACGGCAGGTTTTCAAACAAGAAGCACGAAAAGTATCACTCCGCCCTACGGGACGGATCGATTTGTTGGCCATGCTAACCCAGGGTTTCGCTGCGCTTCACCCTGGGCTATTCTCGATTTCTCCCTACGGGAGAAAATGCCAAGGCTGTTTTATTCACCGCAGGCCGGCAAAGCCGGTGGACGTCTGATGCAAGCCAGCGGTTTTCCGCTGCCATGAATCCCATGATTGATATGAGCAACCCATCCCAATACGTACTCCCTCGCGGCTTCCGCTTTGGCGCAGCCAAGGCCGGGCTCAAGAAGAGCGGCAACACCGACTTTGCCCTCATCGTGGCCGACGCCCCGGCCAGCGCAGCCGCCGCTTACACCGCCAACCGCGTCACCGCCGCGCCGCTGATCCTGGACAAGCAGAACCTGAGAGCCACCGAAGGCAAGCTACGCGCCGTGGCCATCAACGCCGGCAACGCCAACTGCGCCGCCGGTCAGGCCGGCCTGGATGCGGCCCGCGCCACCTGCGAGGCCATCGCCCAGCTTTTCGCCTGCCGCCCGGAAGAGGTTTTCCCCTCCTCGACCGGCGTCATCGGCGTTCCGCTACCGGCTGAAAAAATCATCGCCGCGCTGCCTGCTCTGGCCACCCATCTGGGCGCAGATTTCGGCCACTTCCAGCAGGCCGCTCAAGCGATCATGACTACCGATACCGTCGAGAAGACCGCCTTCGCGCGGCTGGAGGTCGCCACCCCGGACGGAAAAAGCCAAGAGGTTCGCATCGCCGCCTTCTGCAAGGGCGCGGGCATGATTCACCCACAACTGATTCCGCACGCGACTATGCTGGTTTACATCCTGACCGACGCGGCCGTCGAGCCGGCGATTCTGGACGGCTACCTGCAACCGGCCATCGAGGTTAGCTTCAACCGCATCTCGGTGGACGGCGACACCTCGACGAATGACACGGTGCTGCTGCTGGCTTCGGGCGCCAGTGGAGCCACCGTCGGCGCCCAGAACGCCGGCTTTGCCGCCGCTCTCACGAAGGTCTGCACCTCGCTGGCGCGGCAGGTTGTGGCCGACGGCGAGGGCATCACGCATATTGTCGAGCTGCACATCGAGGGAGCGGCCACGGATGGCGACGCGCTCAAGGTCGCCAAAGCCATCGCCCACTCGCCGCTGGTGAAGACCGCCTGGGCCGGCGGCGATCCCAACTGGGGACGGCTGGCGGCGGCCATCGGCTACTCCGGCGCCCAGATCGACCCGGATCGCTTCGACATTTGCTTCGGCGAGCTGGCCATCTGCCGCGACGGCGGACGCGCGCCGGAGTTCGACGAGGCCGCCGCGCACGACTACATCGCGCAGCGGGAGTTCTCGGTCACCATTGAGCTGCATCAGGGCGTCGGCTCCTGCTTCTTCTGGACCACCGACCTGACCCACGAGTACGTCAGCATCAACGCGGATTATTCAACCTAAAGAGACGGCGCAAATCTCTTTTGCGTTGATGAAATCGCCCGGCGTTCCGATGAAGAGTGCAGAGAGTTCCCGCGCGGTTTGGAATGGGATTGCGCGAGGCGAAGAGGGGAATTCAGCATTTGCGAATCGTGTAGGAAAGGTCGTATACTGAAATCCGACTATTCTGGTCGTAGTTCAAGGGTCAAGCCATTGCGGCGCCCCATCGGAGTCCGTTGGTTGAGCGTGTTGAGCGAATTGAATGTGGGCGAGAACGGGGTGCTGGTGGGCCTCGATCTGCCTGAATCCGTGCAGAACCACCTGATGCACATGGGCTTTGTTCCCGATGCGCTGATCACGGCGCTGCGCCGCGCCCCGGCCGGCGACCCCACGGTCTACGGCGTGGATGGCATGGAGATCGCCCTGCGGCGCGAGACCGCCGCGGCCATCCGCGTGCGGGAGGCTGGGGCGGAAGAAGCTCCTGATGAAGGGGATGGGATGGAGTTCATGGATTCCCAGGTCCGAAAA
>PMTP01000024.1:14444-17984 GCA_003167305.1 Acidobacteriaceae bacterium
ATGGGCCTGATGGCCGGCGTGGGCCGCGACGATCTGGTTCTGATCGACCTGCCCGGCATCTACTCGCTCGACCCCTACAGCGAGGACGCCCGCGTCTCCATCGACGTGCTGCGCGGCAAAATGGTTGGAACGCCCAAGCCGGACGCGGTGCTGCTGGTGCTGGATTCGCTGCACCTGACCCGCCAGTTAATGCTGGCCGCGCCGGTGCTGGCGCTGGGCCTGCCGACGCTGGTGCTGCTGAACATGAGCGACCTGATGGAGGCGCGCGGCGGCCACATCGACGCGCTCAAGCTGGCTCGCGAGCTGGGCGCTCCGGTGGCCCAGATCAGCGCCGTACATGGAACCGGTCTGGATGCCGTTCCGCTCTTTCTTCATCAGCAAACCAACCGCGCCGCCGCCCAGCCGCTCTCGCTGCCGGTGCTGGGCAACGCCGCCAGCGCCCACGCATGGGCCGCGCAACTGAGCCGCCGCACCGGCTACCAAGCTCCGCTCTCAGTCGAGGGCTCGCGCCAGATCGACAATGTTTTGCTACACCCCTTCTGGGGGCCGCTGCTTTTTCTGGTCGTGGTTGTGGGCGTTTTTGAAGTGGTCTTTTCCATCGGCCAGCCGCTCTCCGACGGATTTGGCGAGATTCTGGCCCGTGTCGGTGGCCTGATGAAGCTGGTGATTCCGTCCGGCTGGCTGCAATCGCTGCTGCTCGACGGCGCATGGAAGGGCATCTCCTCGGTGCTGGTCTTTCTGCCGCAAATTCTTCTATTGTTTCTTTTTATCGGGATTCTGGAAGACTCCGGCTACCTTTCCAGGGCCGCGCTGATCGCCGACCGCGTGATGCGGTCAATTGGATTGAATGGCAAGGCCTTCATCCCCCTGCTCTCGGCCTACGCCTGCGCCGTCCCGGCGATCATGGCCACGCGCACCATCGAGAACAAGCGCGACCGGATGGCCACGATTCTGGTTGCGCCCTTCATGACCTGCTCGGCGCGGCTGCCGGTCTATATGCTGCTGATCGCCGCCTTCGTGCCCCGCATTGCCTACCTGCACGGTTTTCTGGGCCTGCAAACGCTTGTCATGCTGGGCCTCTACCTGGCAGGGTTTGTGGCCGCGATGACCACAGCATGGCTGCTCAAAAGCTCGATCCTCAAGTCCAGCGACGCGCCGTTCATCCTGGAGCTGCCGCAGTACCGCATGCCCACGCTGCGTTCGCTCGCCTTGCGCCTGATGGATCGCGCGCGCGTCTTCCTGCGCCAGGCAGGCACTATCATTCTCTGCGTCACGCTGGCGCTCTGGGTACTGGCCCACCTGCCTGTGATTCACTCCGCCGGCGGCAACCTCTCCGCACCCCTTCTCGCCGACAGCCTGATCGGCCGCCTGGGACACTTCATCGAGCCGGCCATTGCGCCGCTGGGCTTCAACTGGAAGATCGGCATTGGGCTGCTCTCCAGCGTGCTGGCCCGCGAGGTGATGGTCAGCACCATGGGCACTTTGTACGGCGCCGATCCCGGCACACAGGCGCTCAGCCTGCAAGCCGCGCTGCACCACGACATGACGCTGGGCGGCGCGCTGGCGCTGATGATCTTCTTCGCCTTCGCGATGCAGTGCACCTCGACGATGGCCGTCGTCCGACGCGAAACCAACAGTTGGAAGTGGCCGGCCGTGCAGTTTCTCTATATGCTGGCCATGGCCTGGTGCGCGGCCTTCGCGGTCAATCATCTGGTCATGGCGTTCATCTAAATCTTCCAATACCGCTTCCGCGCAGTTGCTTTTCTCTATTCCCTGATCCTTATTCCCTGTTCCCTGCTTCTCCCATACGCTAGAATCGCCCTAAGATGAAGTGTCCTTATTGCGGTTTCGGGCAGGATAGGGTGGTGGACTCGCGCGAGAGCAAAGAGGCCGACTCGATCCGCCGGCGGCGGGAGTGCGAGCGGTGCAATCGCCGCTTCACCACCTATGAGCGAATCGACGAAATTCCCTACATGGTGGTCAAGAAGGATGGCCGCCGCGAGCGCTTTGACCGCCAGAAGGTCTTGAGCGGCCTGCTGCGCGCCTGCGAAAAGCGCCCTGTGCCTTCGAGCAAGCTGGAGGCGATCGTGGACGCCGCCGAGGCCTTTCTGACGGACGCCCCGGAGCGCGAACGCACCACGGCCGAGGTCGGTGAGCTGATCATGAAACAGCTCAAGGGGCTGGACACCGTGGCTTACATCCGCTTCGCCTCGGTCTACCGCGACTTCAAGGATGTGCGCGAGTTCAAGGAAGAACTCGAAGGGCTTTTGGGCAGCCGCGCAACAGGCAAGGGTAAGAAGTAAGCCAGGTTGGCCGCCGGCAGCGTGCCCGTCGCCGCGCCGGCAATGATCAGCAGCTCGGCCGGCTGGAGCAGCACCATGATCTGGCCCTCTTCCATCAGGAATCCGGCGAGGATCGACCCAAACACCACGACTATGCCAAAGATGGCGAATATGCTTGGCCCCCGGCGCGGACGCGATCTGGTTTCCGCCCGTCTGCCCGTCCACGTCCCTCTTCGGTACACGGCGCTTGCAGCCGCGGCAAAGAATTTTCGTGACCGACTACCTCAACAGGCTGTAAGATGATTCATAGGAAAATTACCAGTGTGCGGCGAGATATTCTCGTTGAACCGGTCACCAAAGTAATTTCTCCACTGCGATTTGTTGCAGATTGAAACAGTTCAAGGGTTTTGGAGGAATCAGCCGATAGTCTAACCAAGGGAAGAAGCCATTGCCTGAGCCCGAACCGCCGCATTCGGCGTAGTCGGAACTATGGGGTGTATGGGTTGTCTTTGGCTTCCGGGTTATGCAACGGGCGAGGCGCGTCTCATGAACAAGATCATCCTGGCCGATTCACAGGCGATATTTCGGGCAGGCACAGCCAAGGTGCTGGCCATGGACGAAGACGTGCGCATCATTGCTCAATGCACTGACCTTGACCGCATGCATCACGCCATTACGACCTTTCCCGGCTCCATCGTGCTCTTTGCCGCTTCGCTGCGGCCGGACCTGGTCCGGTTGCACTCGCTGCTGGAGAGCGTGGGCAGCCGCGGCATTGTGATTGCCGAGAACAACGACATGGCCAGCGCCTACATACAGCAGGGCTTTCGCGGCGTGGTCTTCCGCTGCGTCACCGGACCGGCTCTGGTGGAGTGCGTGCGCGCGGTGGCCGGAGGCAACACCTGGCTGCCTCCGCAAATGATGGTGCCCGACTCGCCCGAGGAAGACATGGTGGGTACGCGCGTCCGCGACCGGCTCACCCCCAAGGAGATGCGCATTGTCGCGCTCATTGTGCAGGGCTGCAAGAACCGCGAGATCGCGCTGCGCCTCAAGACAACCGAGCAGGTCATCAAGAACTACCTGCGCTCGGTCTACGACAAGACCGGCGTCAGCGACCGCCTGGAGCTGGCCCTCTTCACCATCCACCATCGCGTGCTGGCGCAAGCCGCCGCCGATGTGGGCAGCAAGCTGGAAGCCGAGGAAGCTACCGCGCAGCACGCGATGGCATAGTGGCACCCGCCACAGCGCAGGATTTACCGGA
>PMTP01000024.1:18095-30578 GCA_003167305.1 Acidobacteriaceae bacterium
GGGCATGCGGCGATTTAAAGTGGCTACTTTTTGGGCGCCGCCTTCTTATCCTTATGGCCGGGCGTCATATTCCTTTGGTCCAGAAGAACCAGTGCATCGGCGGCGTTGAACGGATACCAACGCGTCGATTGTTGGCCCGTGGTGCTCAGGGTAACGTCGACACGCCGGTTTTTTGCCAGGACAATGACGCCCAGTTTGCCGATTAATTTCTCCCGATCCGCGGCGTTCAACTCAGGATTCTGCTTGATCGCCTCTTCCACCTGGNNAGCATGAGTTTTGTGCGAGTGACACGGCGTTCGGAAAGCGCTTGGTTGTACTCGACTGATCCGCGCAAATCCGCATGTCCGGCCAGGGTAAGGTAGGCATCCGGTTTTAATTCCAGGTACCTCTTGAAGTCCTTCGCGAGGGTAACCAGAGTTCCCTCCTGGCTGGCCAACAGACCGCCATTGGGATTTTGGATCGTGGGCACATCGGTCTGGAAAAATAAGCTGTGCAGCGCCAGGCGAGCCTCGAGTTGGACTATCTCTTGGACTACCTCCGGGGAGGGGCCCGGGGCTGCCAACAGAGGAATCGGGGCCGTGATGGTGACGCTGGTGTTGGCGGTTGCCGTCTGGTTCTTGTCATCTGACACATTGCAGGTGATCGCCACTACGCCGGCCGGCGCACCGGCCGAAGAGAAGGCCGCAGTCGAGCCGCTGCCGCTGATGGAGCCGGCCGCTGCCGTGTAGCTGTAGGTCAAGGGTCGATTCTGCGGGCTCACGCCGCTGGCGGTCACCATACTATCCTCGCCCAACTTGATGGTGCTGGGGCTGGCCGAGCAGCTGATCGTCGGCGGCTCAAAGGCCTTCACCGTGAAGCTGGCCGTTGCGGCGGCAGATTCCCACGGCTGGAGGCCTTCCTTGCCGGCCCTGCCTTCCTTCACTCCACAATTCACCGTATAGGCGCCGGCCACCAGCGTACCAGTGGCTGCCGAGTCCAACGAAGCCGTCGTTCCGTTGCCCTTCAAGCCCGGCACTCCCGTCCAGAAATAAACCGCATGCAGCCTGGGATCCAGGTTGCTGGCCATCGCGGTCAGGGTAACCGGGTCGCCGGGGAAGATCAAAGCCGGACTGGCCGAGCACGCCAGCGTCAACTGCGGAGGCGCGGGATTACCTCCAAAGCGGAAGACAAGTCCGGCAGAAAGACGCATGTCGTTCTGCGACGCTGTCATTCCGGTGGAGTAATCCTGGAACCTGGTCATCAGGTACTCGGCTTGAATGATGCGAATGGCTAAATGGCGGTGGACCCTGACGTCCAGTCCGCCGCCGCCGGTCCAGGCAAACGCGTTCTGAGTGGGGAGGAGCGTGCAGTTCAACGTACAACCGGAGAGTGTGATCTCGCTGGCGTGGACGCCGCCAAATAGAGCCTGGACAAAGGGAGTGACCCTGTCGTGCCGGAAGGACAGGCGCGGACCGAAGAGATAGCTGATGACACCCCCGTCTGCGTCGTGCACGGTGAACGTAGCCCCGGAAGCGCCCTGGAAGCGGATCTCCGAGTTCGTGTAGTCGCCAACGTCGGCAACAATCCCCCAATGGCGGTTCAGGTTGTACGCGATGGACGCGCTGCCGCCATTGAGCCATACCAGCCTGTTTCCGTCCGCCAGTTTCGGCACAGCCTGCAGATACGAGTAGCCCACGAACAATTCCGCCTTGGGAGTGTCCATGTTCACGCTGCTCGAATTCTGCGTGGCCACCGGCGCGACTTGCGCGCGGAGGTTGAAGGCAGGCATTAGAAAAATTGCAAATGCCGCTGTGGCAATCATCCTTGGACTCGATCTCATTGTTGTCTCCTGAACTGCGCGTCGCATCATCAACAATCCCAGTGCCGGCTTAACTCGGCACGAATAGAGTATGCAAAAGACCGCATCCCCTGAAAGCTAGCTGAGACCGCCCTGGAGCGGTCTCAGCATGGCATTACGGCAGGTTAATGACGGTGTTCACCAGTGTGGTTGAAGCATCCAAGGCGATCACTCTGCCGATGATTGTAGTGACCGCGGCAACTCCAGGACTCGAAACCGTGATTCCCGGTTGGGAGATGATGGTTCCGACCATCGTCCCGCCACCACCGTAGTTGATGACCGCGCCGGGGAGTCCACCGACTGCCCAGTAGACGTTGGCGGCATTGGCGCCGCCGATCAGGATCACACTTTCAGACGATGTCGGTGTGCCTACGGTGAGAGAGGATCCGATCTGGAAGATCCAGTATGCATTGGGATCGCCCTGGGCATCGAGAGTCAGAGGTCCCAGTGTTATACCTACCGAGCTTGCGTTTGTGTAAACGCCAGGGTAGATGGTCGTATTGCCTATCTCCGCTGCCAGAACGCCGTCCGAGGGAAGGCCTTGAAGAGTGGTATAGGCGGTTCGAGCTTCCAACGCAGCTTCGGTAGCGATGGCCATCGTAGCAGCGGTTCCTTCGTCGGGGCAATTAACGGTAGGAGGCGGCGGAGCGGTGTCAATGACTCCATTCACCTGCCCTACATCGAGCGGGTCTTCCGTATATGTGCATGGCCATACGGCGCCAACAATCGGAAGGCTGGTATCGTGGAATCCGGTCATCGTAGTCGAGGCGCCCGTAGTGCCGATATCTCCATTGACAACCGTGTGGATTCCCTGATTGGTCATTCCGGCGCCGCCGCCAAAGCCGGCAAACAACGCTATGGTCGGTCCAAGGACGATCGGCGGAGGAGGAGGTGGTGTCGCGGCAGTCGTGAAGGTCCAGGGATTGGGCGCGCCGGTGTTCGCAAGAGAATTGCCGGTTGCGTCCGTTACTCCGTCGGTCACGGTTACGGTATAGACGGTAGAGGCAGTCAGCGAGGCCGTAGGCGTGAGAGTGGCAATGGTGTTGGTCGGGTCAAGGGATATCGCTGTCCCTATCGAAGTTAAGCCCTGCGTGAGGTAGTAGGTGGTCGAGATGAAGGTCAGCGGATTCATCGCCTTGCTGAAGGTTGCGCTGATTGCCTGATTCAAGGGCACGGTTATGGCTGCGTCCGCCGGAACCGTCGAAACCAACACGGGCGGAACGGCGACTACTGCGGTCCCAGTTGTAAATGTCCAGACGTAGTTGCTGGCCATTGGAGTGCCTGCCAGGCTCTGAGCGGCGGTTGTGATGGTGGCTGTAAACAGGGTGCTGGCCGCCAGATTTGCCGTCGGCGTGAACGTCAGCGTATTTCCAACCGCTGCGTAAGCTACCAGGCCGGCCACGGGAGTGGTGACGCCCGATGCCACGTATGTCAGTGTAAAGGTTGGCGGGGTGATCGTGGTGATCGTGGCCGGGTTCATCGGCTCGCTGAAGATGGCGCTGACGATCTGATTCAGTGGCACGAGCGTGGCCGAGTTGAGGGGGATGGTCGTGATCACCGTCGGCGGTATGGCAACTGGGAGGGCTGCGGTGGTGAAGGTCCAGTTGTAGTTATGAGCCAGGGCGTTGTCGAGTGTATCCGTGGCCCCGGTGGTGATGGTGGCCGTGTATTCGGTGGTGGGCGCCAGGGGGGCGGACGGCGTAAGCGTGGCTACCGAGCCGGCTGGGACATAAGTAACCACTCCTGTTACGGCAGTCCCGCTGATCGTTGCTTTCAGCGTAAAGGTTGCCGCGTCGATGGTCGCCGGGGTCATCGCCACACTAAAGGCCGCAGTGAGCGCCTGGTTTAAGGGCACGTTCACAGCCCCGTTCACCGGCACGGTTGCGATGACTGTGGGCAGGGCTGGAGCCGGAAGCGTTAAGAAGGTCCACACGTATTTGCTGGCCAGCGGAGTGCCCGCCAGATCCGTTGCTCCGGTGGTGATCGTGGCCGTATATAGAGTGTTGAATGCAAGGCTGGCGCCCGGCGTAAAGGTTGCAACGGCGCCCGCGCAACCGATTGTTCCGGGGACTTGGGTCACTCCAGGGCCAGTGACGGTAAACGCCGCCACAGGAAACGCCGCGCAGTTCATCGCCTCATTGAAGGTCGCGCTGAGAACCTGGCCGACAGGCACAAGTGTGGCTGTGTTCACCGGCACCGTGGCTATCACCGCGGGCGCCGGGGTAATCGTTGTGAATGTCCAAACATTGTTGACAGCCAGCGGTGTGCCTGCCAGATCCGTGGCTCCAGTAGTGATCGTGGCTGTGTAGGCGGTACTGTAAGCGAGACTGGCCGTGGGCGTAAACGTCGCAACCAAGCCACTGTACGTGACGGTGCCGGCTATGGCAACCACTCCCTTCGTCGTTTGCAGCGTGAAGGTTGTCGCGCTGATCGAGGCGGGGGTCATCGCCTCATTGAAGGTCGCGGTCAACACCTGGCCAACGGGCACATTTACGGCTCCAGCCGCAGGGACCGTCGCCACGACTGTCGGCGCCGGGGCAATCGTGGAAAAACTCCACACGTAGTTGCCAATCAATGCCTCGCCGCCGGGGGTCGCAGCCCCGGTGGTGATCGTCGCCGTGTAGGTAGTGTCGAATGCGAGGGCGGAGCCCGGCGTAAACGTCGCAGTTACACCGCTATACGTCACGGCTCCAGCCACGGCAACGCCATTCGGGGCGGCGACCGTGAAGGATGTGCCGGTGATCGAGGCCGGGTTCATCGCCTCGCTGAAGGTGGCGGTAATTGCCGTATTGACGGCAACACTTGCAGCGCCCTGAGCGGGAGTCACCGAGACCACGCTGGGAATGGTTACCGTTTCCTGGCCGCAACCGGCCACAAAGGCGACCAGCAGAGCCGTCAGTAAGCACACGAAACCAAGCCTGAAATTACGCATTTGTATCCTCTCGTCCACCTGTGGTGGCGTGGTGCCCAGCACTTGTCATCTGGCCGGCTCGGGTGAGCATACCGATACAGTATGACTCTCAGAAAATAACAAGCGGCAAAATGGGAGGTCTGTGCAATTTCGCTCATCATTACTAAAGTTCGAGTAGCAAAGATTTCACGTTTTGTGAGCAGAATTGACCACTATCTATCGATAGAACTGTGCGGTGCGGCCATAAACCGCCATCCAAGTCAGAGCAAAATCTGAGCAAAAGACGGGGCGTTTCAGATATCGATTACAACTTCGGCTGTAGCGGCCGAGACATCGTCGAAGCGCCGGTCCATCTTGGTGGATGCAGCCTTCAAACGAAAAACCCTCATGCAGTGAATACGCATGAGGGTTTTTAGCTGCAATTCCGAATAAGCGGTAATTATCCCGCCTTTTCCAGCAGGCACAGCGAGAGATCGCGGCGCTCGACCATGTCCCTGGTGATTTCGATGTCGCGGACTCTCTTGTTGTTGGGCAGGTGGAACATCAGGTCGAGCATCAGTTCTTCGAGGATCATGCGCAATCCGCGCGCGCCCACCTTGCGGGCCAGAGCCTCGCGGGCTACCGCGCCGATGGCCTCCACGGTGAAGTGCAGGCGGACGTTCTCGAACTCGAACATTCTCTGATACTGCTTGAGGATGGCGTTGCGCGGCTTGGTCAGGATCTCGATCAGCGCCGACTCGTCCAGCTCGTCGAGGACGCCCACCACCGGCAGGCGGCCGACAAACTCGGGAATCAGGCCGTACTTGATCAGGTCCTGCGGCTCGGTCTTGCGCAACAGCTCGGTGTCGCGATGCGAACGGGTGGTGGCGGCATCGGCCTCGGCGTCAATGGCCTTGAAGCCCAGCGCCTTCTTGCCCACACGCCGGCCCACCACGCGCTCCAGGCCCACAAACGCTCCGCCGCAGATGAACAGGATGTTGGTGGTGTCCACGGCGGTAAATTCTTGATGCGGGTGCTTGCGTCCGCCCTGCGGCGGCACGTTGGCCACGGTTCCTTCGAGAATCTTGAGCAGCGCCTGCTGCACGCCCTCGCCGCTGACGTCGCGGGTAATCGACGGGTTCTCATCCTTGCGGCCGATCTTGTCGATCTCGTCGATGTAGATGATGCCCTGCTGCGCGCGGGTCACGTCGCCCTCGGCGGCTTGCAGCAGCTTGAGGATGATATTCTCCACATCCTCGCCGACGTAGCCGGCCTCGGTGAGCGTGGTGGCGTCCACAATAGCGAAGGGCACGTCGAGCATCTTGGCCAGCGTGTGCGCCAGCAGCGTCTTGCCCGAGCCGGTGGGGCCGATGAGCAGGATGTTCGACTTGGTCAGCTCCACTTCGTTGTTGCGCACCTTGTTCATCTGGATGCGCTTGTAATGGTTGTAAACGGCCACGGCGAGCTTCTTCTTGGTCTGGTCCTGGCCGATGACAAAGTCGTCGAGGAAGTTCTTGACCTCCTGCGGCTTGGGCAGGTGGCCGGCGGCGTTGGCCGGATGGGCGGCATCCGCACCGCCGCCGCGGTCGTCCTCGAGGATCGAGTTGCAGACAGCCACGCACTCGTCGCAGATGTAGGCGCGAGGGTAGTCGCTGGGCGAAGAGATCAGCTTGGCCACGGCGTCCTGTGACTTGTGACAGAACGAGCAGCGCAGCGCTTCTTCCGGTCCCCCGCGCGGTTTCATCATTGGATGGCTCCCTCTTGGACTACGATAGCGGAGTTAGTTGAGTTAGCGGAGTTAGCCGCATCACCGCGAATATCATCAAGAATCGAGCAGCTCTGCGATTCATAGGTTTCCAGACGCCGTATCATCCTGCTGCTCCTTCAAATACCTGGACCATAGTTGAACTGTTGGCCTTTGTTAACTCCGCTAACCCCGCTAACAACGCTAACATTGCTTGCTTCTACGTTCTCGGCCGGTCGATGATCTCATCGACGATGCCGTATTCCTTGGCCTGTTGCGCGTTCATGATGAAATCCCGCTCCACATCCCGTTCGATGCGATCCAGCGGCTGATCGGTATGCTTGGCGATCAGATTATTGGTAATCTCGCGGATGCGGAGAATCTCGCGCGCATGAATGTCGATGTCGGTGGCCTGTCCGCTCAAGCCCCCCATCGACGGCTGATGAATGAGAATGCGCGAGTTGGGCAGGGCAAAGCGCTTGCCCTTGGCCCCCGCCAGCAGCAAGAAGGCTCCCATGCTGGCCGCTTGGCCGATGCAGATGGTCTCCACCTTGTTCTTGATGAACTGCATGGTGTCATAAATGGCAAGGCCGGCGGTGATGGAGCCGCCCGGAGAGTTGATGTACAGATGCACATCCTTCTCCGGGTCTTCGCCGGAGAGAAAGAGCAACTGCGCCACGACGAGATTGGCGATCTGGTCGTCGATGGGCGTACCCAGGAAGATGATGTTGTCGCGCAGCAGACGGGAGTAGATGTCGTAGGCGCGCTCGCCCCGGCTCGTCTGCTCAACCACCATGGGAACCAATGCCATGAAACCTTCTTCTCGATCTTGCTTCGTTGTGCCGCCCTACGCGGGCAGACGCTCATACAGCGCGGACGCGGTCTTCTCGCGCCGCAATTGCTCCCGAATTTTGGTCAGCTCGCCATCGCCCGTCAAACGCTCGCGCAGGGCCTCGATCGGTTCGCGGGCTTGTAGTGCTGCCAGTTGCAGTTCGCGGTCCAATTCCTCGTCTTCGACGGTGATCTTTTCCTGAGCGGCGATGCGATCCAGCAGAATGTTCGTCTTTACTTCGGCCACGGCGCCGTCGCGCTGGGCCGCGCGCAGACGGGCAAAGTCCAGCTTGCGCATCTGCTCCGTATCCATGCCCTGAGCCGCCAGGGCGCGCAGGCCGCGCTCCAGGCGCGTGTCAATCTGCTCCTGCACCAGCGACTCGGGAACCGCAAAGACGTACTTCCCGGTGAGCGCGGCGAAGAGCCGGTCCTTGGTCTCGCTTTCCACACTGCGGCGCTTGCGGCTGGAGATGTGATCGCGGACGCGGGCTTCCAGATCTGCCAGGTTCTCGTAGTGGCCCAGTTCCTGAGCAAATTCGTCGGTCAGCTCCGGCACGGTGCGCTTCTTGATGGCCTTGACCGTGACGTTGTAGGCCACGGTCTTGCCGGCCAGCTTGGGTTCGGCGTAATCGGCCGGGTAGATGACCTCGGCCTTCAGCTCCTGGTCAGCTTTGGCGCCGCGCAGCACCGCGCTGAAGGCCTCCACCGTATCCTTGCCACCCACTTCGACCAAGGTATCTTCACCGGCCACCGGAGGCGCCTCGGCGTCCTCCGCGATCAGGCCGCTATAGGTGATCTGCGCCCAGTCACCGTTCTTGAGAGCTCGGTCCTCCTCGACCGGCTCGATGGTGGCGCGCGACTCGCGCAACTGCTCGATCTCGCGCTGGTACTCCTCTTCGGTGATCTCCACCGGCGGCTTCTCGACGGTGACCGACTGATAGCCCTCGATGGAAAACTCCGGGACGTACTCGAAGACCGCCTTCATGTGCAGCGGCTGGCCGTCCTCGACGGTCATCTCCAGCACCCGCGGCTCGCCGACGGGCTTGACGCCCAGGTCCACGACTGCCTTGTTGAAGCGCTCGGGCATAAGGCCTTCGATCACGTCTTTGCGGATTCCGTCGGCAAAGCGGCGGCGGATGACCGTCTCCGGCACCTTGCCCGAGCGGAAGCCGGGTATCTTGGCGTATTTCCGGTAGTTGCCGGTTACCGTCCGATAGGCCTTGGAGACCTCTTCGGCGGGAATGTCCAGCACCAGTTCGCGGGTACACTCCGGATTCAGGATCGGGCCCTGCGGATGGTCGTGGCCGGTATGGTCATGATCGTGGCCGGCGTGATCGTGCGCCTGTTCGAGGCTTTCGTTCGACCCCTCGGCCGCGTCCGGTTGGGGATTGTTTTCGGGTGTGTCGGTAGAACTCAACGTTTTGCCTTCCATGCGCTGTGTGCGCCGAACCAACTGCCGCACTGAGGGATAAACCGCCTGTTTTGAGCCGCAAACCACCACTCATGTCGGCAGGTTGCCGCCGTAGGCTGCCGCACGGGGCTTTACCAATGTCGTGCGGACAGGGAACGGCCTCATCTCATGGTAAGAGGATTTGCTGGAAGAATCAAACCGGGCGGACAGCTTTCAGTGCAAAAGGGGACCGGAAAAGGCACTACTCCACCCCACGGACGAAGACCTGTCCCTTCACCCAGCGAGCAAAGATCGCTTCCCTCACCCCAATGAGCACAAATCGCTCGTTGGGAACCCCGGTCTACTGCTCAGTGAGTTGGGGCTTGCGGACGTACGGCAGGAAGCGGGGATGGGCCGCGCCGCAGCGGGCGTAGTGCGTACGGGCCTCGTCCAGGCTCAGGGCGCCATTCACCGTCAGGCGTACCTCGGCTGCGTCCACGTCTTCCTGGCCGTCGTCCTCCCACCAGCAGACCGGGCAAAGAGCGAGCGCGCCGGGCGCGTCCAGCGTCTTGCACCCGCAGCACGGGCAGCGATAATGAGTTCCCACTGCTTCCCCCAAACAGGGTAGACGGGAAACGAAGGGCGCGGGTTTACCGGGCGGCGCAAAACAGGCGCGAGGAATGGGATTCCGGATGGGGCTGCGATTGCCGGGCCGCTCCGATTGCCCTCCCGCTTCCGGATGTGATAAAAGATTGGCCATGAAGCCTGTATCCGCGCTGCTTTTTCTCCTCGCCCTTGCCTGTGCTCTGCCTTGCCGGGCGCTACGCCTTGAACCGGAGACCAACCACTCCGCCGAGCCGCAGCCTGTGGTGGATATCGAGGACGAAAGCCACGTGGTTGTCGCCCATCTGTTTGTGCTGCCCGGCGAAACCATGCAACTGGATTCCGACGACCAGAAACCGGCGGCGGGAGCCGGATATTACGAGGCGATGCCGGGACAGGATTATCTGCTGCTGATTCCCGCGAAGTTTCAGCTTCCGCGGCTGGGAATGGCAAGCTGCCCTTGCGTACTGCGCATGGATAAGATCGGGTGGAATCGGCAGGGTGTGGTGACAACCGTCGCCGGGCTCAAGCCGTATCTTGAGACAGCCTCCGGCGACAAGATCGCCATTGCTTCCGACGTGAAGCACGCACGGATCGCCGGCGGCAAAGTGTATTTCAATCTCCAGGGCCGCGGATCTGGCGAATACTGGGTGCTCACCCGCTACGGACAGGTGGTTGATGCCGGAGGCCCGTGGGGGCTGTGGGATGTAGTGCGCTTCCTTCTCGTTGACCTGCTGCCGCTGGCGCTGCTCGCCGTTCTCGGTTTTTCGGTGGCGGGCGCGATTCGTCTCTGGCGCGCGGACAGCTATCCGGAAAAATCCTTCCTCGAACTGATGCAACTGAGCTTCCTGCGCCTGCCGCTGGTGAGAAAGATCCGTGCCAGGGAAGAATTGGAATAATGAAGTCGAAATAGTGAGTTAAAGAATCAGCGAACTCCAATCGCAAAACAGGCCGGAGCTCGCGCCCCGGCCTGCTTTCCTGATCTCTGATCCCTGATCCCTGATCTCTGGGTTATGGCACAAACACCCGCAGCCGCACGTGCCACTTGGTGCTCTCGCCCGGCTTCAGCGTCACCATCGCGGTGTCCATCGTGCCCCACTCCTTGCCGAAGGGATCGGCGAAGTTGTACTGGTGTTCGATGGCCACAAAGTGCGCCATGGGCGGCGCGTACATCTGGATGGTCTTGATCTCCGGCGAGAGGCCCTCGATCTTGACCCCGTAGTGGGCGGCCGGGTCGGTGATCACGACGGTCACGGCGCCGCCCTTCCAATCCAGCGTGCTCCAGTTGTCGTCGAAGAACTCCTTGCCCAACGCCACGCCGCCGGGGGCGCTCAGGTCATACCGGGTCCCCTTGATGGGCAGCAGCTTGCCGGTGGGGTAGACGTTCTTGTAGTTATCCAGCTCGGCCGTGAATGCGCCCGGAATCTGCACCTTGGCCTGCGTGCGGTCGCCCGAGGGCAGATTGAAGTAGGGATGCCATGCCAGCGCGAAAGGCTCCGCCTCGCTGCCCACGTTGTGCGCCACAATCGAGGCGTCCACGGCGTCGGCGGAGAGCGTGATGGTGACCACCAGATCGGTCTTCGAGAGCCAGTGGCCGCCGAAGTTGCCGCCGTGAATCACGCCGGTGACCTGCTCGCCGCCCTCGACCTTCTTCACAACTACGTCGTCGGTCTTGGCCTTGAGGATCAGCCCGTGCATCGCGTGGATATCGCCGCCCGGCTGGCGGCCGTTGTTGGCCGGCAGAGTGATGGTGTGGCCCTGCCACTCGGTGGTCAGCGTCTTGGTGTCCGCCGAAAGCTTGCCGCGAATGCGGTTGGGATAAGGCGCCAGGAAGGCCGCGCCCAGCCGGTAGCCCAGATCGCCGAAGTCAGTGTCCTCCACGTCGAGCATCTTCTTGGCGCCGGCCAGGTCGGGCGAGGCCAGCACATCCACATTACCCTTGCCGGGGAAGTTGGCGGTGATCTGCAGAATCTCCATTCCGCGGCCGGGAGCGAGGGTGATGCTGGTGAACTCCGGCTTGGTGGTGCTGACGGCGTCGCGGGTGAGCTTGACGATGGGCTGGCCGCCGATCTCGGTTACGGCCTGGGCGTGGCCGGCGAGGGCTGTACCCGCCAGCAAGGGGAGCGAGGAAAGTGCGTAAACTAAGTGATTCATCTCAAACCATCCTGGAAATGCCATTGGATTTTCCGGAGCCGTCTCCGCGCCGGGGCAACATTCCCGACGCCGGAAATCGTTTTCCGGAGGCGATGCCATTCTACGCCAGGAGACCCGCTAAAAGCACGTGAGATTTGCACGGCCTTCGGGCAGGCATATGCAAAAGCACCCTGCCGCTGGTGAATTGTGGCCCAGATCACATTTAATCGTCAGGTAGGTTGGTATACACTTCCGTCGAGTTCAAAACAAAAACCATGCCTGTCGAAGAAAACCTGTACACCCAGAGCTACACGTGCGGCCCCAGCCGCGCGCTCCTTGATCTGACCATCGGCGGCCTGCTCGACCGCACCGCCGGCCGCTATCCCGACCGCCTCGCCGTGGCCTCCTGCCACCAGCAAAAGCGCCTCACCTGGGCCGAACTCTCCACCGAAGCCGACCGCGTCGCCCGCGGCCTTTGGTCGCTGGGCATACGGCGCGGCGACCGCGTCGGCATCTGGTCCACCAATTGTATTGAATGGACGATGATGCACATGGGCGTCGCCCGTGCCGGAGCCTCGCTGGTCAACATCAACCCAGCCTACCGCTCCCACGAGTTGCAATACACCCTTCAGCGCTCGCGCTTGAAAGCCCTCTTCCTCTGGCACAAGGACAAGCACGCCGACTATCAGGACATCCTCACCCGCGCCCGTCACGGCTTTGATCATGAGCTCCAGCACGTCATCTACTTCGACTCCCCCGAGTGGCCCGCCTTCCTCGACGCCGAGGGCCGCCTGCCCGACTACGTCGATCCCCAGGACATCGCCGACATCCAGTACACCAGCGGTACCACCGGCCTGCCCAAGGGTGTCATGCTCACCCATTACAACGTCATCAACGATGGCCAATTCCTCGCCCAGGGCTTTCATTACACCGAGATCGACAAGATCGTCGTCCCCGTCCCGCTCTTCCATTGCTACGGCTGCGTCATCGGCAGCATGACTTCTTTGAACACCGGCGCGGCCCTCATCCTGCCCAACTGGACCTTCGACCCGCGC
>PMTP01000021.1 GCA_003167305.1 Acidobacteriaceae bacterium
GATGCCGGAGCCGCGCGCAATACCCAGGGTTGATAGTGGAGTCAAGCTATGGCTTGTCTTTCTCTTATTCCATCGCGGGCTTCGGCTTCCAGAAGGAGGGGTCTGCCTGGATGTACTCGTCGGGGACGTAGCTCTGTGCGGGATTGACGGAGTAGAGCTCGAATCGGTCGGTGTCGATGGCAGCCGCGCGCAGCTCGCGCATCTTCTTCCGATCGTCATCGGTCAGAGCCGCGGTAAATTTCGGCTCCTCGGCGTTGCTCTGGTCAATATCGGCCAGGGAATTGTCCGAAGTGAGGAAGATGTAGGAGCCGAGCTGATCGCCGTACTCCACACTGTATGCGCCCCAGTGGTCAGCGCTGCCGGCCTTGTCGGCGGCGGCGATCCACATCTTCACCAGTTCCTCGAATTCCTTCCCGTGGCCGGGATGAACGTGGAGGATGCGGGCTTCCAGGTAGCGAACCTTCGGGCTGGGCGCCCTAGAATGGTAGCTCAGGTCAGGCACATAGCTGAAGATCAACTGTTTGGTATCCTCCACCAGTTCGCCATCCGCCACGTTGAGCTTTTCAAACTCGGCCCCGGTGGCCGGGTTATCAAAGACTTTGTTGGCCTTTTGCAGGGCGTCGAAGGAGTCAAAATGAGCCAGATAGATGGCCCGCGCCTTGCCCGACATCGAGTTGAAGGCGATATAGTGGATGGGGAATCTGGCTTTGGCCATGGCCTGGACGTAGGCGCTCTCCGTCTTGTCGTGGGCCAGACCGCCCTTGCCGGGCTTGGTGTATTCCACGGTGACCTGCAAGTATTTGGGAGCCGAGACGGTTGCGGGCGACTGATCTTGTGCCGCAGCCGTCGCACTGCCGGCGACAGCGAGGGAAAGTCCCAAGAGAATGGGGCTGAGCTTGTTCATGGATACGATCCTCCTTGATTTGCTCCGAGATTGCTCGCTGGGGGAAGGGGAAACAGGGAAGAGCGAGCGCCCTGAAGTTTGTCCATTATGCCAACTGAAATGCATGAATGTAAAGAAGTTTCTCTGGCATTTGCCGAGATTCTCAGGAATTGGGCGGATCAGTGCCTGTATGCTCCCTATGAACCAAATCGGTGAGACTTGGGTTTTCTCTATCCTTTCGCAATACTCGCGAGGACTGGTTAACCATTTAGCAGGTTAGCCGCCGCTTCGCGGTGATCGCAAGTTAGCAAGTTTGCGGGTTCATTGCAAGTGTAACTTGACGCGGCAAGTCGGGCTACTCCTCCGGCCGCGTGGCGTCCTGGCGCTGCATTCGGGCAGTGAGGAGACAGCTTACGCTTATTCCTCTTCGATCGTCCTGGAAAATTGCAGCCTGTGCTCCGGGTGTGCGAGATTGAGTGTACGGGGGCTGGGCTTCAGAAACTCTGCCGAGCCCCGCAGGACGATTCTCGCAGACTGGAAGGCGCCGTGAGCCCACGATCCCATACTCGGAGCTTTGATCAGACGTTGGAGACCCTGCGCGCACATTCCTTCGATGTGGCGCCTAGGGATGAAGTGGCAGGTGGTGTGCTGGTGACCAAGCACGGAGCCGGGGCGGTTCTGGTGGCCGCCGCGGACAAAGGCGCGCCGGCTGCCTTCGCCGTTCGCCCCGGAGCGCTGCTGGGGGGCCAGGTGGCGCGGCTGCTGGATCGCGGCTACCAGAAGTTTTTGAAGACTGCCCATGTAGAGCTGCCTGCCACAGCCAGCCAATTGCACGCGATTCACCTGTTCAGCGAAGAGCTGAAGCAGGTGACCGGCGCGATTGAGCTGTACAACGAGTCGCTCGGAACCACCAGCGATCTGTATCTGTATGACCGCTTGCAGGGCCGTGAAGACGCTCAGCCTACCCCATAACGCCCAAGGTGCTCGCCGAGGTCAAGGCGCAGAATGCCGCAAAGCAGGGAATAGGGAATAAGGAATAGCCTGAACTCTATCGCCGCCGCGCCCGCTCCCGTTGCAGCTCGCGATAAACGTCGCTCTTAGATTGGCCCAGTTCGCGGGCAATGCGCTTGAGGGCTTCCTTCTCGTCCACGCCGACTTCGCCCTGGAGGCGGGCGATGCGGTCGGCAATCTTCACCGCGGCGCCGCTTCTTTCTGCTTCCGCCAGCGGGCACGCCTCCACCAGCAGGGTGATCTCACCGCGGATGCGATCCCGGCTGCCCAGTTCCCGCCGCGCCTCCGCGACCGTACAGCGCAGAAACTCCTCGTGAATCTTGGTCAGCTCACGCGCCAGTACTACGCGTACGGCGGGACCAAAAATGGCTTCCAGGTCCGCAAGCATCTCCATAATGCGGTGCGGCGCCTCGTAGAAGATCAGCGTGCGCGCCGCCTCACTCCTTTGCATCTCCGCGGCCAGCGCCTCCAGCCGGGTTCGCCGCGCGCCCGCTTTCTCCGGCAGAAAGCCGATGAAGTGAAATGCGTCCGTGGGCAGTCCGGAGGCCACCAGCGCGCTGAGCGCCGCATTGGCTCCGGGGATGGGGATCACCGCGACGCCGGAGGCAATGGCCTCGGCGGTCAGCCAACTGCCGGGGTCGCTGATGCCGGGCATTCCAGCGTCGGAGACCACCGCGATGCGCCCGCCCGCCTTGAGCGCCCCGATCAACTCACTCGCGCGTTGATGTTCATTGTGCTGGTGGCAGCTCAAGGTAGGGGTGGAAATCTCGAAGTGGTTGAGCAGCTTCTGCGTCTGGCGGGTGTCTTCGCAGGCGATGTGGTCCACGCGCTTGAGCACGTCGAGGGCGCGCAAGGTAATGTCGCCCAGGTTGCCGATGGGGGTGGCAACCAGGTAAAGGCCGGGGGCGAGGGCAGCTTCGGGGTCGGCGGGCATGGGCACTATCAATCTCCGGCTCTGTGGTGCCCCACCCTAGCCACAAAAACAAGAACGTGGCGAGGGTGGGGCACCCATGACATTACGCCATCCATAAAAAATCCCTAGCGGGCATCCTCGCGGGCTTGTTCACGCTCCATGCGGCGCTGCTCGGCCAGCAGGGACATTGAACTCATCAGGTTCTGCACGCTCACAATGCCCACCACGCGCCCGCTTTCGGTCACGGGAATCAGCGAAAGCCCGCGGCCGGTCTGGATGCGGCGGATGGTGGTTCCCAGCGTGTCCTCGGGCCGCGCCACCTGGAAGGCCTTGGACATGGTCGCCTGTACATAGCCGTTGCCGTCCGTGCGCAAGGCGTCCACGATGCGCTGGCGGCTGATGATGCCTACCAGTTGCGGGCCGCGCACCAC